>DAISZP010000178.1:0-10529 GCA_036824745.1 Luteolibacter sp.
ACCAGCCCCGGATACTGGGCGTAGATGCCCTCCATGCTCTGGCTGTGGAATGGTCCCGAGCCGGCGGTGCCGCCGGAGGGCAGGCGAACCGTGATCGGAATCGGCATGCCGGTTCGATAGAAATGCGTGGCCGCTTGGTTGACGATCTGGTTGAAGGCGATCGAAGAGAAATCCGCGAACTGCATCTCGACGATGGGCCGCATGCCCTCGATCGCCGCGCCCACCGCGAGGCCGATCATCGCGTCCTCGGACAAGGGGCTGTCGAACACCCGCCCGGGAAACTCCTCGGCCAGCCCTTTGGTGGCCTTGAACGCGCCGCCGAAGAGCCCGATGTCCTGGCCGTAGAGGAACACGCGCGGGTCCTCGCGCAGCAAGGTTTTCTGCGCCTCGCGGATCGCATCGATGTAGGTCACGCTCACGGATTCGTAGATTGGGGGTTGCAGCTCGCGAGGCTGATGGGAAACCGTGTGGACAGTGCCGTCCAGCTTTCCTGATAGGGATCCGGCACCGGTTCCTGCTGGGCTTGGGCGACCGCGCGCTGCACTTCGTCGGCGAACTCGTCCTGCCACGCCAGGATCTCGTCGACGCCGGCGATGCCGTGCTCCACGAGCTGGCGCATGGCCACCTCGATGCAATCGCGGCCGTAGTGGCCTTTGCGCGCCTCCATCGGCACGTAGAATCCGTCGTCATGCTCGCCATGGCCTGTTAGGCGCAGCAGGTGGGCGACCACCAGTTGCGGCCCTTCTCCCGCCCGGGCGCGGTTCACAGCCCCGCCGATCACCGAGGCACAGGCGAGCAGATCCGTTCCATCCACCGAGTAACCGTGGACGCCATAGCCCCTCGCGCGCTCGACCAGATCGGAACACGCGAACTGCCGGTGGTTCGGCGTGGAGTAGGCGAACTGGTTGTTTCCCACCACGACCACCATCGGCAGGCGTTCGACGGCGGCGAGGTTCAAGCCCTCGTGAAACGCTCCGGTCGATGTCGCTCCGTCGCCGATGCAGGTGGCGCCCACCCGGCCGTCGAGCGTGCCTTGCAGGCGTTTTGCGAAAAGCATGCCCGCCACCACGGATACCTGCGCGCCGAGGTGTGAAATCATCGCCGGCATCCCCTTGTCCGGGCGGCCGCGGTGGATGTTTCCATCCCGGCCGCGCATCGGGCCGAGCGCCGATCCCAGATAGGTCCGCGTGCAGTCGATCAAGGGCTCACCGAAAGCCGTGCGTCCCGCCTGATCCCGGATCAAGGGGGCGAAAAAGTCCAATCCCTGGATCAGGGCCGTGCCGAGCGTGGCGCTCACTGCCTCCTGACCCTTGCCGAGATAGACGCCGCCGACAATTTTTCCCGCCTTGTAGAGGCTGGACAGCTTGTTTTCCAGAATCCGTGATTTGAGCATGGACTGGAAAACCGATCGCAGGAAATCACGATCCAGCGCCACTCCATCAGGGTTTGCATAGGGTTCCAACTGCGGCACGGACGAGGAGTAAAGACAGTGCCGCCGCAACCTGCAACCGCTTTCCCTCAGGAAAACCGTAATGTCTTGGAACTCGCTCATTACGAGGATTCCGTCGCCTTGAGTCACGGTCATGAAATGCCGTCCCGCCGGGAAGGTTTGTAAGAAATCCCGCCCTGCTGCTTCCTATGACACAGAACGAACGTGGACCTCATCGCACAACAACAACGATTCACCGACTGGCTGCAGGAACACGGCCGGATCATCCACCATGCGGTGAATGGTTTCGCCGCGGGCACTGATTGCGATGACCTGCGGCAGGAAGTCCTGCTGGCCGTTTCGAAATCCGTCCCTTCGTTCCGGGAGCAGGCAAAGGCCTGCACCTACCTCTACCGCGTCTGCCACAATGCCGCCCTGTTATGGACCCGCACAGAGAGGAATTACCGCCAGCGCGTCGAGCGTTTCGGCAACGAGTCGCCCTCGGAAGAGGCCATCACCGGGGAAACCGGCACCGATGAGCGGCTGGCGGAGCTTTACGCGGCGATCCGCGCGCTCAAGCCGCTGGACCGCTCGCTGATCCTCCTGTTTCTCGACGGATTGTCCTATCGGGAAATGGCCGGAGTCCTCGGGCTGACCGAGAGCAACGTCGGCGTGAAACTCAACCGCATCAAAAACCAACTCACCCAAACCCTGAGAGAAAAAGACCATGAACCTGAATGAAATCCAAAGCCTCTGGAACTCGCCATCGAACCAAGCGCCGGACCCGGAACAAGAGCGTCTGGCCCGGCTCTTTGTTAGGCAACTGATCCGCCGCCGTCGATTCCAGTCGATCTGGCTGATCGTCACCTTCGCCTGGCTCACGGTGATCAGCGTGCTCGTTGTTGGAAACCTCGCCGACGGAAAACTCAGCCCTTCCATCGAGTGGGCGGTGTTTCCCTTGCTGCTCGTGCCGTGGGTATTCGCCATCCATTTCCTGCGGCGCTATCTGAAACCTCCGGTCTCCCCATCCAGCGGAGAAACACCCGTCGCCGAATCGTTTCGCGCGGCCCTCGTTTCGACCCGCGCCGAACAGCGGAATCTGAAGTGGGTGGCCGCCTTGTGGGTCATCCTCATTCCGATCCTCTTCGTGACCGGCCGGCAGCTTCTAACCGCGGGCAAGCTGTCGCCTCGCGAACTGGATTGTTTGATGGTGTTCTTCGGTGGTGCGCTGCTTGCCAGCGGCCTCGGAATGGCGATCCGTTACTTCCGATGGCTGGCTCCACAGCGGCGGAGACTGGTCGGTTTGTTAGACGGAATCGACGATGCGTGAGCGCGGTCAACCGCGGCTGGAAACCGGGCGCCGGTTCCACGCCGTTAGTTCGTCATAACAGACCCCGTTTCCTCCGAACAAATCCAGCGCGCTGCCCACGGTGACGTCCACCTTGCCGTGGCCCGCGCTCTCGACGAGAAGCACATCGTCCATCGTCGCCGCGCCGCCGGCGTAGGTCACCGGGATTTTGCCCCAGTTTCCTAACAATTCCACCAGCTCCGCATCGATGCCGCGGCAGAGGCCTTCCACATCGGCGGCGTGGATGAGGAACTCGGCGCAGAACGGCGCGAGGCGGTTCAACGTTTCCGGCGTCACATCCAGCTCGGTGAGCGTCTGCCAGCGGTTCATCGCCACCGTCCAGCCGCTGGCCGTGCGGCGGCAGGAAAGATCGATCACCAGCTTGTCCGCGCCGATGGCTTTCACAAGTTGGTCCAATGTTTCTGCTAGAAACCGGCCGCTGGAATCAAACAGCGCCGAGGTCACGATCACGTGGCTTGCTCCGGCATCCAGCCACTCCTTCGCGTTGGCCGCGGAAATCCCGCCGCCGATCTGGAGGCCGCCGGGCCAGGCGGCGAGGGCCTCGCGGGCCGCTTCGTCATTGCCCGGGCCGAGCTTGATCACGTGGCCGCCCGTGAGACCGTCGTCACGGAACTTCCCCGCGAACCAGCCGGGCGGCTTGTCGGAAACGAAGTTCTCCTTCGGTTCGTCCCCTTCGTCGCGCAGGCTGCCGCCGACGATTTGTTTCACCTTTCCCTGGTGGAGGTCGATGCAAGGGCGGAAGCGCGTCATGCGCGGAACCATGGAGCGTCGCGACGCACCCGCCAAGTGGAATGGTGGCGGTTCAACGCCGCGAGCGGCGACCGAGGAGCATGAGACCCGCGGCTCCTAACAAGGCGGCGGAACCGGGTTCGGGGACGAGTTCGACGGAAACGTTGTCGAGGATCATGCCCGAGGTGTTGTTGGTGACCTTGGAGATGAAGGTGATGCGGGTGTTCGCCTCGGTGGCGATGAAGGTGAAGGAGCGTGTAGACCAATCGAGCAGGAGGGGCGTGACGCTGCCGGTGTAAGTGGACGTGTAAAGAACCTGCTCGCGATGGATCTCGGTGAGCATGTTGGAGATGTTCACCGCTTCCACCGAGACGTCCATTTCCTTGGGATTGGTGGAGTTTCCGTAACTGAGGTATCCGGAGACATCGAAGCTGATCAGGTAGGTGGAACCCGCTGTGGTGGGGATGACGGTGTAAACGCTCCCCACTTCCGGCGCATCAGGTCCGGTGAAGTCGGTGCCGTTCATGTCGAGGGAATATTTCCCGTTGGACGAGGTCCAGATGCTTTGGTGGACCCAGTCGATGCTCGCCTGGCCGACGGTCCAGCCCGCCATGGCGGTGGAACCTGCGGTGAAGGTGTCGTAGTCCGTGATATTGGGATCGGGAATCTCGAAGCTGCCCGCGCCGATGCCGTAGATCGAGTCGATGATGTTGGCGGCGCTTGCGAACGGGGCGCAGCACAGGAAGCCGACGACAGGGAGGCAGAGGGTGTGTTTCATGCAGGGGAGGGGAAACCGCGAGTGGCGGTGGGTGGAGTGAATGGGTGGTAATTAACGTTTCCTAATCATCGCGAAAAGCTGGAAATCGGTAAAAATCGCGTAGGAGGCACAAAAAAGACCGCCACCGGGTGAGGGTGGCGGTCTTGAAGAGCGGGGATTTCCCGGAGAAACCCGGATTTCAGCGCACGAGGTGGGCTCCTTGAGAGGGCCTCGAGGCGAAGATTTGCGGCTTGATACCGGTGGCTTTCTCGTATTCCGACGACAGTGTCGCGGCGATTTCCGAGGCCTTCGCGGATTCGCAGAGGGTGACGGTCGAGCCACCGAATCCGCCCCCGGTCATGCGGGCACCGATCACTCCGCCGCTGCGGCCGATCTGGCGGGCGATTTCCACCATGATGTCGAGTTCCTTGCAGGAAACTTCGAAATCGTCGCGCAGGGAATCGTGGCTGGCGGCCATGAGCGGCCCGAGGGCTTCGAAATCATTGCGGGCGAGGGCGGCGGCGGCATCCTTGGTGCGGGCGATTTCTCCGACCACGTGGCGGGAGCGGCGGTTCACGGGATCGCCGAGTTTGCTCCAGTTCGCCTGGACGTCCTCGGCGGTGACGTCGCGCCACGAAGGTTTTCCAAGGATGGCGAGGCCGTCCTCGGTGTGCTTTCGGCGCGCGGCGTATCCGCCATCGGAGAGTTCGTGGTGCACCATGGTGTTGGCGATGATCACGGTGAGGTCCGGGTTTTCGAAGGGGACGAGTTCCGGTTCGCCGGAGCGGCAGTCGATGAGGACGAGGCGGTTGGCCTTGCCGAAGGCGGAGGCGAACTGGTCCATGATGCCGCAGGGGACGAAAGCGAAATCATGCTCGGCCTTTTGGCAGAGCAGGGCCTTTTCCTTGGTGTCCAGATGGGTGTCGAGCAGGCCTTCGAGGAAGGTGGCGGTGGCGCACTCAAGGGCGGCGGATGAGGAGAGACCCGCGCCGCCGGGCACGGAGGAGAGGATGTAGGCGTCGAAGCCGGGAATGTGATAGCCGCGGTCCTGGAAACCGCGGATCACGCCGCGGAGGTAGTTCGCCCACTTGGGATCGCTCGGTTGCTGCGGAACGGATAGATCCAGCGTGGCGATTTCGTCGCTCAGCGCGGTGGCGATGCGGGCTTGCGAGGTGCCGTTGGCGCAGCCGGCGATGACGATGTAGCGGTCGATCGCGAAGGGCATGACAAAGCCGTCGCAGTAGTCGATGTGTTCGCCGATGAGATTGACGCGGCCCGGTGCGGCGGCGGTGATGGTGGCTTTGGACTGGAGCTTGGTGGAGAGTCCGGTGGAGGCATCGGCCACGAGGTCCGATAGGTCGGGGTTTATCTGTAACATCGGTCGGTCAGGGTTAGGTGAGTTCGGAAGTCGGAGGTTGGTCGAGGCGCCGGCGGTAGCTTTCCACGGCTTGGGTCCAGACGGAATGGATGCCCTCGGCGGAGCGCAGCCACACCGCACGGTGCATGAGCAGCATCGCAGGGGCAAGGTAGAGTAGCTCGGAAAGCTCGTTTTTTGACAAACCGGAAGGACCGAGCATGAGGCAGCGCTCGGCCAGCGCCTCGCCGGAGGGTGAGATTTCGGATTGATCGAGCAGCGAGACGTGCACGCCGTTCACGTAAGGATCCACGATGGCGGCGACGACGCCGCGGCGGTGCTCGGACGCGGCGTCGAGCGCGGGATCGAGCGCGGAATTCGCCTCATCGGCCAGGTTCATGACCTCGGGAGGATTGAGCTCTTCCGGAGTGGAGAGGATTCCGTTGCGGGCCAGGGCCCTGCCGTAGCGGGAGCGGCTGGTCCAGACCGAGACCGGTGCGGCGAGCGTGAGGCCTAACAGGATGGGCGTCATCCACAAGGCGAACGCGTATTGCATCGCGAAACCGCCCGCGCCCTTGGAATTGTTTCCGATGACGATGGCCAGGTAGGTCCATGCGATGCCTAGCAGTGTGGGAAAGGCGTGGAAACGCAGCGCGTCGCCCCAGCTCGTGCCGTCGGTCTCGCGGTTCTGGTTTCCCCAGCCGACGGCGCGGCCGAGGAAGAAACTCAGCACCATGAGCGTGTGCGCCGCCATGATGCAGGGGGCGAGCAGCATGGAGACGATCGATTCCATCAGCGAGCCTATCAGGATCCGGAAACCGCCGCCGAACGAGCGGCGCGTGCCGGGTGTGAGAATGCCGAAGGTGACCGCGAGGATCTTGGGAAGGAACAGCAACGCGAAGATGACCAATGTCAGGATGATCGTTTGTTCGCCGGCGGTGACACCGAACCATTTGTGGGCGTAGGATGACGGAGGCGGCAGGCTGCTCAGTCCGCTGCTGGTCCGGTCATAGGCGATCCAGGTGCTGAGGATGAGGAAGAGGAACCAGAGCGGACCACCGAGGTAGGCCATGATGCCCATGAACAAGTGCATCCGCGTGGGGAAGGGGAGTCTCCGTGCGAAGATGAGCCACATGTGCTGGAGGTTTCCCTGCATCCAGCGGCGGTCGCGGATCAGGTGGTCCACCAGCGTGGGCGGGGCTTCCTCGTAGGTGCCCTCGATGTCCCATGCGAGCCAGACTTCCCAGCCCTCTGCCACCATGAGTGCGGCTTCCACGAAGTCGTGGCTCAGGATGCGGCCGCCGAAGGGTTCGCGGCCTGGCAAAGCGGGCAGTTCGCAGAACTCGGAAAAGGGCTTGAGGCGGATCATCGCGTTGTGGCCCCAATAGCTGCCGCCGCCGAGCTGCCAGAAGTTCAGCCCGCGGATGAAAAGCGGGCCGTAGAGGCGCATCGCGAATTGTTGGAGGCGTGTGAAAACCGATGAGCCGCGGATCAGTTTCGGCGGTGTCTGGAGAATGCCGAGCCGCGGGTAGTCTTCCATCACGCGGGCCATCTTCACGATGTCCCCGCCGTCCATCAGGCTGTCCGCATCGAGCACGAGCATGGCTTCATAGCTGCCGCCCCAGGTGCGGACGAAGTCGCCGATGTTGCCGGCCTTGCGGTTCTCGTTGGTTTTCCGGCGCCTGTAGTAGATGCGGCCGAAGCCTTCAAGCTTGCGGCAGAGGTTGGTCCAGGCGGTTTCCTCCTGCACCCAGAGATCGAGGTCCCGGGTATCGCTCAGGATGAAGAAATCAAATGAATCCAGGTGTCCGGTCGCTTCGATGGAGCGGTAGATCGCCTCGATGCGGGCGCAGGTTTTCGTGCTGTCCTCGTTGTAAACGGGCATCACCACGGCATGGCGCATCCGGAGCGGGCCGGATTTCCCCTCTGCGAGCTTGGAGATTCTAACCGAGCGCCGGCGGCCTAACAGGATATCGAAGGCACCGAAGATCGCATGGAAGGATCCGAGGGTGAGCAGTCCGTTGAGGATCGCGAAGACGATCAACGGCGGCACCTGGGCGCGCTGGAAGCTCATGCGCACGAAAAGATCGGCGAGCCACAAGGTGGCGGCGATGTTCACGAGCGCCACGCTTCCGAAGAAGACGAGCCTTCGCAGGAAGGTGCCGAACTTGCCGTAGAACGGTTTGACCGCCGGGGGATGTTGGTGGGTGGTTTCCATCAGGCCCATAGAAAATACCAGGCGGCGAGCGCGGCGATGAACAGGACGGTTCCCGAAAACATGATCCGCACGATCGGTTTGCGGTCCATGGTTTCCCACCATTGCGCGGCGCCGCTGCCGATCGCGTTCAGCTCAAGCGGCTTCGGCACCATCGTCAGCGCGGCGAAGCGCGGACCCGCGGCGAGGTAGGATTTTTTCATCGCCTCCACGAAGGCGGGCGGCCACGGCGCGGGTGTCAGGAACACGCCCTGCCATTGGTCCGGCATGCCGGCTAACAGAAGTGCGAGACGACCGCGCGCGGCGAGGCGGCGGTTCTCCAGCGGCACGTCGAGCACGTCCTGCGTCCATTCGGCGATTTCGGATAGAGCCTCCTCCATCGCGAGAAGACGCGCGGGTTTTTCCGGTTCGTTCACCCGGCGGGCGGAGGCGCGCCAGAGTATGCCGCGCACGAGCTCGGCGACGAGCAGGCGGTTCCGCAAGCGCAGTGCCTGGAGGTAGGCCTCCACGGCGGCATAAGCTTCTTCCCACTCGGTGAGCTCGTCCTCGCTGAGCGGGCGGAGCGTGTCTAGGGAGTGACGCGGTGGACCCATGTTTCTGTGAGGAAATTATCGCCGCGTTTCAGGCAGGCGCGGAGTTCGACGGGGCCGCAGTCGGCGAGTTTTCCGCCCTCGGCGGCGGGAGCGATCTGGAACGCGACACGCCAGCGTTCTTCCGGCAGCTCCTGCACGGTGACCGCGTGGATTTTGATCTTTTCCGCGTTCGCGCCGGTGGCCTCGACGTTGGCGGTGATCGGCGTTTCCTCCTTCTGGTTCAGCGGCGTTCCGGCGAACTCGATGACCACGGTGCGTTGCTCGGGCTGCCAGTCATGCACACCGCTGCGGGTGGCCACCACATGGCCGCCGGCTTGGGACGGATCGGGGTCCATCGTCCAATGCTGGCGATAGGCGAACTCGATGCGTTCCCCGACCTGAGGCGTGTGGGCGGGCTCCCACAGGGCCACCGTATTGTCTGATAGTTCGTTGGTGGTGGGGATTTCCATCAGCATTACTTTTCCCGGGCCCCAATCGGAGGTGGGCTCGATCCACAAGGACGGGCGCTGGTGATAATTCGCCTCGTTGTCCTCATAGGCGCTGAAACGACGGTCGCGCTGAAGCAAGCCGAAACCGGCGCACTTTTCGGTTTCGAAAAAGCTGAACTCCAGCTTGCCGGTGTCGTTGCTGATCGGCCGCCAGATCCGTTCGCCGGAGGCCATGCGGATCGCAAGCCCGTCCGAATCGTGCACCTCGGGGCGGAAGTCATCGAAGCGGCGGCGCGAGTTTTCTCCAAACCAGAACATGCTGGAAATGGGCGCGATGCCCAATCGTTTCGCCGCGCGGCGGGCGAAGAGCACCGCCCGGACTTCCACGATCGTCTCGTTTCCAGGAAGCACCTTGAACGCATAGGCTCCAGCGTAGGACGGTCCGTCGAGAAGCGCGTAGAAACGGGCGTTCGTCTCCTCGCCCTCCGGCTTGCGCAGCCAGAACTCGCGGAAGCTGGGAAACTCCTCGGTCACTCCTTCCACACCGGTGTCCACCGCCAGTCCGCGGGACGAGAGTCCGTATCGCTGGTTGCGGCCGAGCGCCCGCCAGTAGCTGGCGCCTTGAAACACGATCAACTCGTCAAACACATCCGGGTTGTTCAGCCGGGTATGCAGGCGGAATCCGGCAAACCCTCCGTCCGGCGGCAGCTCGCCGTGTTTCTGCACGCTTGGGCCGTAGTTGAAGAATCCCTCCGCCAGACGGATCTGCTGCTGGTGGCTGCTGGTGAATTCATTGAGCGTCACCGGCTCCCGATAGAGATAGCCCGGATGGAAAAACATCGCGCGGAAGGGCAGATTGTCCGCCGCCCACAGTGCCTGGTTCGGATTGAAGCGGATGTCCCGATACTGGTCGTAGGTCAGGTTTTTCATCCACCCCGGCAGCACGTCCGGATTGGGGGCGACGTAGGGTTTGTTCGCCAGATCGCGCGCCCGGCTCTGGATGTCGCTGAAGCCGACATCCTCCCGCTCCCAGGTTTGGCCGTAAACGGCGGATGTGACGGCAAAGGTGGCGAAGAGGGTGAAGATCCTTGGCACAGCAAGGGTCATAGGGCGGGCTTGGCCTGCCAGTCAAGATTGTCGATTTGGATTTCTTTCATGAAAAATCACCGATTTTCCATCCGGAGGACCGCTTCGTAAGTCATGATCCCGCTCCATTCCTCCAGCCCGTTCTCTTTTTCATACAGCCCGGGATCGAATTCCGGATAGCAGCGCAGCACCTGAAATCCCGAGGTTTCCAATAGTTCCAGCCATTCCGGGTGCTCCATCCAGCGGATCGTCTGGCGGGACTCGTGCAGGGAATCCGCCTCTCCCTCGATCCGGTATCGATGCTCCCGATGTAGCAGCCCGTTTTCCTCGTCCAGCCGGTGACGGGTTTCCAGAAAACCGATCCGCCCATCCGGCAAGCGCCCCTGGTGATCCGGATACCACTCGTTTTCCGGTAGATCCCCGTTCAGCTCGGCAAGCGGCGTGAAGACCGTCAGATAGAGACCGCCTCCCGGTTCCAGCCAGGTGCTCCAATGCGCCAGAGCCACCGCCGGATCCTCCGCGAGCTGCAAGGTGAACGCCGGCACCAACAAAGCCGCGTAACGTTTCGG
>DAISZP010000179.1:0-10520 GCA_036824745.1 Luteolibacter sp.
GTCATCGGGCGTGGTGGTGCGTGTCTGGCAATCGCAGGACGGCCTGCCGGGAAACGTGGTGCGCTCGGTGGTGCAATCGAGCGATGGCTATCTGTGGGTGGCCACTGCGGAAGGGGTGGCGAGGTTTGATGGATTCGATTTCGAGCTGATAGAGCCGGATGAGGAGCTGAGGCGTTTCCGTCTGGCGTTTTTCCGATTGTTCGCGACCTCGCGCGGAGACGTGCTCGCGGCGACCTATCAGGGCGGGCTGTTCCGCATCCGGGAGGGAAGGATGGAAAGGATCGTGGCAAACTCCCGGTTTCCCAACCCGCCGCTGGTCGCGCAAGTCGCGGAGGATCCCGCGGGAACCGTGTTTTACAAGAAAGGTGGGGAGATCGGCAAGCTGGGGGCCGATGAGACGGTGAGCCTAGTGGTGCCCACGCCGGAGGTGCAGGCCTTGTTTGATGAGGATCTGAAGATCCGCGCGGCGAGCGGACGAGTGTTTGAAAAAGAAAGCGCGCCGACGCTCAAGGACCGCACCGGCCGCATCTGGACTTCCAGGCCTTCCGGAGAACTCGTCATTACGGAGGATGGCCGCTCTGATGTGGTGGTGAACTTCCCCCAGCGCGGAACGAACTACGGGGTGAACGAACTGTTTCTCGACAGGGAAGGGGATGTCTGGGTGGCCTCGCCGATCAACGGACTCGCCCGCGTCCGCCACGCGCGGGTGGAGTTGTTAGAGGTGGATCCGGAGATCAGCGATCTGGGTTGCTCGGCGTTGTTGGAGGATCGTTCCGGCGTCTGGTGGATCGCCAACCGCCGCGGCGGACTGACAAAGTGGTCGGAGGATGGCATGCGGCACATCGAGTTCTCCACGTCGCGGTATTTCCGCCCGGCGGCGGCCTTGTTCGAGGATGCGGATTCGCAGCTTTGGGTCGCGTCGCGGGATGGCAGTGTCTATCTGCGCAAGGCGGGCGATGTGTTTGCTCCGCAGTTTTCCAGGACGCAGGTTCCCTCCAAGGTCCGCTCCATCGCGCAGGATTCGTCGGGCACGCTCTGGTTCGGCGGCATGCAGGGACTGGTTTCGCTGGAAGGGGAAAACGTCCGCCAGTTCGGCAAGGCGGACGGGATCGAGCCCACCGACCTCTCGGTGGTGCAGCCGTTTCCGGGAGGCCGCATCATCGCGGGCAGCGCGAATGGCAGGATCTGGTTGGGAGACAGGAACGGCTTCAGGCTCATGGCTGCTCCCGAGGTCATGGGACACCAGTGGATCTCGGGAATCCTGCCGGTGACGGAAAACGAGGTGTGGGTCACCACGCTCGGCAGCGGATTGTTTCTATGGAACGGAAAGGAGTGGCGGGGATTCGGCGTGAACGAAGGGCTGCCGGAGCCCAGGCTCACCTGCGTGTTGGGCGATGGCAGGGGAAACCTCTGGCTCGGTTCGCTCGGCGGCATCATCCGGGTGGAGAGGAAAGAGTTGTTAGATGGCTCGCGCAAGGGTGCGGTCAATCCCCACTGGCTGCGGCTCGATCATACGGACGGCATGCCTTCGCGCGAATGCATCGGCGGATTCCAACCCGCGGGCTGGCGCTCGCGGGATGGCCGGCTGTGGTTTCCCACAGGGGCCGGACTGGTCCGTGTGAGGCCGGATCTCGTCGAGCGCAACAAGGTGCCGCCGCCGGTCTATCTGGAGTCTGTTAGGATCAACGGCGTTTCGCACCCGTGGCAGTCCTCGCCGCTGGTCACCGAGCCCGGAACCGCGAGGCTGGAGTTTCGTTTCGTGGGACTCAACTTCAGCGCGCCCGAAAAAACCACCTACCGCGCGAGACTTACCGGGCGGGATGATTCGTGGCGCGAGCTCGGCAACCAGCGGGTGGCCGCCTTCGAGGCCGTGCCGCCGGGAAACTATTCGTTCGAAGTGATGGCGGTGAATGGCGACGGCATCCGCAGCGTGGCGCCCGCGCGCGTCTCCATCGTCGTGAAACCCCACTTCTGGGAAACCCCGTGGTTCTATCTGACAGCCGGGCTTTTCGTGCTTGCCGTGGCCACCGGCGCGGGATGGTTCGGAGCCCGCTCGCGCATGAAAGCGCGCATCCAGACGCTCAAGATCCGCAACGCGCGCGAATCCGAGCGCTCGCGAATCGCCCGTGATCTGCACGACGACCTCGGGGCCAGTCTAACGGAAATTTCGATCCTCGCCGCGCTCGCCGCGGAGGACGCGGACAAGACTCCGCTCCAGCCCTCCCTCGAACAACTTTCCAACAAGGCCAAACACGTGGTCAGCGGTCTCGATGAGATCGTCTGGGCCGTGAATCCTCGCGAGGACACGTTGCGATCCCTGGTGGACTACCTCGCCGCCTTCGCCCGTGAGTTCCTCGATATCGCCCGCATGCCTTTGAGGCTGGATGTGACCGACGATATCCCGGATCTCCCGCTGGTGGCGGTGAAGAGGCACGGGGTGTTTCTCGCCGCGCGCGAAGCCCTCAACAACATCGTCAAACACTCCAAGGCATCCCTTGTGAGCCTCCACATCCGCATCCGGGACCAAGTTCTCGAAATCCGCATCCAGGACAACGGCAAGGGATTCGAGCCGGACTATGCCTCCGGTGGAAACGGGCTTGGCAACCTGCGCTCGCGCATGAACGAGGCGGGCGGCGACTGCCGTATCGAGACGCACCGCGGTCTTGGCACCGTGGTTTTCCTCACTCTGCCCTTGCACGATCTTTTGAAACCCGGTTCTTAACCCTCATGCCTGCTCCCAAGGAAACGATCATCGATGTCGTCATCGTGGAAGACAACTCCGCGCTCGCCAACGGCCTGCGCAAGATCATCGAGTCCGCTTCCGATTTCCGCTGCCTCGGAGTGTGGACCTCGGCGGAGGAGGCACTGAAAAAAATCGACGCCTTCCGTCCGCAGGTCGTGCTGATGGACATCAATCTCCCGGGCATGTCCGGCATCGAGGCCACGGCCCGCATCAAGCATCACCTGCCGGAGTTGCAGGTCATCATGGTCACCGTCTATCGGGATCACGACCAGATCTTCGCCGCGCTCAAGGCCGGCGCTTCCGGATACCTCCTCAAGCGTTCCACTCCCGAGGAAGTGCGCCAGGCCATCCGCGACGTGCGCTCCGGCGGCGCTCCCATGAGTGCCGAGATCGCCCGCCGCGTGGTGGAGGCATTCCATCAGCCGGTGAAGGCGAGCACCACCGAGGATGTGAAGCTCTCCAAGCGCGAAACCGAGATTCTCGAGCACCTGACAAAAGGCCTCGCCAACAAGGAGATCGCCGACCGACTCGACATCAGCGTGGAGACTGTTAGGGTCCATTTGCGCCGGGTTTACGAGAAACTCCACGTGCATTCGCGCACCGAGGCCGCGATGAAATTCCGGGATTCCAAAGAGGACTCCCGCCGCCCGATCTGAGGCAGCGCGGGCGGGCTTGGACCCGCTGATTCTGAGGCGATTGAATGGCTTACTCCTCTTGGGGTAGTCGACGTGTTTTTGCCACAAGGCTTTAGTGGCAGGGTAAACGAGGAAACGCACCCATGCGTTCCCGATTTCTCAAACAAACCCCACCAAGCCATCCCGCCATCCCATGAAACCCAAATTCCGCTCCCTCGCCGCCGCGTTTTCCCCGCTCACCCGGTCCACCATCGTGGTCGTCTCGTCACTGGCATTCGCGGTCACTGCCGATGCCGCCAAAACCTGGAGTGGTGCCACTGACGCCAACTGGGCCACCACCACCAACTGGGTGGAAGGCGCACTTCCCGGAACCACTGAGACCGTCGTTTTTGATGCGAACTCCACCTTGAATCTCACAGCCATCGCCTTGGGTGCCAACCGCACGGTGCGCGGCATCAATCTCACGAGTCCGGCATCCGATGTCACCTTCGCTGCCGGAAGTACGCTGACCTTGGGCGGGAACGGCATTTCTCTCGTGGGAGCCACTCAGAACCTTACTCTGAACTGCGGCGTCGCCATCGATGCTGGAAGACAGATTTGGAACGTGCCCGCAGGGCGTTCCGTGACCACCGCCGCCGCGCCCACCCGCGGGATCAACGTTCCGGGCGTCGCGCAGTTCAACACCACCGGTTCAATCAAACTCGGTTCAGCGGCATCCGCACTTCTCGCCGATGTGCAGAGCAACGCGTGGGGAACTTACGGGACAAACGATTGGGCAGCGCTGGACGCCTCCGGCAATGTCATCGCTGCAACCTACACTCCGGCCACCACGGCCGTCACCTTTGGAGTGATCAACGACATTCAGGGCAACATCGGAGTAATCGGTGCCGCCAATCTGATCAATGCAATCCGGTTTGATTCCAGTACGGTTTACAATATGGATATCGCCAATAGCGGGACTTCCCGCACGGCGACTGTCGGGGGGATTCTTGTTACCGCAAACTGTGCTGGAGGATCGATCGGCGGAAACGGTAGGACCAACGCGTTTATTCGTCCAAACCGTGCATCAGGAAGCGGGGTCCATATCTTCAACGTCATCCAAAACAGCGCGGCGGACTTCACCATCGGCGCCGTGATCTCCAATGGAAGCTCGACCACCGCCACCCTGCACAAATCCGGAACCGGGAAGCTGATCGTGACTGGCAACGCCGGCTACACCGCAGGCACAAGGATCAGCGAGGGGACCCTCCAGTTCGGAGCCTCCGGAGCCAGCGGATTTCCCGGATCCGGCGACATCACCAACAATTCCTCTCTCATCTTCAGCCGTTCGGACACGGTCACCCTGATCCACAACATTCTCGGCACAGGGTCATTCACACAGGCCGGTCCCGGCGAGCTTGATCTAACCACTTCCGGCAGCACCTTCACAGGACCGGTCAACATCACCGGTGGAACCCTTGGTGTCACCACCATGAACAACCTCGGCGCGGGAACCGCCATCAACATAAGCAATGGCGCGACGTTCAAGTTCCTCGCCAACATCGATCCATCCGTCCGCTCGATGGTCATCGGTTCCACGGGGGCCTCGCTGGATACGAACGGCTTCGATATCTCCTTGGGCAGCGCGTTCGCCTCGGGCAGCGCTGGTTCCCTGACGAAGAAGGGAGCCGGCAAACTTACGCTCTCGTCCCCGAACAACTACAGCGGAGGCACCATCGTCAATGGCGGCACGCTCCTGCTGAACGCCTCAGGGGCCGTGGGCTCCGGGGCGCTCACGGTGAACACCGGCGCCACAGTGGGGGGCGCTGGATCGGCTGCCGGAACCGCCCAGATCTCCTCGGGCGGCGTGCTTGCACCCGGAAATTCGGCGGTGGGAACTCTGACGGTGGGTGGTTTGACCCTGGACACCGGAAGTACCGCCACGTTTGAGTTCAACAACACTCCGGCCAATGATCAGGTGGCGGTTAGCGTCGCAGGTGGTCTTACGATCAATGGCGGAGCGATCACCCTTGTCCAGGAGGGAACGGCGATTCCTTTCACCAACCTCGGCACATACAACCTGATCTCTTACATCGGATCCATCAATGGCTCGGGTGTTTCCTCGCTCAGCGTGGCAAACCCGCAGCCCGGCTTCACCTATGCGTTCAGTGCGGATGGCAGCAACGTGAAGCTGACAATCGGAGCGGCCGGTCTTGTGACCAATTGGGACGTAAATGCCAGCGGATCGTGGGCAACCGGAGCCAATTGGACCAACGGCGTACCCGATGGCAGCGGTGATACCGCCAATTTGACGAAAAACCTGAGCGCGCCATCCACTATCAGTCTTGATGGCAATAAGACCGTCGGAGCGTTGACCTTCCTCAGCGCGGCCAACGGCTACACCGTGGACTCCGGAAGCGGTGGAACCTTGACCATCAATAACGGAGCCAGTGCTGCCGCGATCAATAACAATGGCGGTAGCCACGTGATTTCCGCACCTGTCAACCTTATCTCCAACACGGGACTGTCGAGCGCCTCCGCGGCTGACAGCTTGACGTTCAGCGGCGTGATTTCCGGTGCCGGGACGCTCACAAAACCCGGTCCGGGGCAGTTGGTGCTTTCCGCATCCAATACTTTCAGCGGGCTCCTGACCTTGAACGGCGGAACCACCACATTCGCCAGCGGTGGCCTGGGTGCGGGAAATCTCAACATTTCCGGAGCCACCTTGCTTTGGGACAGTGGAAACACCCAGGACATCTCCAATCGTATGATTACATTCGGAGATAATCCGGTCACCTTCAACACAAACGGCAATGATGTCACGCTGGCGAACGCGTTCGGCGAGTTTGGAAACGCCGGTCTGGTCAAGGCGGGTCTGGGCAAGCTCACCCTCGTCGACGAAGGGGCCTATTGGGGAGACACCACCATTTCGGAAGGCAGCCTGCAGCTCGGCTCCGGAGGCACGACCGGCACGCTGACCGGCAACATCGTCAACAACGGTGAGTTTGTGATATCCCGCTCGGATGCGTTCCTGTTCAGCAATCTGATCAGCGGCACGGGATCGCTCAACGTCACGGGCGGCGGGGAAATCCAGCTCAGCGCCGCCAATACCTTCAATGGATCCTCTTCCATCACTTCTGGCAGCATCACTCTGGTGAACAGTCTCGGTTTGCAGAACAGCACGCTGAACTATCTGACCAGTGGGGGTAACCTCTCCTTCGGCACTCAAACCGCCGCCACCCTCGGCGGTCTGTCTGGAAACAAGAACCTCGTGCTTGAAAACACCACCCCCGCGGCGGTCGCGCTGACGGTGGGCGGCAACAACCAAAACACCACCTACAGCGGCGTCCTGAGCGGCGGCGGCTCCCTCGCCAAGGCCGGAACCGGCACGCTCACGCTTGCGGCGGCCAATACCTACACCGGCACCACCGCGGCCAACGGCGGGGTTCTGGCGATCGTAGCGGGTGGGGGGATGGTGTCGGCCAACTCGATCGCCACCACGGGCAACGGTCAAGTCGCGGTCAACGGCGGTTCGATTTCCGTCTCGACCGGCAACTTCGGAGTTTCATCCGGAGGTCTTCAGGTGAACGGCGGCACCGCAACCTTCTCAGGTGCGATCACCGCGGCGGGAAGCAACGGAAGCAATGCCAGCGCGCTGATCAAAGTCAGCGACGGCCTTCTCTCGGCGCCATCCATCGCCCTTGGTCGCACATTCGAGAACATCAACTCCAACACCACGCCTAACGGCCCGAATGCCGCCGCGGCCGAAAGAAACCTCTACATCGTGGGTGGGCAGGTGGATATCAGCGGAAACCTGTGGATCGGAACCGCTACGGATCAACCGAACTCCACCGTCATCACCCGCATGGATGGCGGCGCGCTCAACGTCGCGGGTGCGGTATCCGTCGGACAGAACAACGGAGACCGCTGGTCCATGCTGGACATCAACGGCGGTGAGTTCACCAGCACTGGCACGGCGGTGGACTCCGGAGTGGTCCTCGGTGGCGATTGGCAGGGACGTTCCGCTTTCATCGTGCGCGGCAGCGGCGTCGCGAAAGTCGAACGGGTCCAGTTGGGCAAGGGAGCCCTGAACGGCAATGGACTCATCAATCTCCTTGGGGGCGAACTCTACGTCGGCGGCGGTGGCATCGTCGTCGGCACCACCGGCACCGGCTTCGTGCCGGAAATCCGGCTGAACGGTGGCACGCTCGCCGCCAAGGCGGATTGGAGCACGTCGCTTCCCATCAATGTGACCGGGACCATCCTCTCCAGGATCAAGGCAGCGGACAGCTCCGGGAATCCGTTCAACATCACCCTCGGCGGTGTGGTCGCGGGAACCGGTAGCTTCGAGAAAACCGGAGGTGGAATCGTCACCCTCGCCGCGGGAAACACTTCCACTGGTAGCACCAACGTCATGGAAGGCGCGCTCAAGGTTCAGGCCGCGGTGTTTGACGATGCCTGCACGATCAGCGTCGAAGCCGCGATGGGTGCCACGTTGAACCTCGATTTCACCGGCGGCGACCGAGTGGGCGTGTTCGAAATCGACGGCGTGGCTCAGGCCGATGGCATCTACGGTGCGATCGGATCCGGCGCTCCGAACGAAACCGCCGCGATCACCAGCACGGGTCTCCTGTATGTGAACACCTCGCTGATCAGCTCGCAGTATGCGAATTGGGCCGCCGCCAATGGTCTGACTGTCGGCGTCAATGACGGTTCCACCATGGATCCTGAAAACGACGGCATCAGCAACGTGCTGGAGTTCGTGCTGGGTGGAAACCCGCTCGCCTCCTCCACCTCGGTGCTGCCCACCGTGGCCCCCGTTGGCGGAAACATCGTCTTCTCCTTCAACCGTTCCGATGAATCCGAGGCCGAAGTGACGCTGGTCTTCCAATACGGTTCCAATCTAACGGGCTGGACCGATGTGGCGATCCCCGCGACCTCGGTTGGATCCGTGGCCGTGACGGAAAACGGAACCTCTCCCGATTCCATCGTTGTGACCATTCCGAAGGGCTCGAACACCAAGCTCTTCGGCCGACTCCAAGCCGTGAAGTGAGGGTTCGGCTCAGCGCCCCGTTCGGGAAACCGGGCGGGGCCTTTTCATGTTCAGTGCCTCAGCCCCCGCACGAACTTTGTGAAAAACTCCGCCCCCTCACGCAGCGCTGTGAGATCGATGAACTCATCCGCCGTGTGCGCCTGATCGATCGATCCCGGTCCGATGCAGATGCTTGGGATGCCGCCGGCGGATAGGTGAGCCGCGTCGGAAAACCACGGCGCGCCCGCGAGTTTCACGTCCGTGCCCGTCGCTAACAGCCTGCGGATCACCGGATGGTCCGCCGGCGTGTCCATCGGCGGGTTCTCATGCGGACTGACGATCTCCACCGGCAGGTCGTGGAATTCGAGGGTGTCCTTGAGCAGCTTCAGCGCGCCTCCGGATGCCGTAAGGGAAGGGGTGATGCGGATGTCGATCTCGGCTTCCGCCAGATCCGGAACGATGTTCGGCCGCGAGCCGCCGCGGATCACGCCCACGTTCATCGTCGAGCGGCCGAGCACGGGATGAGTGAAGCCCGCGAGTTCGGAAACGAGGTGGCAATCCAGCCGGTCGAGCGCCCGGGTCAGCTTGAGGATCGCGTTCTCCCCGCGCTCCGGCATCGAGCTGTGCACGGCCTTTCCCGTGGTTCTCAGCGTCGCCCACAGCGAGCCTTTGGTCACATGCACGATCTCCATCGAGGTCGGCTCGCCCACCAGTGCGAAGGTGTAATCCTCGCCATGGTTCTTCGCGAAATCCTTGGATCCCCACTGGCCGGATTCCTCACCCATGAAACCTACGAAATCCACGGCGATCGGCAGGTTTTCCAACAGATCCCGGTTTTCGTGCAAGGCCCACAACATCGCAGCCATCGGGCCTTTTGTGTCCGATGCTCCGCGGCCCCAGAGCCTGCCATCGCGGATCTCTCCGCCGAAGGGATCCACGGTCATGCCGGCCACGCCCACGGTGTCGAGGTGCGGCCCTAACAAAATCCGCGGCCTGCCATCGAGCGGGGCGAAGCGCGCGATCAGGTTCGGCCTGCCCGGGCGGATTTCCTCAAGCGAGACCCTCGCGCCGATGGATTCCAGCCAGCCTGATAGAAACACGGCGAGAGTTTCCTCCCCCGTATCGGCCGTGCCCGGTGCGTTGTCCGGGTTCACGGAAGGAATCCGCACGAGTTGTTGAAGCAGATCGACCACATCCTGGCTCATGGGCGGAGCCTCGCTGTTGGGCGGAGCCAAGGCAAGACCGCAGACGGTGCCGAAACTCGTTGCGCCGCCGCGGTCCTGTGAAACACTCGTGCCGGTTCACCCATTCATGCCACATCGCCGTGTTTTCATACTGCTGATCGCCCTGCTGGTTCTCCCATCCTGCAGAACCGTCGAGTTCTACTCGCAGGCCGTCGGCGGGCAGATGGAGATTCTTCGCAAGAGCCGGCCCATCGAGCCCATCATCGCCGATCCGGAGACCGATCCCGCGCTGCGGCGGCAATTGAAAGCCGTCGAAGGCATCCGCACGTTCGCCAAGGAAACCCTCTCGCTGCCCGGCGATGAAAGTTACGGCACCTACGCCGACCTTGGCCGCGACTATGTGACCTGGGTGCTTTACGCCGCACCCGAGTTCTCGCTGGAGCCGAAAACCTGGTGGTATCCAACCTTGGGGAAACTTGATTACCGCGGATTCTTCAACGATGAGGACGCCCTCAAAGCCGGTCGCGAGCTCAAGAAACAAGGCTATGAGGCCGTGGTCAACGGAGTGGATGCCTACTCGACCCTCGGCTGGTTCCACGACCCCGTATTGAACTGCTTCGTCCATGGTTCGGACATCGACCTCGCCGAACTCATCTTCCACGAACTCACCCACCGCCGCCTCTTCCGCGCCGGTGACACTGATTTCAACGAATCACTGGCCACCGCCTATGCCGAGGAAGGGGTGAGACGCTGGCTGAAATCCCAGCATCGCGGCGCCGATCTCCGCAAATACGAAGCCCTCCTCGTGAAACGCGAGGAGTTCTATCAGGAAATCGAAACCACACGCAAAAAACTCGAAACCCTCTACGCCAGCGGAAAACCCGACGACGAGAAGCGCAAGCTCAAGGCCGCCGCGCTGGGCGACCTCCAGAACCGCTTCATCACCC
>DAISZP010000180.1:0-10515 GCA_036824745.1 Luteolibacter sp.
GCGGATCTCGACGGTTTCACCGGGCGCGCGGCCGACGAGAGCCTTGCCGACGACCGAGAGGTAGGAAACGAGTTTCTTCTCGGGATCCGAATCCCATGCGCCGAGCACGGTCATTTCGACATCGGCTCCGCTGGCATCGGTTAGAGTGACGATGGTGCCGACGTTGACCTTGGAGGCGTCCACGCCCTTGAAGTCGGTGCCGCGGGCGTTGTGGATCTCCTTGTCCAGCGCGTTGCGGCGGTGGGCGAGGTATTTCTCCATGTCCTTGGCGGACTTGTATTCGAAGTTCTCGCGGAGGTCGCCGTAGGATTTGGCGATCTTCACGTCCTCGCGGTTCTGCGGGATCTTGTTGCGGATGATATCGTCGAGTTCCGCCTTTTTCTTTTCGAGGCTTTCCCAGGAAACGAGCAGGGTTTCCTCGCGGCGTTGGTTCCCTCCGCTGACGAGCTCGGCGGTTTCCGGACGGGACTTGATGATGCGGGCCATCAGCGACTTCTTCTCCAGATCACCGAAGACGGGACAGTCGAGAAGGCGGCGGCTGAAATTGCGCGCTTCGTTCACGTCCATGATCTCGACCAGGTCCGTTAGAAGCGTCTTGTCATCGCCTAACAAACTCTGGAGGCGCGAGGTGGTGCGAGGGCCGTCGGACAGGTGGTCGTTCTCCAACAGGTTGAGGACGGAAGCGCCGACATCGGCGCTGAACACCTCGGAAGCCGCGGATTTCCGCTCGCGGCAGACCCAGATCAGCGCGTCGGTGCCGAGCGCGCGGCGGGCGATGGCGGAGCGAAGGTGATCGATGAGCGCCGGAAGCTCGTTTCTATCAGACAGAATGCGCGCGATCTCGGTGACGCCGCGGGCACCGACCTTGTCGAACACCTTGACCATCTTGTCGACCCAGCGCTCGCCGTAGGCATCCGGGAAGGCCTCATACACCGCGCGCTGGCGGGCGGACGGCAGGGTACCGGCTTCCTCGGCGAGTTTCGTGGAGTCCACGGACCTGAGCAGATCGGCCAATCTAACGGCCTCGGGATCGTGTTCCAGGGATTTGGAGGAACCGATCACCTCGTCGCGGGCGGAGACGAGTTGCAGCGCCTGGGCAAGCTGGACGCGGGCGGCCTTTTTCGCACCCTCGTCGATGTCCTTGAGCAAACGCTTGAGAGCGTCCGTGTCGTTTTCGAATGCACCGATATCGGCGGCGATGGCTTCGAGCGCCTTGATCATGCCCTTGATGTCGCGGGCGGCCTCGAAATCGGCGACAAGCGCCTGGGCCGGACTTTGATCTCCCTTGCGGAGCACGATGGCGTCTGTGCGTTTCTGCGGGACCACGGCGAGACGGCTTTCCTTGAGCGCCTTCTTGGCGTTGTCCCACCACTTCTTGAAAGTGGCTTCCGGGATGACCGCGCCGCAGAGTTCTTTTTCGAGAGCGTCGCCGGTCATGCTGCCGCCGTGACTCTCAAGGAGATGGACCACGAGGTTGACCGGATCGCTTTTGGAAAGGGCTCGGAGTTCCTCGAGCTGTTCGATTTTCTTCGCACGGAAATCGTCCACCGGGATCCACTCCGTCTTCTGGATGGCGAACTGGAGTTCCATCGTCTGGCCGGAGGATTTTTCGAAGTCGATGACGACGCGTTTTCCGGGCAGGTCCCAATCGGTCACCTTGCCGGCGCCGAAGGATTTGTGAGTACAGAAATTACCGGGAGCCAATTGGGAAAGGCGCTCGCCGACCGGTTTTGGGATGCGGCCGGCTTCGACCAGTTTCGCCACGTCAGGATGCATGGCGCGGAAGATGGAAAGCCGACTTGGAAAACGCAAGGCATTCCCTTGGGAAATCGCGCCTTGCGCGTGATTTTCCCTACTTGCCTGCCGGCGGCGGCAGCACCACCCGCGGGCGTGGCTGGCGTGCCGGCCCGATCCCTCCATCCAAGGCGTGGTCGAGGCCGCGGCGAAGCGCGAACATCCTGCGCCGCCACTCTTCCGGGATTCCCGAAGCCTCGGGATCCTTTGGAAACTCTCCGTCAAAAATCACTTCTTCGGCCGGTCCGAGAATGCGCACCAAATAGGTGTCCCCTTCCTTGCGGACTTCAGCCTTGCCCTTGTCCGAGGAATAAATGGCGCTTTTGTTAGCCACGTTGAAGTCGGTGAGACGCATCGGCCCGTTGCAGGTGCCGGGAAGGATGGCTTCCTCGAGGAGTTCATCGGGAAACGGGCGCTTTTTCTCGTCCGATCCGCCGAGTTTCACCTTGATCTCGATGGGTCTGCCGCTGCGGAAACACGAAAGCGTCACTTCATCTCCCGGCTCGGCGAGACGGAGCAGGCAGGCAAGCTGGCTCTCGTTGACCAACATCTGATCGCCGAATTTCCAAAGCACATCGAGCTGCTTCAGACCGCCTTGGTCCGCCGGTCCGTCCTTTTCGATCGAACGCACCACGAAACCAAAGCCCGGCGGCAGGTCCGGCAGGTGGGCGGTGATCGTTTCGTCCGGTTTGCTCACTTCCAGCCCGAGCCATGCCCTTGGCGCGTGGAAATGCCGCGCGCGAAGCACCTGCGCCGCGCTTTCAGGCGCGGCGGAAGGCTCCTGCGCGGGGCCGAGCGCCGGGACTAACAGGATTGCGATGGGCAGAAGGCGTTTCATGTTAGAATGCGCTGACGGGCATCAACAACAATTCCTCACGCGGCTCCGAGATCATCATCTCAATGCCGGTTTCCCGGTCCACAAAGCGGTTTTCCTCCACCACGCTCAGGCGCAGGGCCTGCATGGCGGAGCCGTCGGAATTCTCCACCCACCCTTCGTCCGCGGTGGACTCGATGCGCTCGGATTCACCGATCAACACCAGCCCGGCGGCGGACTCGACCGCGGCGGCCACCACGGGGACAGCCCCGGGTTTCGGAGGAAACACCAGGGCGGCGGCCACGCCTGCGGCGGCAATGCCTCCCGCGATCCACCGCAGGGGCCACGAGCGGGCTGGTGGCTTCATCTCGACGATTTCCTCGGCGGGACTGCCGGCGAGTTCATCGAGCATCGCTTCCATGTCGCGCACGGCCCCGTCGCTCAGCGCGGGTGGCATCAGGCGGGCGAGGATGGCTTCGACAGGATGTTCAGGCGTTTGCATGGCGGCGGTTGTCCTTCAATCGGCGCAGTTCGTGCGCGAGTTGATCCAATGCGTAGCGGTAGCGGGAAGCGGCGGTATTCTGGGAGATGGCCAGCGTTTCGGAGATTTGGAGAAACGTGAGACCGCCCCAGAATTTCATGACGACCACTTCGCGGAGTTTCGGGCTGAGGTTCTGCACCGCATCCCGGAGAAACAGGGCTTCCTCGTCCTCTTCGAGCACGGGATCCAGCCAGACGTCCTGGAAATCGTTCAGGTAAATGATCGATTCCTCACGTTTCTTCCGGCGGGATTCACTTCGGTGCAGGTTAAGCCCGCAGAAGCGGATCGTTGAAAACACCAGCGGCAGATCCGGCGGTTTCGAGCCGTGCTCGGCCTGATGGTGCCACATCCGGACGATGGCTTCCTGCACGAGATCCTCGGCGTCTTCCTTGGAATTGCTCCAACCACGGGCGAACAACAACAGCCGCGGGCCGTTCTCGGCCAGCCATTGTTTCCATGCACTCGCGGGTGATTCCATGATCCGAATGTGTAAAACCCCGGGCGGGAGGAATTGTCTGAAAAAATTCTCCCGCACGCTCTCCGCGAGGATTTTCAGTCCAGAAACTTGATTTTTCCGGGGATCGGCAGGCGTCCGAGGGCCATCGCCTCGTGCTGCTCGTCGGTGCAGGCCGAGTTGATCGGGGCGTCCGGCACGGCGTCGCTGCCTTTGAGGTAGCCGTTTTCGATCATCCACTTCTCGACTTCCTCGCCGCTGATGTCCGGCAGCATGTGGCCGTCGATCTCCACGCAGGGGGAAAGCGATTGGCCGCTGCGCTGCTCCATTTCCCAGCGAAACGCCGGGTTCTTGATGATGTCCTTCTCTTCAAAGGGCAGATCGTATTTCCGCATGATGGCACGGACGCCTTCGCTCCAGCCGCAGAAGGTTTTCAGGTAGGCGGTGATTTTCGGGGATGTTTCGCTCATGGTTCGAGTATGGGGCGGATGAATACGCCCGATGCCGCCATCCCGCAAGGCAAAGCCTCCCCGCCACGGCGTTTCAGTTTCCATCAATCCTTTCTTTGCAAACCTGAAAGGCCTGTTCAAATTCGGCCCGTAATCGTCATCGTTCCTTTTGTTTAATATGAATCCGAATCCATCCGAAACCAATCCACGTCGTCATTTCATCAAGGCCCTCGGCGGCATCACCGCCGGTTTCGCAGCCCTCCCCACTCTGGCCAGCGCGGCTTCCACGGCCACTCCCTCACGCAAAAGCGGAGCCAAATACATGGGAGACTTCGCCGCTCCGAAGCTGGAAAAAGTCAAGGTCGCCATCATCGGCGTCGGTGCCCGGGGATCCGGTCACGCCTCGCAACTCGCGACGATCGAAGGCGTCGAATTCGTCGCTGTTTGTGATCTCAACGAAGGCCGCGCCAAGCGTTCCGCCGACAACGTGACCAAAAAGGGCCACACCCCGAAGGTTTATTCCGGCGAGGAAAACGGTTGGAAGAAAATGCTCGCGGAAACCAAGCCGGACGCCGTGTTCATCGCCACCCCGTGGGAACTGCACGCTCCGATGTGTGTCGAATCCATGAAGGCCGGAGCCCACGCCTTCACTGAAGTGCCGATGGCCTACACGATGAAGGACCTCTGGGACATCGTCGATACTTCCGAGGCCACCGGCCGTCACTGCATGATGATGGAAAACGTCAACTACGGCCGCGAGGAACTGGTTTACCTCAACATGTGCCGCCAGGGCGTGATCGGCGAACTTCTCCACGGCGAGGCCGCCTACATCCACGAACTCCGCGGCCAGATGGAAAACGGTGACAGCACCGGATCCTGGCGCACTTTCCACTACGCCAAGCGCAACGGAAACCTCTACCCGACCCACGGCCTCGGCCCGGTGGCCCAATACATGAACCTCGGCCGTGGTGAGGACAACTTCCACCGCATCGTTTCCTTCTCGTCGCCCGCCAAAGGCCGCGCGCTCTACGCCGCCAAATCCCAGAAGCTCACCAATCCCGAGTTCAAATCCATGGAATACCATGGCGGCGACATGAGCACTTCGATCATCAAGACCACCCTCGGCCGCACGATCATGGTCCAGTGGGATGAAACTTCGCCCCGCCCCTACTCGCGCCACAACCTGATCCAAGGCACAAAGGGCACGCTCGCCGGATTCCCGAACCGCATGGCCATCGAAGGCGTCACCAAGTCCTACCACGAGTGGGCGGAAAACGAGGCCTGGGAGGAGATCGCCGCCAAATACGAACATCCGCTCTTCAAGCGCATGGGCGAGCTTTCCAAGAAAATGGGCGGCCACGGCGGCATGGATTTCCTCATGCTCTTCCGCATCATCGAATGCCTCCGCAATGGCGAACCGATCGATCAAAACGTCTATGAAGGCGCGTTCTGGTCCGCCGTCGGCCCGCTCAGCGAAAAATCCGTGGCCGAGGACGGAATGCCTCAGGATTTCCCGGATTTCACCCGTGGGAACTGGAAAACCACCAAGCCACTCGGCGTGATTGCCTGATCCGGAAAATTTCCCGGAACTCACATACTCACAAGGCGCGGTGGCGATCACCGCGCCTTGTTTCGTTTCAACTCGGTCGCAGCAGATAACCCGCCACCCAGCCTTGGTCGCCGATGCTATTGCTACACCAATGCCAGCCGTGAATTTGGCGAAGCGATTTCAGACGATCCCCTCGTTTCACGGTCAGAACTGTGGGATCAAAGTCCTCTTTTACGAGAAACTCACCGTTATCCAAATCCTCCAGAAACTCCTCCGGCACGTAACCGTCATTGCCGTTTCCATCGACAGCCCAGACCCAACCGGGCCAGGTGCGGTCCGCCGCGCCGATCGTTACGCGATCGCCGGAACTCAAGCGGATCGGATCGCTATCCTTTTCCTCGTAGTCGGAATTTGCTGTGAAATGGGACATGGTCGGGGCTGAAAAAACCATGTCCCCGCGGAAAAGGCCATCCCTGAATTGGGGCGTGGCCGCGGCGCGGGAATGTTAGGTGCGGGGGTCTTTTCCACTTGGCAAGTGATCGTCGCGCAACTCTGATAGAAACATGCCACCGAGATTCTGGAGAATCCGCGCCTTTTTCCTCGTTTCCGGCCCCCTGTTGTCACTTTGCCTCGCTTCTTGCGGCAAAAAGCAGTCCACCGCCAATTCGGGAATGGACACCACCTCCGCTGAAGCGACTTCCGCCACGGAGTCCGGAAACAACCCCGCACAAGCCTTCACCGGACCCAATGCGGAGATGGAGGAGTTGATGGACTTCCGCCAGAGAACCCGCACGTTCTACAACAACCGCGAATTCGCGAAGCTGGAAGGTCTCGCTGCCGAACTCAGCGAGAAGAAGGCCCGCTTCTGCGATGGCGATTGGAAGATACTCCATTTTTACGAATGCATGGACTGCCGCAAGGACGAGCCCGAAAGCATGTGGAAGCTCCACGCGGAAATCCACAAGGGCTGGGAAACCAAGTTTCCCAAATCCGCCACCGCGAAGATCGCCACCGCGGAATTCCTCATCACTTATGCCTGGCATGCCCGTTCGGACAAATTCGCGGACAAGGTAACCGAAGAGGGCTGGAAACTTTTCGCGGAGCGCCTCGCCGCCGCCCGCAGGTCGCTGGACGAGGCCAAGGCCATCGACCGCAAATGCCCGATGCTCTGGTTCTGCTATCAGACCGTCGCCCTCGGCCAGGGCTGGAAATCCTCCGAATACACCCAACTCTTCAACGATGCGAAGTCCTGCGAACCGGAGTTTTATCCGCATGATCTCGCCCGCGCCAAGTTCCTGCTTCCCCGCTGGCACGGCAAGCCCGGCGAATGGGAAACCGCGGCGGAAGAACAGATCGCCAAACAGGGCAAAACCGGCCTCGAGATCTACGCCCGTGTCGTCAAGGAGCAGGCCACCTACTACGACAACATCTTCGCGGAAACCCGCATTTCCTGGCCCGACAAGGTGCGGAAAGGTTTCGAGGCCCTGCGAGCAAGCCATCCGGATTCCAATGCGATCCTCAACGGCTATTGCCGCATGGCCTGCTTTGCGGGTGACAAGCCAACCGCGAAAAAGCTCATCGCTGAAATCGGCGACAATCCGGTGAAAAGCGAATGGCGCAAAGGCGAGTTCGCCAAGGCCAAACAATGGGCCATCGCGGACAAGTGATCAACCCGGCGCGGACGACCGGAATCAACCCAAACAAGTGAAATCCGTGTGTATTTTCCCACGATTGGGAGGACCGGGCATCAGCGAATTGCGGATTGCCAAGCCCCTCCCCGGGGGCTAGTTTCCCGCCCGGCACTGACCCATTCCGGGCTCTGACCGTCGAACCGATCACCTTATCGCAGTGGGATTTGTTGATGCCATCAAACGCTGGCGCTTGGCCCAACAAGGTCTTTCGTCCGGCCGGAAACGCCGAGTCCACAGTGAAAACCCGGTCATTCAGGCGCTGGAAGACAGCCTGTGGGTGAAACTCGCGCTCTACGCCACCTTCGCGGTGAGCTGTGCGGTCATGGTGCTCAAGTCCGCCGCGGGCACTGCTTTTGAGGAAGAAGCCTATCGCGGCGCGCTCTACGGATTGGTCATCGCGGTCACGGCCATCGTGATGTTTCAGGTAAGTTTGCAGACCAGTTGTCGCCGAAACAGCCGGGTCGTTCTCGTGCTCGGCGGTCTGGTGGCGCATCTGCTGATGATCCGGCTGATCATGACGCTGACCAACTCCGGTCACATTCCTGACAACTTCCGCTTCTTTTTCCTGCCCTTCGCCTTGGCTCCCATGCTTCACGGCGTGCTGCTTGGCCGGGCCGTGGGGGCGTTCTCCGCGGTTTTTGTCACACTCATCGGGTGCCTGTTCATTCCGAAAGGCGATGGACTCACCTACATGACGCTCAGTCTGGTGGGAGGCATCACCAGCGTCCTGCTGGCCAATGAGGTGCGCAAGCGCATCCAGCTCCTGCGGGCCGGCATCTATGTCGGCGCGCTGATCCTTCTGCTGGCCCTGTTGTTAGGCCGTCTCGACGTCGCCTCGTGTTTCGGTGAAAACGCCATGGGCCACCTCCAGAATCTCGGTTCGGGAAGCGTGGCGGCCTTCGGCACGGCCATTTTCACCGCCCTGCTCATCAGCGGACTGCTGCCGCTCTTCGAGGGCACCTTCATGCTCACCACGGACATCAGTTGGCTGGAACTCAGCGATCTGAACCACAAGTTGCTCCGCCAAATGCAGCTCGAAGCTCCCGGCACTTTCCACCACAGCCTGATCGTCGCATCCCTATCAGAAGCCGCCGCCGAGAAGATCGGCGCCAACGCCCCGATGTGCCGCGTCTGCTCGTATTTCCACGATGTCGGGAAACTGAAAAAACCCGGCTATTTCATCGAAAACCAGCACGACAGCGGCGAGAACCCGCACGACACGCTTACTCCGACGATGAGCGCCCTGGTCATCATCGCCCACGTCAAGGACGGCGTGGACCTCGCGGTGAAACACAAGCTCAACCCCCGCATCATCGACGTCATCCAGGAGCACCACGGGGATTCGCTCGTCGCTTACTTCTACCGCCGCGCCCAGGAGCAGAAGAAACTCGAACTCGAAAAGGTGGACCGCCGCCTCGAAAATCCCGAGGACCTGCCGATGGTCGATGAAAAGAACTTCCGCTATCCCGGCCCACGGCCGTCCAGCCGAGAGAGTGGCATCATCGCCCTTGCGGACATGATCGAAAGCGCGTCACGCACGCTGCGCAAACCCACCCCAGCCCGCATCCGCGCCTTGGTCGAGGATCTCGTCAACGCCCGCATCAATGACGGCCAGCTCGACGATTGCCCCCTCACCCTGCGCGATCTCGCCATCGTGAAGGAAAGTTTCGCCAACACGCTGCGCAGCATGATGCACAGCCGAATCGACTACCCGAAGGAGGACGAGCGCCCCTCCTCCGCTACCAAACGCCTCGCTCCGGACCGGGAAACCTCCCGCGGCAAGACGATCCCGATGCCGAAGAGCGCTTGAAATCCCCGGGCCGGAATCCTTTTCCCATGTCGTTAGAAGTCATCGTCGGCAATCATCAGCAAGTCACCGAAATCCCGGAACACTGGCTCACCGCGCTGGAAGACGTCGCCAACCAGGCCGCAGATCTCGCGTTGGAAAAGGCAGCGGGACCGGACACGCCGCTCTCCCTGCTCGCCACCCTCGAAGTCGCGCTCGTCGATGACGAGACCAGTGATCGCGTGCATCGGGATTTCATGAACATCGAGGGCCCCACCGATGTGATCACCTTCCACCATGGCGAGATCGTCATCGGCACCGAAGTCGCCGCACGGCAGGCCGCCGAGTTCGGCGAACCCCTGCCCCGCGAGTTGCTGCGCTACCTCGTCCACGGCCTGCTCCACCTCGCCGGCCATGAGGACGCCGCTCCCGAAGACCGCATTACCATGGAAACCGCTCAGGAATCCATCGTTTCACTGCTTTGGAACGACGACCTGCAATCCCGCCTGGGAATCTGACGTATCCCCACGCCCATGGACCGCCGAAACTTCATCATGACCTCAGGAAAAACCGCCGCCATCACCGCTGTCGCCGCCTCCCTCGCCACCCGCCTCGGCGCGGCCGATGCCGCCGCCCCCGGCTCCCGCATCAATCACTCCGTTTGCAAGTGGTGCTACAACAATATTTCCCTCGATGACCTCTGCACCGCAGGCAAGGAATTCGGCCTCCAGTCCGTCGAGCTCCTCATGCCCGGGGACTTCGCCACGCTCAAGAAATACGGCATGACCTGCGCCATGGTCTCCTTCCCCGGCGGCACCACCGACAAAGGCGTGAAAGTCGGCGGCATCGAGCGTTCCTTCAACCGCGTCGAACATCACGACGCCCTCGTCGCCGCCTACGAACCGCACCTCAAGGCCTCCGCCGAGGTCGGCGCGAAACAAGTCATCTGTTTCTCCGGAAACCGCGACGGACTGTCGGACGAACAAGGCATGGAAAACTGCGCCATTGGTCTCAAGCGCATCCTGCCTCTTGCCGAAAAGCTCGGCATCACCGTCGTGATGGAACTCCTCAACTCCAAGGTGAACCACAAGGACTACCAGTGCGACCACACCGCCTGGGGCGTGGAACTCTGCAAGAAGATCGGCAGCCCGAATTTCAAGCTGCTCTATGACATCTATCACATGCAGATCATGGAGGGCGACGTGATCGCCACCATCAAGTCCAGCCACGAATACATCTCGCACTACCACACCGGCGGCGTCCCCGGACGCAACGAGATCGACGACACGCAGGAACTTTTCTACCCCGCCATCATGCGCGCCATCGCGGACACAGGATATAAAGGCTTTGTCGGCCAGGAATTCATTCCCAAGCGCCCGGACAAGCTCGCCAGCCTGAAACAAGGCGTCGAGATCTGCACGGTTTGATTAGGAAATT
>DAISZP010000181.1:0-10481 GCA_036824745.1 Luteolibacter sp.
CGGGCATGAGCTCAGGCGTTTCGTCGCAGGCGTATCCAAACATGATGCCTTGATCGCCGGCACCTTGCTCTGCGTGCTTCTTGCCTTCCGCCTTCTTCGCGTCCACGCCTTGGGCGATGTCCGGGGACTGGGTGGTGAGGTAATTGTTGATGAAAATCTGGTCGGCGTGGAACACGTCGTCGCTGTTCACGTAGCCGATGTCGCGGACGGCGTCGCGGATGACTTTCTCAATGTTGATCACCGAGCCGATGGGCTTCTGGCCGATCTTCGGGATGGTGATTTCACCACCGACGACCACGACGTTGCTCTTCACGAAGGTTTCGCAAGCCACGCGGCTCTTCGGGTCCACCGCAAGGCAGGCGTCGAGGATGGCATCGGAAATCGTGTCGGCAACCTTGTCAGGATGGCCTTCGCCGACGGATTCGGAGGAAAAAATGTAGGTGCTCATGGGGATTGTGATTTTCGTATCGTCAAATCGTGATGCGTTGATACAAACGACCCGCGATGCCGTCAATGCTCAAATCCCTGAAACTCCTTTCCGACCCCACGCGATTGCGGATCTTGATGCTGGTCGGCGCTGATGCTCTGTCGGTTGCGGAGTTACAGGAGATCCTCGGGATGGGCCAAAGCCGGATCTCCACCCAGCTTTCCCAGCTCAAAACCGAAGGCCTCGTTTCCGACGAGCGCAGCGGGAAAAACAACATGTATTCCTGCACGGCGGACGAAGATCTGATGGAAGTGGCCCGTCTGGCGGCCGCGGAAGTGCCGGAGGTGACCGCCGATGAAACCGCCCTCCGCCACCTGCTCCGGAAGCGCAAGGACAGCGCGCGCGCCTACTTCGACGAACTCGCCGGACGTTTCGGAAAAGACTACGTGCCCGGCCGATCCTGGAAAGCCCTCGCGGAGGCGCTGATCAAAGTCCTCAACTACAAAGTCGTCGCCGACCTCGGCGCGGGGGAAGGCACGCTCGCCCAACTCCTCGCCCAACGCGCGGAAAAGGTCATCGCCGTGGACCTCTCGCCCAAAATGGTCGAGTTCGGCCAGGCGCTTGCCATCCAGAACGGCCTGAAAAACCTCGAATACCGCCTCGGCGACATCGAAGAGCCGCCCATCGATCCGGACACCCTGGACCTCGCCATCCTCAGCCAGGCCCTGCACCACGCCGAGCACCCGCAATCCGCCATCGACGCCGCGTTCCGCATCCTGAAACCCGGCGGTCGCCTGATTGTGCTCGACCTCCTCCAGCACAGCTTCGAACAAGCCCGCGAACTTTACGCCGACCGCTGGCTCGGCTTCACCGAAAGCGCGCTCGCCGGAATGTTGGAGAAGACCGGCTTCCAGGAAATCGAAACCATCGTCGCGGACAAGGAACAATCCGCTCCGGGTTTCCAGACGCTGTTAGGAATTGGCGTGAAACCCGTTCAACCCGCCTGATAGATCTCCAGCGGCAGGCCGTCAGGGTCCGCGAAGAAGGTGAACTTCAAAACTCTCTTTTGCACCCGAGTTCACTCGCCCAAGGCCGACTGCTCTTCAATCAGCTTGAGTTTCAATTGCTGGAGCAGTTCCTGATCCGTTTCGAAATCACGTTTCGCATCCACATAATCCTGCGCGTCGAGTCCGCGTTGGATCGCCTCGGCGCGGATCTCGTCTTCCGGGGGCTTTGCCGACTTCAATCGATCCTTCGCAGGCTCCAACTGTGCGTTCAATGTGGAACGCAGTTTGACGACTTCCTCATCCAGTAGCTTCCTGAAGTTCTCCAACTCATCCTTTGCCGCTAGCACCGTGGGATGTGTGTCACCTAGCCCGTTGATCTTGAGCGCCTCCAAATTGCGGTTCGACTCGAGGTATTTTGGATAAATTTCGCGGATGGCGTTGTTCGGCAAATCAAGTCCAGCAGCGTAAACCATGAGTTGGTCGCTGTCATACTTGAGAAGGCAGGCGATCTGGCTCTCCAACCGAATTAATTCGTGCTCGAGTTGATGAAACTCCTGTAACGCACTTCGCCCCGCCCCTACTGTGCTTCCACTTTGAGGAGGGGTGCCATCCATGTAAACAATTCCCTTAGTCCTGATGATCGTCGAAAGGACTTTCCACCGATCCTCCACCTTTTCTTCCTGAGCGCGGATCTCATCCCTCAGTTTCTTCAAACGGGCATCTTTCTGAACGGCCTGGGCCAAATGTCTCGCGCTTTTAGGAACCTCTCCCGAGATGTCGTCGTTCTGGCTGGCAGAAGCTCCCGACGATTCGATCTCGTTACGTTTATCCGCCAGTCTCGATCCGACGCCTTCTCTTTTCATATTGGATTCCTGTTGCCCAAACCAAAACAGCGCGCCGATTCCAACAACCGCAAGGATGGAGAGCACAAGGGACTTCAACATGGAGTGATAATGCAAATCCAATACCCGGCATCAAGCCAAACTTTGCATCACAAAGCCGATTGATACGGACACATCCAGGATCCGCAAATGACCAGCGACGCTTATCCATCCAAAACCTGATAAATCTCAAGCGGCAGGCCGTCCGGGTCCGCGAAGAAGGTGAACTTCCTGCCGGTGAGTTCGTCGATACGCACCGGTTCCGTTTCCACTCCCCTTGCCTTCAGTTCGGCGACGGTGGCTTCCACATCCTCCACGGCGAACGCGAGATGGCGCAGGCCACGGGCTTCCGGGTAGTTGGGGCGTTCCGGCGCGTCCGGAAACGAGAACAACTCGATCTGCGAGCCGTCCGGCAGAGCTAGGTCGAGTTTCCATGACAGCCGCTCGGCACGGAACGTCTCCGCGATGATCCGGAGGCCGAGTGTTTCGTGATAGAACCGCTTCGAACGCTCATAGTCCGAGGCGATGATCGCGACGTGGTGGATGCGTTTGAACATCGTCATTTCACGGTCACGACGAGCGGGGTTTTCAGGCGTTTGGCGAGCAGGTCCACGTTCGCTTCCCATGCCGCGGCATCGGGAAAATCACCGCTCTTGCTCCAGCCGGCGCCGAAGTAATAGACGAAGGGTTTGCCGGGTGTGGCCTTGCCGAGAATGAAGTGGTTCGCCGCGTCCTCGCCGAAGCCGGAAGCGTTTCCACCCGGGATGAGAACCGCGCAGGCGGTGTTTCCGTTAGGAGCGAGTTCGGGTTCCCAGTAGCTCATCCACGAACCTTGCGGGTCTTTCTCCAGCTTTGCCTCCCCTTCCCGCTTGATGATGCCGACTGCCATCGTGACAGCTGCGGGTTTGGCACTAGTGAGTATGCTGGACACCTTCGTGAAATTCGATCCCGCGTCGATGGACATGCGCTTCACTTCGGAAACCTTGCGGCCTGCGGCGTCCCATTCGTCGAAGGAAAGTTCGAACTCCGAGCGGATCGGGCCGTTCGCGATCACCTTCCACTTCGAGAAGTTGGATGAAACGGAGGCTTTGCCATCCACCCAAATGGCGGTGCCGCCGCAACCGCGGTTCGGACCGACCTTGTAGTTGTCCAGGCCATCACCGTTGTCCGCATGGTAATCTCCGGACTTGTACCACTTGTCGATGACCGGATAACGCACCCGTTTGAGCCAGACGTCCACGCCGCTGCTGACGAGCAGTTCCTTCGGGTCCTTGATGATCGCCGGGCCGTAGGTGCGGTGCGCGATGCGGTCGCTCTCCCATGCGAAATCATCGAGTCGTTCGGGAACGAAGCGCGCGTGGGTTTTCACGATCGCCCTGGGCACACCGGCGAATCGTTTGGCGGAAAGCAGCAGGTAATTCCGGCTCTCTCCGGGAGCCAGATCCACTTGGAACAGCAGCTTCCTGCCAATGACCTGCGAATCGAGAATTCGTGATGTCAGCGCATCCATCACCACGAGGCCTTCCACCTGCACATTGATCTCGACCGTTTCGCAAGTCCGCGGAAACGAAGCCGGATTTTTCACGGAAACCACGAAGGGTTTGGCACCCTTGGTCACCTCCATCCGATAGATCTCGCTGCCGGCTAACAAAAACGCGCCGACGCCGTAGATCTCCGTGGAATCCTCCGCGAACGCTTTCGGATCCGCACCCACCGGTTGCACATGAGTCAGCTTGCCATCCTCCGCGACGCAGGAAGTCAGTGCCGCCCATGCCTTGCGGGCGGCGGGTTCGAAACGTTTGCGATCGAGGATTCCCTGATTCACTCCCCAGGCGAAGCCGTAGGTGTAAAAGGCCGAGCCGCTGGTTTCCTTCAGCGGATAGCTCGCTGGATCGAGCAGGCTCGCGCGCCACAATCCGTCGTCCTGCTGGCAGCTCAGCAGCTTCGTGCACATCTCGACGAATTGTTTCTCGAACTTCTTCCGCTCGGGATGGTTCGAGGGAAGAAACTCCAGCATTCTAACAAGACCGCCGACCACCCAGCCGTTGCCGCGGCCCCAGAAGACCTTTTTGCCGTTGGCTTCCCTCTTGTCGAAGTAGGTGCTGTCCCGGTAGTAGAGATGCTCCTGCTTGTCGTAGAGGAAATCCGAAGTGCGCCACCAGTGGTTCACTGAAAGATCGAGGTAGCGCTTGTCGCCCGTCGCCACATACATCCGCAGCCACGCGGGCGGGGCCATGAAGAGGGAGTCGCACCAACTCCAGCGGTCCTGGTTTCCTTTTGTTTTGAAGTCCAGGGTGCCCTCGCGTGGATTGGTTAGAATGTCATCGAACCTCGCCTTGGATGCGGCGATCATCTTCGGCTCGCGCAGTTGGAAGTAGAGCTCGGCGTAAGTCTGGCTCACACAGTGATCGTCAGCATGATAGGCACGCGGCCCTGGACTCCACGCATTCCCCTCGCCCATGCGGACCATCGCGTCGCGGTATTTCGCATCGGGTGAAATGCCGGCCAAGGCCATGAAACCGGCGTACCCCGCGGCCTGGGTCCAGTCGGTGGGCTTGAATCGGCTCGGATTCGCGAGCTGCCAGTCGGCGACGCGTTCCATCACGGTGAGGACGGCCTTCGGCGCGGCCTCCGTGGTTTGCGCGGATACAATCCGCGCGCCGAGAATCGGAATCACCGCGATGGCGGCAAGGGAGAGGATTGATCGGGCTTTCATAAAATGGAATGGAATGACGGATACGAAGCACATCGCCGGATTCCGATTGCAACATTGTCCGGCCGGATTGCGCGAACGAACTAGCTGTTCTCGCGCGAGCGCCGGTAGTTCAGCGGAGTGAGTCCGGTGGCCCGGCGGAACACATTGTTGAAATACTGCGCGGTGTTGAATCCGGTGCGCGCCGCCACATCCGCCACGGGAAGCTCGGTTTCCAACAGATATTCCTTCGCGCGTTGCAAACGGATCCGCGCGAGTTCCGCCCGCATCGAGTGATGGAACAAGCGGCGGAACTCGGACTCCAGATGGGAGCGGGGCACACCGGCGTGATCCGCCGCCTCGGCCGGGCCGATCAGACGCGGATAGTTTGTCCGGAGAAATTCCAAGGCCTTGCGCACGCCGTCGTTGCCGATCGCCAGCGCGTCCGTGCTGCGCCGCTCCGTGATGCCACGCGGCGGGATCAAAATCGGCTGTTTCGGGGCCTTGTCCCCACGCATCAGGCGGTCCAGCAAACCCGCACCGGCATAGCCTAGACCTTCGAGATCGTGATTCACGCTGGAGAGCCTCACCCGCACCGACTCGCAGATCGCCGGATTGTTGTCCACGCCGAGAATGGCGACTTTTTCCGGCACCTCGATCCCGGCTGTTAGACAGGCGTCGAGCACGTTCACAGCCTCCAGATCATTGAAGGCGAAAATCGCCACGGGTTTCGGAATCGAGTGGAGGCACGTCACCAGCCAATCCCGCTTCACCGTCCACTCGTCCTGTTTCCTCCGCGTCACTTCGGGAAACACCCAGCGCTCCATCGTGACCGCCTGCCCGCGCACGGCATCCGTGAATCCCTGCAAGCGCAGACGGGAAGCCGGATCGTCCCGCGTCGAGAACCACGCGAAGTGTTGGAAACCCCGCTCGGCGAAGAGTTCGCCCGCGGATTGGCCGATGGCGTAGTTGTCTCCGGAAACCCGTGGCACGTTCACTTCCAGCCGGATCATCGAAAGATCCACCACCGGCACCTTCGCCCGCTGGACAAAAGCCGCGACCTCTTCGCGATGATCCAGCGAAGCCACGATGCCATCGCCGCGCCAGCCTTCCGGCAGACGCCCGGTGAAAGCCATCTCGCAGTTCAGGTGCCAGTTGTTCTCGCTGGCGAACCGTGCCACGCCCATGTGCGTGCTCGGGCTGTATCGGCTCAGCGCGAGCAAAACGCTTTTCTGTGAGGTGCCGGGCATGGGTTTGGAAACGAAAAACCGTAATCGGTCACCCAGCGAATAGGCAGCGCGCGGGTTCGGGTCAAGTCCCGGTCATTTTCAGGGGTTTTCCACAACTTTCCGCCACGATTGTGCAATCCGGCCTTCAGGGTTTCCCTGTTAAATTTTCTTTCACCGGGCCCCCGGCGGGTTTGCAGTGATGCCCATCCAACCAATCCGACCCAACATGTACGAATCCAACATCCGCCGTATGCCCCGCCCACAGGAAGTGGCGCGCATGACCACCGAGGAAATCCGCGAATCCTTCCTCGTCCCGGAACTCTATCAGCCCGGCGCGTTCAAGGGGCTCTTCACCGATCTCGATCGCTTCGTTGTCGCGGGAGCCATGCCGGTGGATGCCCCGGTTTCCCTTCCCAACCACCGTGAAACCGGCCGCGCCTCGTTTCTCGAACGCCGCGAGCTCGGAGCCATCAACACCGGCGGCGATGGCGAAGTCACCGTGGACGGCACCGTCTATCAGGTTCCCGCGCTGGGATGCATCTACATCGGCATGGGCGCGCTGGAAGTTTCCTTCTCCAGCAAGGATGCGAAAAACCCGGCCAAGTTCTTCATCCTGAGCTGCCCCGCCCACTCGCAGCACCCGACCACCGTGGCCACCCGCGACCAAGCCACCACCGTGGCGCTCGGCTCGCAGGAAACCTCCAACGAGCGCGTCATCCGCCAATACATCCACGAGAACGGCATCAAGAGCTGCCAACTCGTCATGGGCTTCACCGAACTCGCCGTCGGCAGCGTCTGGAACACCTTCCCGCCGCACACGCACAACCGCCGCACGGAGGTCTATCACTACTTCGGCATGGACGAGCGCGTGCTCGCCCACTTCATGGGGGAACCCTCCGCCACCCGCCACCTTTTCATCCAGAACGAGCAAACCGTGCTTTCGCCATCGTGGTCCATCCACTCCGGCTGCGGCCAGGGCAACTACAAGTTCATCTGGGGCATGGCCGGTGAAAACCAGACCTTTACCGACATGGACGCCATCAAGCCCGCCGACCTCCGCTAACCCTAACATCCCTGACCCATGGGCCGATTTGCAAACAAGGTCGTCGTCGTCACCGGAGCCAGCCGCGGCATCGGGCAATCCATCACGCTCGCCTTCGCCCGCGAAGGCGCGCACGTCTTGACGCTCGGAGTGAGCGACAATTCCGAGACCGCGGCGAAGGTCGCCGAAACCGGTGCGCGTTTCACCGCCATCCAGGCGGATTTCTCGAAACTCACGCAGGCAGGCGCCGCCGATGTGATCGCACAAGTCCTCGCCGCCGCGGGACGCATCGACGCGCTGATCAACAACGCCGGCATCATCCGCCGCTCGCCCGCGGTGGATTTCTCCGAGAGCGACTGGAACGAAGTGCTGCAAGTGAATCTAACAGCCCCGTTCTTCCTCTGCCAGGCCGCCGCCAAATGGTGGCTCAGCGGCGGGCGCGAGCAATCGCCCGCGGAAGCGCGCCTCAAGATCGTGAACATCGCCTCGATGCTTTCGTTCCAAGGCGGCATCCTCGTTCCCTCCTACACCGCGGCGAAGAGCGGCATCGCCGGTGTGACCAAGGCCCTCGCCTGCGAATGGGCCAAGGAGCGGATCAACGTGAACGCCGTGGCCCCCGGCTACATCGCCACGGAAAACACCCGCCCGATCCGCGAGGACGAGAAACGCAACGAATCCATCCTCGCCCGCATCCCGGAAGGCCGCTGGGGCCAGCCCGAAGACATCGCCGGAAGCTGCGTTTTCCTCTCCTCCGGCGACGCGGACTATCTGAACGGCACGATCCTGAACGTGGACGGCGGCTGGCTCAGCCGTTGATCACGCCATCCATCCATCAAAAAAGCAGCGGCGGTATGGACGAACTTCGTCGATACCGCCGCTTCAGTTAGAAAGTATGGGATCTCAGGAAAAACTCAGTGCGAGCAGCCGCATCCGCCGCCGCCACCACCGCAGCAACCGCCGCCGCTGGCTTCCTCAAGATCCTCGCTGGTCGGCACGCGGCCGAGTTCCAAGGTCAGGCCGACGATCTTGCGGATCTCTTTCTGAAGGTGATCCAGTTCCTGCTGGGCTGAGAGGAAATTGCGGGCGATCTCGTTTTCAAACAAAGCCTCGCGAGCCGCTTCGAACTCACGGATCTCGGCCGCGCCGAGCTGCACGCCGGCGTGTTGTTTCTGATGAAGCTCCTCACCGCGCTCGTGCACGCTCTGGTACTGGAGGCGGGAAGCGTCGTCGTTGAGAAACCGCTCCACATTTTCCTGAAGCTTCAGAAACGTGGAATTGCCGGCGATTTCAGCGCACAGCTCGCGGGTTTTCACCATGATGGAGGAGTCGTCAGCGGTCAGAGACATGTGCGCTGCTTAGCCCCGCAACCCGGCCATGGCAACCGACATTTCGGGAAAAATCCCATGCACCGGTGAAAGCAACAAAAGCGTGACAGACGCCGCCTCCGCGTTTTTCGTCTCTGGCAGCAACTCACATGGCCATCGATCCACTCAAAGACGGCATCCGATCCTCCGTGCGGATTGATTTCTACGGCCACGTCCACAAGCGGCTCCGGGGCACCAACGCAGACCAGCGCTATGCCACCGAAGTAGCCGTGCTCAAGGTGCTGGAGGAGCGCGGCTGCCCATACGTTCCCAAGCTGCTGGAAGAGCACCCCGAGGAACTCTATTTCGTCTCAACGAACTGCGGCAAGCTGGCCACGCAGATTTCCAAGGAGAAATCCGACAAGCTCTTCGCCAAACTCGAAGCCGAATACGGCGTGCGCCACCTCGACGCCGAGCCGCGCAACATCACCTACTCGGACAAGCTCGGCTGCTTCTGCATCATCGACTTCGAACTCGCCGAAATCCTCCCGGCACCACCCAAACCCGAGACTGCGGAGCAATCCAAACCCTGAAGCGCCCACCGTGTCCGACGCAGCGATCCTCCACTGGGCGGCCCTCACCCACAGCGGCTCCCGCAAGCCGCGCAATGATGACTCCATGATCGCCTTCGCCTCCAGTCCGTCTGGAGCCGAAAGCCTGGATCCATCCGGCAGCCGGACGCTGGAGAAACACGACCTCGTTTTCGCCGTCTCGGACGGCATGGGCGGCGGAAACGCGGGAGATCTCGCTTCCTCGCTGCTGCTCCAGAAGATGTCCGAGATCATCCCGGAAACCTTCAAAATCGCCGCGTCGGGTTTCTTTCCGGATTGCCTCGACCACTTGTCGGATGCCGTCCGCTCGGTGCACGAGCACATCAACGCTTCCGCCGCCTGCGATCAGACCCGGGGCATGTCCGCCACCCTGGCGCTCGCCTGGTTCACCCCGGAAAACCTCTACATCGCCAACGTCGGCGACTCCCGGGTTTACATTTCCCGCAACGGCGATCTCCAACAGCTCACCCGCGATCACACCTCCGCCTGGGGTTCTTGGAAACGTGGCGAGATCACCGAGTTTCAATACCGCAATCACCCGCGGCGCTCGGCGCTTTACGAGGTCATCGGCGGCCACCACCCGAACATCACACCGCACTTCGCGGCGGTGCCTGTACAGCCTGGTGACCGTTTCCTGATCTGCTCGGACGGCGTCATCGACGGCCTTTGGGAGCGCCACATCAAGGACGCCCTCGCCGCCATGAAACACCCCGGGGAAACCGCCGCAAATCTTCTGAAACGAGCCATCGACAACTCCGGAATCGACGATACAACGCTGATCGTCGTCAGCGTCGAAGGTCCACCGTCGGAAGGCGGGACCGCAAAAGAATGAAAACCACTCATACCTTGGCACGCCCGCTGCTTTAATACGCGCGGGAAGATCGGCCCGGACCCCGTGTCCGAAACGACACCATCTCATCCACAACCACAGAAACCACTGACCAACATGGCCAAATACAAACTGGAATACATCTGGCTCGACGGCTACACCCCCGTGCCGAACCTTCGCAGCAAGACCCAAATCAAGGAATACGACAGCTTCCCTACCCTCGAGCAGCTTCCTTTGTGGGGGTTTGACGGCTCCTCGACCCAACAAGCTCCAGGCGGTAGCTCCGACTGCGTGCTCAAGCCGGTGGCCGTTTACCCGGACAGCACCCGCCGCAACGGCGCGCTGGTGATGTGCGAAGTCATGATGCCCGATGGCGTTACGCCGCATGCCTCCAACAAGCGCGCGACCATTCTCGACGATGACGGCGCCTGGTTCGGCTTCGAACAGGAATACTTCTTC
>DAISZP010000182.1:0-9703 GCA_036824745.1 Luteolibacter sp.
TCTACTCGGCCTTCATGGTGGCGGACAAAGTCTCCGTCCACACCCGTTCGTGGCATGCGGACTCGCCGGAACTCGTCTGGACCAGCGATGGAAAGTCCGGCTATGAAATCGAGGAAACCAGCGGCCTCGATCGCGGCGCGAAGCTCGTCCTCCACCTCAAGGAGGAGTGCAAGGAATACGCCACCGAAAGCCGCGTCAAACACCTCATCGAGACCTACAGCAACTTCGTCGGCTTCCCGATCCTGCTCAACGGCAAGCGCATCAACGAGGTCGAGGCGCTGTGGCTCAAGAACAAGTCGGACATCACCGACGAGCAGTACAAGGCCTTCTATCAGTTCGCCTGCAAGGCCTGGGACGATCCGACCTACCGCCTCCACTTCAGTGCGGACGCGCCGCTCGCCATCAACGCGCTGATCTTCGCTCCTTCTGAAAACCCGGAGCGCATGGGTTTCACCAAATCCGAGCCAGCCATCGCGCTCTACTGCCGCAAAGTGCTCATCGACGCCTCTCCGAAAGACCTGCTTCCCGACTGGATGCGCTTCCTCAAGGGCGTGGTCGATAGCGCGGACATCCCGCTCAACATTTCCCGCGAGACGATGCAGGACAGCGCGCTCATCAAGAAACTCGGCAGCGTGATCTCCAAACGGGTGATCAAGATGTTCGAGAAGGAAGCCGAGGCCGATCCGGAAAAATATCGCGGTTTCTACAAGAAGTTCGACCGTTTCTTCAAGGAAGGCATCGCCACCGATTACGCGAACCGCGAATCGCTCGCCAAGCTGCTGCGTTTCGAATCCTCTCTAACCGATCCGGGCGCGGTCTGCGGTTTCGCCGACTACACCTCCCGTATGAAGGACGGCCAGGGATCGATCTACTACCTCGTCGGTCCCAACCGCGAGCACATCGAGAGCAGCCCCTACCTTGAAGCCTTCAAGTCCCGCGGGCTTGAGGTGATCTACTTCACCGATGCCGTGGACGAATACGTCGTCGATTCGCTCGGCACCTTTGATGGAAAGAAACTCGTTTCCATCCGTCACGGCGGCGTGGAACTGGAGGATCAGGCCAATGAAGGCGAGTCTCTAACCGAAGAACAAACCACTTCCCTCTGCGACTTCCTCAAAACCGAACTCGGCGACCGCGTCACCACCGTGGCCAGCGGCAAGCGTTTGGTGGACAATCCGGTCATCGCCTTGGTCCCTGCCGACGGCATGAGCCCGCAGATGCGCCAGATGATGAAGGCGATGGACGAGAACTTCAAAGACGAGGTGAAGGTGGAGCTCGAAATCAACCCGCGCCACCCGCTTGTCAGGAAACTCGCCGAAACCAAGGACAGCAATCCCGAGATCGCGAAGCTCGTTTCCCAACAACTCCTCGACAACGCCCTCATCGCCGCCGGTTTGTTGGAAGACGCCCGCGACACCGTGAAACGAATGAACGCGCTCATGGAAAAAGCGATGGGCTGAGACAAAACTTCGCTCATTCGCCTGCAAAACAAAACCTCCCCGTGGGTCGCACGGGGAGGTTTGGAAAATCCGGTATCAATATCCGGCGCAGGGGTTCACTTCGGTGACCGGCGGCGGGATCGGCGGCGGAGGAGGAAGCGGCGGGCCGTAGGGCGGCACGTCGAGCGGATTCGGCAGCGGCGGGGCCACGATGGAGGCGACCTTTGAATCCTTGCTGTCCTTCGAATCGCTCTTGGAGCTCTTCGAGCTGTATCCGGTCTTGCCGGCGTTCGGATCGAGACGGGCGAGCAGTGCCTGCACTTCGGAAACGGACTCCGGAGAAGTGGCGATGGCGCATTGGGAAACGATGCGCATGGTTTCAGGTGCGGCGTGGATGGCGGTTTCAACGATGGAAACCACTTCGTTCACTTCGGCGTCGCTGGCCTTGATCGCGGCTTTCACCACTTCGCAAGCGCAGGCTTTGTTGGCTCCGACTTCGAGTTCGACGATTTCCAAAACCTTCGATGCGTCGAGTTTCACCTGCTTTTCCACCGAGAGTCCGATGCTGTCGCAATCCGAGGTCTTTTCGGTCGATCCGGATTCGCGGTAAACGGCGGAGATTTCGGCGAGGCCGGCTTGCAGCGAATTGCCATCCACCTCGTAAGGCTGACCGGAATGTGCGCTGACGAGCACCTTGCGGTAAGGCGAGGGATTGCGGAGAATGTCGAGATCGACCACTTCGTTCACCTTGGCCTCGCCGCTCGGTTTGTCGTTGAGCGTGGCGACGTCCTGTGCGGCGATGACGGATGCGTCATTCGAAGCCTCACCACGGACGCGTTCCAACGAGGGAACGTCACAGGTGCCGGGTGGAATCGAAGCCTCCTGCTTGAGGCGGGATTCCGAAAGGTCGAGGAAGCTGACCAGATTCTGGGCCGATAGGGGGGCTACCGTGCCGAGGATGAGGAAAGCCACCGTGCGGGGGAACACAGGTGTTTTCATGGGGGTGGGGGAAGACGACGAAAAGCTAGCGGATCCAGACGGTTTCTGGCAACGAAGCATCTTCACGCAATCACGTAGGGTGGGGAAGGGTGGTTGGGGTGTTGAAAATCAACGGATTGTGGAGACGATTGTTTCGGGTGAGTTGGAAATGGCGGGTTGTCTGACTTTCATTCGCGTCTAACTGATTCTCCGCCGGCCTCATTCTGCACTCCGTCTTGCGCCGATGGTTTCCGTCTGCTTTCCTCCCAGTCCCACGCCGCCCATCCCATGTTCTACCTGACCACCGCCATCGATTACACCAACGGCTCACCCCACATCGGCCATGCTTACGAGAAGGTTCTCGCCGATGTGATCACCCGCTACCGCCGCCTGCGGGGGGACGAGGCGTTTTTCCTCACCGGCGTGGACCAGCACGGCCAGAAAGTCCAACAGACGGCCGAGAAGGAAGGTGTGAATCCGGCCACCTTCGTGAAACGAACGACCAAGAAGTTCTCGAACCTCTGGGAGAAGCTCGGCCTCAAATACGATGGTTGGGCGGAAACCATCGATCCCCGCCACAAGGCCTGCGTGCAGGGAATCCTCACGACGCTCAAGTATCAGGGCCAACTCTACAAACATGCCCACTCCGGCCATTACTCGGTGCGCCAGGAGCAGTTTCTATCAGACCGCGACCGCGACGAGTCCGGAAACTTCGGCCCCGAGTGGGGCGAGGTGGTCGTCATCGAGGAGGAGAACTGGTATTTCAAACTCAGCGAGCACACCGAGTGGCTGAAAGCTTACTTGGAGAAAACTCCGGATTCCGTGCTTCCCGTTTTCCGCAAGGCGGAGCTGCTCAACGCGCTGGAACGCAACTCCGGCACCGACCTCTGCATCTCGCGGCCGAAGGAGCGCCTGCGTTGGGGCATCGAGATTCCCTTCGACACCGATTTCGTCACCTACGTCTGGTTCGACGCACTCATCAACTACGTTTCCTTCGCCGGCTATCAGGCCGCGGCGGAAGCCGGACTGCCGGATTTCTCCAAGCTCTGGACCGCCGAAGAACGTCCGGTGCACATCATCGGCAAGGACATCCTCGTGCCCGCCCACGGCATATACTGGCTCTGCATGCTGCACGCCATGGGTTTCTCCGATGAACTCATGCCGCGGCTGTTAGTCCACGGCTGGTGGAACATACGCGGCGAGAAAATGAGCAAGTCGCTCGGCAACATCGTCGATCCCAGCGAGCTTGCGGACAAATTCGGCGTCGAGGCGCTGCGTTACTATCTGGTGAGGGACATCGTCACCGGCAAGGACTCGGATTTCGATCTCGACCGCCTGGTGATGCTCTACAACACGGAGCTCGCCAACGAACTCGGCAACCTCTGCAACCGCGCGCTCAACATGAGCCAGCGATTCACCGAGGGCGTCATCACCCGCGGCGGGCAGTTCAACGATCAGGATCTCGCGCTCCAGCAATCGCTCGCCGACTCCACCGCCGCCTACCGCGTGGCGATGGATGAGTTCGATGTTTCCAAAGGCCTCGAAGCGATCGGCAAACACGTGGTGCACTGCAACCAATACGCCGAGCGCATGAAGCCGTGGGAACTCAACAAGGATCCCGAGAAGAAAGACCGCCTCGCCACCGTGCTCCAGCACCTCGCGGAGAGCGTGGCGCATTGCGCCGTCATGCTTTCGCCGATCCTTCCGGACGCCGCCGCGAAACTCGCGTCCCAGTTGAACCGCCCGGAGCTTTGCGACCTTTCTCTATCAGACCTGCACTGGGGCCTGCTTCCGGAAGGCCACGTCATCGGGAAACCCAAGCCGGTGTTCCCGAAAATCCTCGTTGAGGAAAAGGAGTGAGTTTCACCTCGCGAACAAAATGCAGATCGGGCTCGGCGACGAAACCGTCTGCTTCGCTTCGCCGAGTTTTCCTGTCTCCGGGTCGCGGGGCAGCACGCTGATGGTGCTCGATCCCTGATGCCCGCAAAGCAGCCACTTGCCATCCGGTGAGATCTTGAAATGACGTGGGGTCTTGCCTCCGCAGGGCGCGTGTTGGACGAGCGTGAGCTTGCCGCTTTCCGCGTCCCTCGCGAAAACGACGATGCTGTCATGGCCGCGGTTTGATCCATAGACGAACCTCCCATCCGCGCTGACCTCGATTTCAGCCGTGCTGTTGGATCCTTCGAATCCTCCCGGCAGCGTGCTTACGGTTTCGATCGGTTTGAATGCCCCGTTGGAATGCGATGCCGCCAGAATCGTGCAATCCAGCTCGTTGATCACATACGCGTGTTTTTCATCCGGCGAAAACGCCATGTGGCGGGGACCGGCGCCGGGTGCGGATAACAGAGGCATCCCTTCGGAGGGGATATTCTTCCAAGAATCCACATTCACGTCGGCATTTTTCAGATGAAACACTTGAATCCGGTCCAAGCCCAGGTCCGGAATTAAAAGGTTCAAATTCGTTTTGTCGAAATAGACACCATGTGCGTGAGATTGCTCCTGTCGCCTATTGGTGCCTGGACCTTTCAAGTTATTCCGATACGAAAACCACACTTTTTCCGGCATTCCCTCGTCTGTCAGTTTGATCAGTCCGATTCTCCCATCACCGTAATTGGCAACCGCCAACACCCGTCCAGTGGCATCCACCGCAACATGGCACGGGTCCTTGCCACTACTTGATACCTCGCCGAGAAACTTGAGCGAGTGATCCGCGCCGATGCTGAATGCCGCCACCGAATCCGTGCCATCGTCGAGCGACTTGTTAGGCTGCCCGCAGGCGTAGAGGATCGGTTTGGTGGGATGCTGGACGAGAAACCCGGGATTGCGGTATTCAGCGGCGAGCTTGGTTTCGCTGAGCTTGCCCGTCACCGGATCGAAGTCCGCCTGATAGATTCCCTTGCTGCCCGTGTTTCCTCCCGTGTTGGTTCCGATGTAAACGGGAACGGCGAAGAGAGGTGAAACGAGACCGAGCAGGATCGAGAAGGGGAGTTTCATGGAAACGCCTATACGTGGCGTGTTGGCGACCTCTTGCGAAATCGCACTTCATCGAAGCCTTCACGCCCGTGGCAGGCTTCGGTCTGATCCGCAGGGCAGGCCAGACCGGTCTTCATAAGTGCCTCACGCCTTCACGTAGAGCGGCCCGTAGTTCTGGCAGGCGCGGAAATCCGCTCCTTCCAGAACCGCGGTGCCGAAGGCGCGCCAGGTGCTCGGACGGAACACGCGATCCTCAGCGGTATTGTGCATGTAAACCGGGATGCGCAGCATGGAGGCCAGCGTCAGATAGAGATGGCCGACGTGGCCGCAGGTCATGACGCAGTGGTTCATCACTTCGTAGGCGCTGGTGAACGCGCCTTTGCCGGTGAGGATTGGCGCGAACCAGGTGGTGGGCCAGGTGGGATTCGTACGTTGTCGAGCGCGTCGTGCACAACGTCCGGAAGATTGATCGTGTGGCCTTCGGCGACTTGCAGCGCGGGGCCGATGCAATTGCAGGACTGGGCGAGGTCGATGCGTGTGGCGGCTTATTTGATCTGGAAACCGACGGCGGTGGCCAAATTGGCTCCTTGTGGCATTTCGATGAGAAGGGCGTCGGCCTCTTGTTTCCATCGGACAGCTTGGCGTCCACCGAGAAGGGAAACGGCTTCGATTTTCCTGCCTAACAGGTTTTCGGCTGCTCCGAGGGATTTGATTCTCAGCTTGGTGCCGCCGGGCGGGACGGTGAGGCAGTAAACATAGAGCGAGCCGTCCTTGCCGACGGTGAAGCGGAAATCCTCCGGGCCGAATTTCACGTCGGCGTGTCTTTTGTCGAGTCCGCCACCGGGGATTTGTTTGAGGTTTCCTCCGATCATCTCGCCTTCGCCCAAGCGGGACCACGCCTTGCTGCCATAGATGCCCCGGCCGTTGGCGCGCATCCAATCGCCCACTTCCTTGAGCATCTTGAGGCTGCCTTCATCGAGCGAACCGTCCGGCAGCAGGGATACGCAGATGCAGGCGTTTCCATCTCGCGCGGCGGCTTCGATGATGTAACGGATCATGATGGTGGAGTCATAGTAGAAACCGGGAGCGTAAAACCAATCGCCTACCGGACTTTCGGCGATCCACGGTTGTTTGGTGTTGATGTTTCGCGGAATGCCGAACTCCTCGGTGGTGACGATGCCGTTGGTGGGCTTGCGGAATTTGACGATGCTGAAGATATCCACCTTGCCGCGGCGTTTCAGCGATTGGTTGTAGAAGTGGGCGATGACGCGTTGCATGGCGTCCGCCTTTAGGCCGGTGCCGGTGTTGAATCCTTCGAAGGGCTGCTGGCCGGTGCCGTCGGTGTAGATGAAATCCGGGTTGTGCTGATCAATGGCGTCAGTCATGCGGGCGGCCCACCAGGTGGCGTACCACTTGGCGTAGTCGAGGTGCTTGTCGAAGATGCCTGCTTTGGGCGGACTGTATGGCGAGTGTGCGGCCTGGTCCACGGATTGGTATTCCCGCAGATCGACGCCATAGAGCATGCGGGGATCTAGGCCCTGCCACCACTTGCCCTTGCCGTCGGCGAGAGTGAGGTTCCCGTCATAAGGGAGCCCTGCTTTCGGGCCGGTCTTGTCGCTGCCGAAAGCGGTTTGCCACCACCACCATGAGTATTCGTGATGGAAGGTGATGCCGTAGCGCATGCCGGATTGTTTCACGGCTTTCGCCCACTCGCCGATGAGGTCGCGTTTCGGCCCCATGCGGGTGGAGTTCCATGGCTGGTGGCGGGAGTTCCACATGTCGAACTGGTCGTGATGGACACCCTGGATCATGAGGAAACGCGCGCCGGCGGCCTTGTAGATGGCGGTGAGTTTCGCTGGATCGAGCTTGGTGGGATTCCAATCGCGCAGCACTTCCTTGTAGCCGAACTCGGAGGGATGACCGTATTTTTTCAGGTGGTTTTTGTAGGCCGGAGTGCCTTCGACATACATTTTCCGCGCATACCAGTCGCCGCTTTCCCCCGCAGCCTGCGGACCGAAGTGAACCCAAATGCCAAATTTCGCCTCGCGCAGCCAATCCGGACTGCCGGGGTAGTTTTTCTCGATGGATTCCCATGTCGGCTCGAAAGGGCCGGCCGCGATGGGGAGATCGATTTTAACTTCGGGAGCGGAGGCGGAGTCCGCCATCGGGACGCTGTCCAATGGCTGCTTCGGCGGGATTCCCGGGATCGGGGGCAACTGATAGGGCGCGGCGATGGCCGTGACTGTCAGGGCCGCGGCGACAGCGAGTGGATTCAGCATTGGGTATTGGCTTGGTTAGATTTTCCCATACAGCGGGCCGTAATTCGCGCAGGCCCGGAAATCCGCCCCCTCCAGATCCGCGGTGCCGAAGGCGCGCCAGGCGCTCGGGCGGAATACGCGATCCTCGGCGACGTTGTGCATGTAAACCGGGATGCGCAGCATGGAGGCCAGCGTCAGATAGAGATGGCCGACGTGGCCGCAGGTCATGACGCAGTGATTCGCGCCCCAGTGGTTCATCACTTCGTAGGCGCTGGTGAACGCGCCTTTGCCGGTGAGGATCGGCGCGAACCAGGTGGTCGGCCAGGTGGGATTGGTGCGTTGGTCGAGCGCGTCGTGCACGTCGTCCGGGAGATCAATCGTGTGGCCTTCGGCGATTTGAAGCGCGGGTCCGAGTCCGTCCACGAGATTGAGTCGGATCATGGTGGCGGGCATGCCGCCCTTGGTGCGGTAGCGGGTGCTCCAGCCGCCGCCGGGGAAATATTCGGTGATCGACGGGTGCCAGGTGGTGGCCTTGAGGCACTTCTTCACCTCGGCATCCGAGATTTCCCAGAAGGGTTTCATCGCGGGTTTGCCGTTCTTCGTTTGCTCACCGGTGCCATCGAGCGCGGCCGGGCCGGAGTTGATCAAATGGAGGATGCCGTCGCCGACGAGCGGGTGTTGGAAGGACTTGCCGCTCGCGGTCTTGATCGCATCCGTGCTCCAGTAGGTGCGGAGGTCGGCGAAGATCTGGGCGGTGTTTGTCAGAAGGTAACCGAAGAGCATCCCCGCGCCGTTGAGCGCGTCGTTTTCGGTGGCCACGATGTAGGGCGCGCGCTTGCCGTTCCAATCGAACGACGAGTTGAGGATGGCCTCCATGAAGTCGCCGTTAGGGAAATGATCGGTCCACTGGCGCTGGCCCTGAAACCCGGCGGCGATGGCGTTGTGGCCCTGTGCCTGCTCGCCGAGTTTCATTTTCTTGAGCACCGGATTGCCGACCATCAGGTCGCGGGCGATGAGCGCCATCTTCACGCTGTCCTCCCACTCGGTGTCGAGCTGCTCGCGGGAACGGGTGGTGGCGGGCGAGTTGTAGTCCTTGCCTTCCTTGCAGTGCTTTTTGACCCATGCGAGCGCGGTTTCATACTCCGCCTTGTCATACTGGCCCTTGCGCATGCGACCGGCGATCTCGCTCATGTCGATGGCCTCCACGCGCATGCCGAACCACTTTTCCCAGAGCTTCGTGTCCACCACCGAGCCGGCGATGCCCATCGAGGTGCCGCCCATGGAGAGGTAGGACTTGCCGCGCATCAAGGCGACGGCGAGACCGCATTGTGCGAAGGAGAGGAGCTTCTCCTCAACGTCCGCCGGAATCTTCGTGTCGGTGGCGGCTTGCACGTCCTTGCCATAGATTCCGAAGGCGGGCAGGCCCTTCTGTGTGTGGCCCGCCAGCACCGCGGCCAGATAGACCGCGCCGGGGCGCTCGGTGCCGTTGAATCCCCAGATTGCTTTCGGGGTGTGCGGGTCCATGTCCATGGTTTCGGAGCCATAGCACCAGCAGGGTGTGACTGTTAGGGAAACGCCCACGTTGGTGAGTCGGAACTTGTCCGCGCAGGCGGCGGCCTCGCGGACTCCACCGATGCAGGTGTCCGCGATCACGCACTGCACCGGGCTGCCGTCCGGGTAACGCAGCTTGGCGGCGAACAATTCCGCAACCGCCATGGCTTGCTGCATGGTGCGGGCTTCGAGGGATTCACGGACGCCGCCGAGGCGACCGTCGATAGTGGGGCGAATGCCGATTCTTGGATAGGTCGGAGTTTTCATGGGATTTCCTTGGGAAAGACGAAATGACGCGGGCAATTTGTAGAATAGAACGTATTTGTCAGTCTGGAATTATCGAGATCACGGAAAATCCGAAAATATCCAATGCAGGATGATTTCTCGGCAAATGCACGAATTTGCACTGGCGCTGTGCGGCTTCACCTGATTCCATTCGTTCTAATGAGCGACGTTCGCGATGCATCCAGTTTCGTTTCCCAGCAGGTAGAGGCTTCCCGCTTG
>DAISZP010000182.1:9713-10334 GCA_036824745.1 Luteolibacter sp.
TGGAACCTGGCGATGAGGATTTCTACGTGATCTTCGGTGGATTCGAGCGTTGTAGCGCGGACTACCGCATCGATCGCAAGGACTATCCGTGGTACAGCCTTGAGTTCGTCAATCGGGGCACGGGCACGGTCCGGCTCGGTGACGTGGAGCACGAATTGCGGCCGGGAACCTTCTACGTTTACGGGCCCTCGTTTCCGCATCAGATCGTGAGTTCGTCGGACAACCCTCTGGGGAAATACTTCGTCGGCTTCACCGGCAGTGGCGTGGAACAGTTTTTCGAACGGTACGACATCCGTTCCGGTCTGATCGCGCGTTGTCCGAAAGGCGAGCCGGTCCGCCGCGCCTTCGACACCTTGATCGACCGCGGTGTTCGCAAGTCGAATCTCGCCAAGCCCCTGTGCTCGCTGCTCACGCGGCAGCTTCTCCTGATGTGCCGGGACGACGCCACGAGCCCGGTCAACACCGACTCGCCCGCTTACGCCGCCTACACGCGCGCCAAGGAGTTCATCGAGCGCAACCACCTCACCACCACCACGCTCGAAGGGGTTTCAAAAGCCTGCGGACTGGAGGCTCCATACCTGTGCCGGCTGTTCTCGCGCTTCCACGACGAGAGTCCCTATC
>DAISZP010000183.1:0-10296 GCA_036824745.1 Luteolibacter sp.
AAACCCGCTGTCTATCGGATTCACGATGACCCGGATCCGTCCCGTTTGATGGACTACACCGAGACCGCGAAACTCCACGGCTACCGCCCCGGGGATCTCACGAACCGCGCGCACATCCAAAAATTGTTAGACGAGTCCAAGGGCACGCCCGAGGAACACATCATCAAGCTGGGCCTGCTCAAAAGCCTCAAGCGCGCCGCCTACGCCGCGGAGCCGATCGGCCACTACGGCCTGGCGAAGGGCGACTACTGCCACTTCACCAGTCCGATCCGGCGTTACGCGGACCTCATCGTGCACCGCGCGCTGCAGCCGCTGCTTTCCAATCCGCCGAAACATCCGGACCGCACGGCGTCGCAAAACGATCTGCGCGAACTCTCACGCCACATTTCCGACACCGAGCGGAACTCCGCCGAAGCGGAAAGCGAAACCAAACAGATCAAACTCTTCGAATACCTCGCCCGCGTCGCGGAAATGGAGGACCCGCATGAGTTCGATGGCCTCATCACCGACGTGCGGCCTATGGGACTGATGGTGGAGATCCCGGACATGGGCATCCGCGGCGTGGTGAAACGCGAGGATCTGCCGGCAGGCCGCTGGAGGCTGGAACAACACCGCATGGCGTGGGTTTCCTCGGACGGGAAGGTCATCCAGATGGGTATGCGCATCCCGCTGCACGTCACAGGCCTAGACAGGGAGAAACGCTTTGTCGATTTCTCGGTGGCCGGCCCGCCGACCAGCCCCGGCGCGAAATCTCTCAGCACACGCCCAGGTCCGCCCGTGAAATACCACGGCAAACCGAAACCCAAGCCCTCGCCGAAATCCGGACCCGTTTTCCTGCAAAAGAAGCGTGGAAAATCGCGCCGCCGCCGTGGTAAGTGAGAACTCCCATCCTCAACCCGTATCCGACACCCATGAATCCCCTTCCAAAAGCCATCGCGATCACCGCCATCGCCCTCGTTTTCCACGGCGCGAACCACGCATCCGCCGCGGTGAACCTCCTCACCGGAGACTCTAACAACGCAATCCACGATCAGGATTCCACACTGCTGGATCTCTCCACCAACGGCGACTACGTGTTGTTCTCGAGCGGTCCTCCCGCAAGCGGCAGCACACCGGGAATCGTGGACGGCGGCCTCTACGTCCGCCGGATTTCCAACAACTCACTCACCTTCGTGAGCGACACCTCGGTTTCCGCACCCGTGGAGGCCTCCTTCAGCGACGACGGCCGCTACGTTTGCTGGCGCGGCGCTGACAGCCACGTTTACTGGCGCGATTCCACCGGAGGCATCACCCGCAATATCACCCAGGGGGCTGACGGCCCGGCGCGCCGCCCCGTGATGAGCGCGGACGGCCGCTACGTGGCCTACGTGAGCACTTCGCGGAACATCGTTTCCAACAGCGCGAAACTCCAGGCCGACGGCCGCCCGGGCGTCTATCTTTACGACAGCATTTCCCAGGCGACCAACGTCATCTCGATCGGCCAGAACAACGTGGCGCTCGATACCGGCGTCGGCTCCGCCGCCGCCGTGGCCGCGGCTGGAAACGAGTTCGACTTCAGCTCCGACGGCAAGTTCATCGTGTTCAGCTCGGATGCCACCAATGCCCACCCGGCCCGCACCGCAAGCTATCCCGCGGCATTCCTCTGCGTTTACCGCCGGAATCTCACCACGGGAGCCGTGGAAGTGCTGAACCGCAACGCCACCGGCACGGTTTCCGATGGAAATTTCTACACACCTCGTGTCAGCGCGAACGGCAATCGTGTCGTGTTCTTCGGAGCCTTCGTCGGGCTCAACCAGAGCAAGCAGATGATCAGCGGCATCAACAACACCTTCGGCATCGATGTTTACGCCAAGGATGTCTCCAGCAGGGAGGTCTGGCGCGTTTCCAAGACCACGAACAACTCAAACCCCGATGGCGCCTTCGGGTCCTTCCTCGCCATGAGTGGTGATGGGGAAACCGCCGCGTTCATCTCCTCCGGCACCCTGTTTGTCACCGAGAACACCGACCTCGCCATCGGCAACAACGGCACATCCGACATCTTCCGCGCCGATCTGATCGAAGGCGGCACCGTTTTCACCAGCCTCGCCACCAAGTCGCCTAACAACAGCGGCAACGTGGATCTCCGCGTCGGTCCGCTGCTGCCCGGCAATGGCGACTACACCGCGTTCTCCACCAGCCAGGTGCAGGCCATGCTCGGCACCGGCAGCGCGGATTCCGTTTTCTTCCAAGGCTTCAGCGTGAGCGCCCCCGCCATCCCGTCCAAGCCCGAGATCTCCGTCCAGCAACCGATCGGTCTGGAACTCCGGGATGGCGCCTCGACCAAGAACTTCGGCACCGTGAAAATCGGAAAAACCGGCGGCAAGATCACCTTCAAGGTCCGCAACGTGGGCACTGCGACGCTCACCAAGCTCGCAATCACCAAAACCGGCGGAGCCAAGGGCGATTACCTCGTTTCCAAGCTCCCGAAAACCTCGCTCGCTCCCGGCGGCAGCATGACCTTCACCGTCACGTTCAAACCCAAAGCCAAGGGCACCCGCACCGCGACGCTCAAGATCGCCAGCAACGACGGCAATGAGAATCCCTTCGACGTGAAACTCACCGGCGTGGGCAAGAACTGAATCCCCCGCCCCATGTCACGCACCGCCGTTCTCGCCGCCCTTCTCGTTTCCATCCATTCGCTCGGCGCACGCCCCGCCGAGCAGTTCGCCAGCCTCACCGATGACGGCGGCTGGTGCTGGTTCGCCGATCCCCGCGCCGTCCAGCGCGGCGGAAAAACCTTCACCGGCTGGGTCAGCGAGAACGGCTCGGTCGTCGCCGCCGCGTTCGATCACGCCAGCGGGAAAACCACCACCTTCACCCTGCATGGGCAGTATGAGAGGGACGATCACGACAATCCTTCCTTCGTCTTTCTAGCAGACGGCCGGCTGCGCGCCTTCTACACCCGCCACAGCGTGGAAAACATCATCCACTCGCGCGTGACCAAGCGCCCCGGAGACATCACCGAATGGGAACCGGAAACCCGTTTCGTCCCAAAGGACACCTCGCCGAAAAACTCCGGCATCACTTACTCCAATCCCTATCAGCTCTCCGCTGAGAATCACACGCTCTACCTCTTCTGGCGCGGCCAATCCTACAAGCCCACCATGGCCCGCTCCACCGACGGCGGCCTCACCTGGTCCGATGCGAAGCCGGTGTTCTCCACAGCCGGCCTGCCCGAGGGAAACCGCCCCTACGCCAAGTACGCGTCCAATCACAAGGACCGCATCCACATGCTCTTCACCGACGGCCATCCGCGAAACGAGCCGCTCAACAACGTCTATTACGTCTGCTACCGCGACAACGCCTTCTTCAAGGCCGACGGCTCCCGCATCTGCGGCATCGGCGAGCTCCCCATCGATCCCGCGAAGGCCGACAAGATCTATCAGGCAGACCAAACCCACGGCCGCGGCTGGGTCTGGGACATCGCTTTCGATTCGCAGGACCGCCCCGTCGTCGCCTACACCCGCCTGCCGGACGAGCAGGACCACCGCTACCACTACGCCCGCTGGAACGGCACCTCGTGGACCGATACCGAACTCTGCACGGCCGGCGCATGGTTTCCCCAAACCCCTCCGGGAAAAACCGAGCGCGAGCCCCACTACTCCAGCGGCCTCGCCATCGATCCGCTCGATCCAGACACCGTCTATCTCACCCGCCCCGTCCATGGCGTGCGCGAACTGGAAAAATGGACCACCGCCGACGGCGGCCTCACTTGGAAATCCGAAGCCATCACCCGCGGCTCCAAGCACGACAACATCCGCCCCTACGTCATCCGCGACCACGGAAACGGCGGCCCCACCGTGCTCTGGCAGAATCTATCCGAACGCTACATCCACTTCACCGACTATCGGTGCTCGATCAAGATGGACCAGCCCAAGGCCAAACCGTGAGCCCGGGCTCGAACGCCTAGCCTAGCCGCCGGGCGATTGGGGTGCGTTTGGTGTAAGACAGTGGTGCTGATGCCGGTCGGCTACTGCGATTTGTTATGCTTTTTGTGGGTGTGCTTCGTCAGCAAAGCTTTGATTAGGCGGTCCTCGCTGTGATCCAGTCCGGGTTCACCAATTAGATCAAGCGGAGTTTTTCCTTTGGAGTCCTTGATTGATTCATCGGCACCAGCATCAAGAAGCAACTTCACGGAACCGAGATTCGAGTGCATGACAGCACAATGGAGGGGCGTATTTCCATCGGTATCCTGAACATCGAGTTTGGCACCCGAAAGGATCACTGCTGCTAAGACCCTTGGCGACCCCGTGGCCGCGTGAACGACGGATACCTTTCCTGGTCCGTCAATGTAAACGCCTCTCTGTTCGTTAACATTAGCACCTCTATCAATAAGCAGAAGCGCGAGATCATCAAATCCCATCGCAATTGCGATATTTAGCGGGCTACCTCCCTTGCCGTCATGGTCATTTATTCGGGCGCCATGTTCCACAAGCTCTTTCGCAATAAATATCCTGATAATGTTCCGGTCTCTTACCTGGTCGCCAGGAATCTTCTCCATCTCTCGTAGAGCCCATGTGCGATCCGCTTCGGTATTCTGAATTAGCCGTGGAGGATCAGGGTAGCGATTACTATGCGCCAGTGCGATGAGGGCAGTCCATTTGCCTGATGCCATCGGCCAGCCAAGAGTCCAGGGGTCTCCAAAAACCTTGCTGTCGCCGTGATCTCCATATCGTGCGTTAACATTCACACCTTCCTCCAGAAGGTCTCGCACTGTATCAAGCTTCAGATGAAATGCGGCTTCAATCAAAGCACGTTCCTTGTCGGTTGCGGTTGGGGGTTTCTTCTCGTCCGCCCCATGTGCAAATGCGACAGCGAAGCCGGTGAGTAATAGCAGTGCGTGAATCTTCATAGCATAACAGTATTAGAACACCCACTCGCATATCGATAGCTTCGGATGGGTGAAGTTTCTTTCGTGGGGAGGATGGGGATGGAAGGTCTTGGTTGTCAATGGAGGAGGGGGCGGGGAGGGAGGGCGGAGGAGTTCGGAGTTGGTTGGGAACGGGAAACCTTTCGGGAAGCGGCGGCTTCCGGATATCATGATTCACCCATCCGAAAGGTTTTGATGGTACGGGTTTCCGGAGGGGTGAAGCGCAAGCGGCGTGTGGGGACGGATGCCTCACCAGCGCATGGCAAAGGCGGCGCGGGTGTTGGGGGAGGATTGGCCGTATTGGCCTTTGACGGAGGTTTTCACACCGTCGAAGACGAACTTGAGGCCGCCTTCGCCGGTGTAGGCGTCGGCGCGGTCGCGGACGGCGTCGGCGAGGGCTTGGGAGAGGCTGGAGACGCTTTGGTTGAGGTCGTCGAGCTGGAGCCAGGTGGCTTCGAGGGCGGGGAGCTTGATGGCGTCGGCGGTGGGGAGGTATCCGGGCAGGGCGGCGAGGCGGGCGATGTAGGCTTTGAAGTGGGCGGCGATCTCGACGAAGCTGCGCTCGCCGTTTTCGCGGGTTTTTTTGTCGGGATCGGGATCGGCGGTTTTCTTGGGGGCTTTGGGACGGATGCCGCGGACTTTGTCGGCGGCTTTTTTTACGGCGTCATAGCGCTTGGCCCAGGCGGTGTTGCTTTTGACGTGGGCGAGGGACTGGGTGACGAGGGGTGAGATGGCTTTGAGGAGGGCCTGCCGGTCGTCCACATCGTCCTGATAGGGGGCGCGGCGCTCGGTGACGAGGGTGTTTGCGGCGTCCGCGTTGGAAAGGGCGGTGGCGAGGGCGCCAAGGGTGAATTTGGGATCCGGCGGGGAATAGGGGGGAGTGAAGGTGGCAACGGCGTTTTTGAGGGAGTTTCCGCGTTGGTAGCGGTCTTGGAAGGAGCGTTCGGAGGCCATGGGATGCTGGATGGATGTGGGTGGGGACCTCATGGTATTTCCCCGCCAAGGGCGGAAAACGGAGGTCGATAATCGCTCATAGCAGATGTCACTCAGTGATGGCAAGGAGAAACAGTGTCATGTGTGAAAAACACGGGTTCGTGGGGAAGTTGCACGGGTTTGTGGAGAAGTTGCACGGGTTTGTGGGGAAGTTGCACGGGGTCGTGGGGAAGTTGCACGGGGTCGTGGGGAAGTTGCACAGGGTCGTGGGGAAGTTGCACGGGGTCGTGGGGAAGTTTCACGAGGTCGTGGGGAAGTTACACGGGGTTGTGGGGAAGTTGCACGGGGTTGTGGGGAAGTTGCACGGGGGCGCGGATACTTGCAGTGGATGGAAGGGGTTGGAGTTCAAGCTTCAGCTTGTTTTCGGTTTGCTGGATGGGAAGACAAGCTGAAGCTTGAACTCCATGGAGTCTGCCGGGAGGGTGGATTTCGGAAGATTGTGAATCAGGAAGTGAGGAAGTCAGGAAGAAGATGCATGGGATTGGTTCCTGTTTTCCTGTTTTCCTGATTCACACCACTCCCCTGCCCAGCCTGCGGGAGGCAGGTGGCCCCTGCTTCAGCGGGACGAGGGAGGCGGTCCGTTACAAAAAAAACGCGCGCCCGGACGGGAGCCGGACGCGCGCTGGGATGTGAGACGAACTCGGGTTTCACCAGTCGACGGTGAAGGCATGAGGCATGTTCAGTTTCGCGAGTTCCACCAGCCGTTTTCGTGCTTGGGGCCGCAGAAGCCGATGGAGGCGGCTCTGTTGCTGCCGCCGTAGAAATTCTCTCCTTTGTCATCGGTGCGGGATTCCACGGTGACGTGTCCGTCGCACCAGGCGACGAGGGCTTTTCTGTTGAAGCGGAAGTGGACGCTGGGCTGGAGGCTGCCGCGGACGCGCCAGTTGGCATCCACCGAATTGGGAGGATCGGCGAAGGGGTATTCCTGAATGCCTTTGGAAACGGCGAAGGCGGTGGTGGCGAACATGAGGGTGCGCCCCGGGTTGTTCACGTTGGCGGGGCGGTTCGGCATGAAGGGATTGGGAGGCGTGCCGCCGATGTAGGTGGCGTTGTAGCCGTATCCACCGGAGCCGTCCTCGTTGAAGGCCTTGCCGGAGAGCAACCGGGCGAGTTCGGAGCATTGGCCGACGCGGCGGCTGAATCCGAGGTATTCGGATAGGTAACCTTTTTCCGGATCAAACTTGCCACCGATGCTATCCCTTCCGCCGTGCCAGCGGACGAGGTTTGAAGGATCGGATGCGGGCGCATAGGTCTGGTTTTCGACGGCGTAGAGCAGGTTCGCGGCGGCGAGTTGGCGCAGGTTCTCGGTGGAGGTGGCCTGGTTCGCACGCGCCCTCAGGGAACGGTAGCCGGTGAAACCGGCGACGCTGAGCCCGAGGATCAGGGCGAGAACCACCAGCAGTTCCACAAGTGTGAACCCAAAACCGGATGGATCACGGGGTGCTGGAGTGGTTTTCACGGCTTTGCGGCGAGGCGGAAGAATTTCCAGGGCGCGTCCGACGGGAGGGTGACGGTCACTTGTTTCGACGCGGTTCCGGATTCGGAGGCGGAGACGCCCGGCGCCACGGCGGACATCGTAGCTCCGTGCAGGGATCTTGCAAGGGGAGTCCAGCCCACGAGATCGGCGCTGCCTTCGATCCAGAGGTCGCCATCGGTGCGGTAGGAGAGACGGTTGAAGCGCAACTGGGATCCGCTGAGGAGGATGCGCCCGCTGCCCGTCATGTATTCGACGAAGTCCGCGGTGCCGTTGTGGTTTCCATCCGCGGATGGATCGTTGCCGGTGATGCCTTGGGCGGTTTTCCACGCGGCGTAGGAGGTGCTTGTGAGGGTGAAGGCTCCGACGGCATCGAGATCGAATCCGCCCGTGAAGTAGGGTGTGGGATAGGGATCGATGATGATGTTTCCGGATGAGTCATGCGAGGCGAAGGCGGGATCGTTGGTGCCGACGGCATCGATGACTCGAACGTGGGTGACGCGCTGGATGTCGAGCAGGGGCGAGACGTGACGCAGCTCCGCGAGGTCGAAGGGGGTGCCGAATCCGGCGAGGTATTTGCCTGCGAGGTTATGGACGTCCGTGGGATCGACCGCGCCGCCTTCCCCGATGTTGCTGGAGGCCGGGGTGAGCGAGGTGGAAGGAAAGCGGAAGAAGTTCACGCCATCCGAGCTGACCTCGACATGGGCGAGCTCGAGGAAGCTGGAGACGAAGCCGTTTTCAAACACCGCGAGATCAGGTCCGGGCGCGTCGCCGAAGGGTTGTGAGAACTGCAGGGTGGCTTTTCCTCCATCGCCGAGCGAAACGACGGGATATGGGGCATCCGGATTGGCGTCGGCGGGACCGGTGGCATCCTCGTCCGCGCCGAAGGAGACTTCGCTGCTCTCCGGGTAACCGATTTCGATCATGCCGCGTTCGACGACGGCTGAAGTGGCCCAGGTGGTGAAACGGCTATCGGCGGCGGCGATGGCGTCGCTTCCCGGTTGATTCGCGGCAGGCGAGTAGGGGCCGGCCGAAGCCGGGGTGGCGAGCACGGCGGCAAGCGTGAAACGTAGGAATGTCTCCATGGCGGCGAATACCGGCCTCGGGAGGTTTCCCGAGGCCGGATTTGGTGAAGGTTCAGGCCGTGCGGCGGCGGCGCAGCACGATGAGCAATCCCGCGGCGGCGAGGGTCATGGACGAGGTTTCCGGCACGGGAAGCATGGAGGGCGGAGCGGAACCATCGGAGTAAACGAAGGCATCCCACGAACCCGGTGCGATGATGCGGAAGGGCGATGAGATTCCGGAACCGTAGCTCCAGGAGCCGGAGGCTACCGGGACCGCAGTGGGATAGCCGGCCTCACCCCCAGCGACCCACTGCGCCCAGTAGGTGAAGGGCGGTGTGAAGGACGCCGACTCGGTGACGGAGTTGTAGGTGATGGAATCGAGCGCGTAGTTGGGATTGGCAAGGGTACCCCAATTGGTGAAGGCCATGCCGAGCGAGAGATCGCCCGCCAGGATCTGGTCCAGCAGGAATTTCGTGTCATGCGGGCCGGATGAGGCGTCGTACCGGATTTCATAGGTCCGTGAGCCGAGGTTTCCGGACTCGAGAATCACGTAGGAGGTGTCACCACCGGTTCCGAGGACGATGTTGGCGGCTTGGATTCCGAGGGGAAGCAGGCAGAAGCCCGCGACGATCAATCGGAGAAAGGATCTCCGGAGGGATGTTTGTTTCATGTATCTCTTCAGTTTTGGTGTTTGGTTCTTGAAGAGAGGCGGGCCGGAAACATCCGGCTGCCATCTCTCGCCGGTCCTTTTTCGCGAAGGACCACGGAACCCGTTCCACCGGGGGAACCCGGCGGGCGGGTGACGAGCGGCGATGGGCAAGTATTCGGGCTCCCGGCTATCGCTCCTCCCGCCTTCACCGTTTGCTTTGAAACGATTGGACTGTTGGGACTTGCAACCGGTTACCGCAGCGCGACTGCTCCGGATTTTCACCGGATTCCATGACACCATCGCAGTAGGTCGGGCGGACCTTCCGGGATCGCCTGCGGGCTCACAAGGCAATTCGGGTCGATGACAGGAAATGCAAAAAGGATGCGCGGGAATGCGAGATGGCGGAAATACGGACGCTTGCCGCTTGACCCTGCCGGGGGGCGGGTTTTCCCTCCGGCGCATGTTCCGGCAGGTCCTCAAGTCCAAGCTCCACCGCGCGATGATCACCGACGCGGATGTCGCCTATGAAGGCAGCATCGAAATCCCGAAGGACCTGATGGACGCCGTGGATTTGTGGGCCGGCGAGAAGGTGTTGGTGGCCTCAATCACCACCGGCGCGCGGCTGGAGACCTATGTGCTCGAAGGCAAGCCCGGCACGGGGAAAATCCTGATCAACGGCGGCGCGGCCCATCTCATCAAGGCCGGCGAGGTGGTGGTGATCATGGCCTTCGCGGTGAGCGAGACGCCGGTGAAGGCGAAGGCCGTGTTGCTAGACGAGCGCAACCAGGTGCTGCGCGCGGCGCAGTAAACGGAAATCACGCGGCTCCCTGGCGTGCCATCTCCACATAACGCACGGCCACTTCGGTGCGGCTGCGGACGTGGAGTTTCGCGAAGATGCTCTTGGTGTAGGAATGCACCGTGGAGGGCTGGATGCTCATGCGGTCGGCGATTTCCTTGTTGGTCAGCCCCTCGGTGATGAGGCGGGCCACGGTGGTCTCGCGTTCGGTGAGCGCCGTGCAAACCGGTGTGGGTCGGTGGTTTTCCAGAACTTCCACCACGCCGCGTGCGACCGAGGCGACGGAGTGGAAGAGTTCCTCGGCGGCGGATGGCGCGGATCGGGTGCCGCTGTGGGAATTGGGAACGACGAGGTAGCCACAAGCACCGGCGTGCAGAGCGTCGGCGATCTTCGATGTGTCTCCGTTCTCGG
>DAISZP010000184.1:0-10295 GCA_036824745.1 Luteolibacter sp.
GGGCGCGCGCTCGGGGCCGCGGGGGAATCGGATGACCGGGCGGGGGCGCTCGCCCTTCGGCACGGGCCGCGCCCCGCTGCGACGGGGGAGGCGGCCGCCGCGGCAGGGGCGGGTTTGTGAAAACAAGGTGAATTCATATCAATCAGCAGGAAGTATTCTTGATCTATCCGAAGGACCTGTTAGCTCACATGGCGTTCATGGAATTTGTTGATTCCATGCCGTCACAATAAACACAGAAAAACAAAATGCCAGGAAGCCCAGTACCCAACAATGAGGGCGAGCTTGTGCCGTGGTTGACCAACTTCGGCCCCAAACTCGCGAATTATGCCGCCACGCTCGGGATCGCGCCCGCGGATGTGACGGCGACTCGGACGGACATCGACTACATCGTGTATCTGATCAACGTCCGTGTGCCAGCGGAACGCCAGACGCTGGCGGCGACGGTCGAGTTCAAGAACTTCATGAAGGACGGGGATCCGTCCGCTCCGCTGCCCGCCACCTTGCCGGGCACGGTGGCCCCGCCCGACTATCCTGCCCCGGTGTCTCCCGGCGCGCTGGCGCGCCTGCGCAAGCTGGTGCAGAACATCAAGTCCCGCCCGGGCTACACGGATACCATCGGTCAGGATCTCGGCATCATCGCTTCGGACGGCGCGCAGTCCGATCCGGCACCGACGCTCACTCTGGCGGGTGCGGGTTCCGGCAACGTGACGATCCAGTGGAATAAGAGCGGCTGGACCGGAGTGAAGGTGCAAGGCCGCATCAATGGCGGTGCATGGACGGATCTGGGAATCGATCTCTTCAGCCCCTTTGTGGACACTCGCCCGGTGGCGACGCCCGGTAATCCTGAGCACCGGGAATACCGCGCCAGCTATCTGGACGGGGACTCCATTCTGCCCGACTTCAGCCAAGTGTTGCAAGTGACGGTGACTGGCTGACCAGGATTTCCCGCACGCCCCTCCCCCGAGGCAGGAATGTTTTTCCGTGAGGAGAAATGTTCCTGCCTTTTTCTTTTCGAGTGATGCCCGGAGAAAACAAAACGCCCGGAAGCGGAGGCTCCCGGGCGATGTTTGGGTTTTTCAAGCGAGATGCTTAGTGCGGGCACGTGTAGCCTTTGCCAGCGGGGCCGACGCGCTTCATGACCGAATGGTCCGCGGTGGCGCTGCTGCCGCTGCTTCCATTGGAGGTGGAGGGGCCGCTGCGCTTGCTCGCTGGAGCGGCCGAGGCGGCGAGAACAAGGGACAAGGTGGCGGCGAACAGGCTGGCGATGCGAGTGGTTTTCATCAGTTGGATTTCTATCTGTGGCGGCGTTCCCGTTCGGATGGTTCCTTGTGGTCTTTGAACGCTGTCTTCATGAGGTGATGCCTCGGCGCGTTTCAAAACCCTTGAAAAAACAAACGCGATGATTTCTAACGAAGTTTCCGCTCGAAGAACTCCGTGAGCCGCCGGGTCAGGAGCTGATGGACTTTGTCCGCGGGCCGCTTACCAGCCCGGGCGAGGCGCGGGATGCGGCTGTGGAAGATCTGGTCGCAGAAGGACGCGTGGTTGGTTCCCTCGATGACATGGCGGTATCTCTCGGGCTTGCGGAGTGCCTGCCGGACCCGTGCTTCCGCCTTGCGGGTGAGGGTTTGGTCCGCATTCTCATGAGGCGACGAATTTTCTAACAGCCACGAAGGCATCTCCTGATCGAAGAACAGGAAGGGCCCACGCGGTTCGTCGTCGAAGAGAAACAAGCCGTCCTCATTGGCTCCGGCGGCGAAATCAGGATCGCGCGCGCAGAGGCGCAGGGCGCAGGTGCCGCCGAAGGAAAACCCGAACACGCCCATGCGCTCGAAGTTGAGATGCCCGGCGAGTGAAGGTGCCGCGCCATCCTCGAGCGCGGTTTTGACGCGGGCGATGTCTGTTAACCGTTGATCAAGGCAGGTGTCCGCGAGTTTCAGGAAGGATGCGACGGCCGTTTCCGATGTTAGATCGGGATTGTCCGGAAGTCGGGTGATGACCACATGGCCATCGGCATAACGCACGCGCGCCGCCTGGCCGGGGTGATCCACGGCGACGACCACGAAGCCCCGGCTGGCGAGGTTCTCCACTTGGGCGACGTTTTCCGCGCGGTGGCCGGTCCACGAGTGCTCGTAGAGCAGCAAGGGCCATGGCCCGTTAGATGCCGCGACTCCGGAGCGCGCCCGTGATCGCGCCGAGCCGATGCGCTGCCAGGGAAAGCGTGGAGCCAGCGCGGGATCGGGCAGCCAGGGCGTGGCCGCGCCGCCCGCGGCGGCGTCCGTGGGATACCAGACCTGCGCGACAAGCGGCGGCTCGTTTCCGGCGGCGGGGATTTCAAAAGTCAGCGTGCCCACCGCGTGTGGACCGGGCAGCGGCGGCGGCGAGGGGGCGGGAAACAGAAGCTGATAGAGCAGGGCAGCTCCTGCGATGGCCGCGGCGGCGCAGGCCGGCAAGCGCCGGAGCCACTTGTTTTCCGGTGGCAAACTCATGAGCGCAGGTCCTTGAGTTGTTCCTTGAGGATCTGGCGCGCGCGGTAGATGCGGGTTTCCACCGCCTTCGCGCTGCATCCTGAAAGACCGGCGATCTCGGCATAACCAAGGCCCTCGTGCACGAAGAGCGTGAGCGCCTCCCTCAAGTCCATCGGCAGCGCGAGCAGGGCGCGGTTCACGGCGGCGGCTTTTTCATGGGCGACGGCCGCTTCGTTGGGCGTGCGGCCGCCATCGGCGATTTCCGGGAACGAGGCTTCGCCGTTGTCATCGGCGGCATCGATTGAGACCGTGGGGTGGCGGGATTTCCAGCGGGCGTGGTTGCGCGCGAGATTGGCGGCGATGGCGAAGAGCCAGGTGCTGAAGCTTCCCTGCGGACGGTAGCGGCCGCGCGCCTGATAGAGTTTCACGAAGGTCTCCTGTGCCAGATCCACGGCGGCCTCGCGCTGGCCGGTCATGCGGAAGAGGAAGGCGATGAGGCGGTCGCTCCAGCGGTCCATCAACGTGTTGAGCGCGAGGTCCTCGCCGCCGGCGAGGCGGACCATGAGTTCGGAATCCGTGGCGTCCATGATGGGTTTCCGGAAACGGGGATCAGTGGGAATGGCCGACGGCCGCCTGGTTGTTAGGGTCCAGCACGTGGGGCAGCACCGTGTCCAGATAACGCCGCGCCTGTTTCCCATCCATCAGCGCCGCGGTCTGATAGAGATGGGCCAGCATGTGCTGCTGGCATTCGGCGCGGACGCGGGCGTAGTCCTGGATGGCTTGGGCAAGCTCCGGTGTGACCGTGTTGCTCTTTGCGGCGAGCGCTTCCATCCGGGTGCGTGCTTCGGCGATGTTCGCGCACATTTCCTCGCAATGCGGGCGGTAGGCGGCGTGCAGCGCCTGGGCCTTGGCGAACTGTTCATCGCTGAGCGAAAGCTCGCCCCGCAGCCAGGCGAGTTCCGGCACCTCATCGAGCAAGGCCGCGCCCGCGGCCTGATGCCGTGAGCGGGTGAGGCAGAAGGACGCGAGCCCGGCGAGCAGCGCGAAAAAGAGGATGAGCAGGCCTTTTTTCATCAGCGTGAGGAATGGGCGAATGGGTTGATGGAGCGCACGTAGGCGATTTCGCTCGGGGTTTTCGAAACGTCGCCTGTTATGCCGAGCCAGGCGCCGGCGAGGATCGTCACCGCGCAGGTGGCCAGTGCGACGGGTGGCAGCGTGTGTCCATCGAGCAGGCGTCGCAGCCATTCCGCGAAGCCGGGTTTCCAAGTGGCGGATTCGGCGGATTCGATCCGCTGCCAGACCTTGCTGTGAAAGTCCGGCGGAGTGTTGAGATCCGGGCCGCAGTCCCTGAGCAGTTGGTCGAGTTCGGAGTCGTTCATGGTGGTGGGCGGGTCGAGGTTTCGAAGCGGAAGACATGCCTCCGCGGGGTGTCATACACCTTGGGGGCGGGAAACCCTCGGGAATTTTCGATTTGCTTGCCGATTGACCTGAGGCGGCTGCGCGCACTAGGGATCGTCCATGCCACCGCCTCAGAAGGGCTTCAAAGCCATCAGCCACCACGATGTGCAATATCGTTGGATCATGCGGAATCAGCGTGGTCTGAATGAACTTGTGGTGGAGGCCAGCGCGCCGGTGAACGGCCAGCAACTCGTCGCGGAACTCCCGCGCATCGTGAGCTGGGACTTCGTCACCGAGGCCATCGACTTCGCGAATGAGAACGGCTGGACCCCGAATGAAAGCGGTCCGCCGTATCGGTTGAAACGCCAACGCGGGCAGTTTGTGCGGGTGGTGGATTGAGGCTTGTCCGTGTGGTTTGGGGGGCTCCCATTCGGTGGTTCGATTTTCCGGTCGTCTGTCGGATCCGCCGCGATTTTCCGGCTGCCTGAGCGGGAAAACTGCGGAAAACCCTGCTTAGCCGTAACCATGCAATAGGCATTGGGATCTGGCGGTCCACCGCCGGGCTAGGCACGCTGTTGGTGTGAAAAAACAAAACACGCCACGTCACAAGACGGTTCACCCGACGGTGGACCAGTCCATGTTATTGGAAAACGGCACCGAGTCCATCGCCATCGGCTTCACCGACAGGAAACTCAGTCCGCACGCGGGCAGCGCGGTGTTCTGGAAGTTCCTGCATCCGAGTGGTTTTCTCGGTAGACTCAAGCAACTGCTGCCCCACCGCCTGCCGGAGAGCAACAACGCCATCCAACCCATCGACAAAGCCGTGGCCTTCATCCAGGGCCTGCTCTGCGGCGCGGAGAAACTCACCCACGTTGCCTATTTGCGGCGCGATCCGGTGGTGCCCGCCATCACCGGCATCAAGCGGGTGTCGAGCCAGAGCACCTTGTCGCGCTTCTTTGCTGTGTTCGACTCGGCTGGCAAGAACCAACGCTGCTTCGGGCCGATGTGGGAGGGGTGCGTCAGGCGCATCAAGCCACGCAAGGAGGGCTACAGCTTGGATTTCGACAGCACCCGCCTGCTCCACGAGGACGGTCATCAGGAGGGAGTCAAAACCGGCTACACCCGCGCCGGGCTCAAACCCTGCCTGCATCCGCTGCTCGCCGTGTTGGAGGAGGCCAAGCTGGTGGCGGGCTTCTGGCTGCGCCCCGGCAACACCTCGTGCGCCAACAACATCGAAGGCTTCACCCTGGAAGTGCTCGCACGGCTTCCCTTGTGGCTCAAAGTGCGGGTAGTGCGCGCCGACAGCGGGTTTTGCGAAAACGGCTGGCTTTCGTTGTTAGAGTCTCGGGGGCTTCGCTACATCGTTGTGGCAAGGCTCATGTCGCCGCTGCGCAAACTCATCGTCAAGGGCATGGACTGGCAGCCCACCGGTGTGCGCGGAGTGACGGTCGCGGAAATCCTTCACCATGAAAAGGGCTGGAGCCGGACGCGGCGGCTGGTGGTGGTGCGTCACGAGATCAAGGAAAAGAAAAGAGCCGGCGGCAAAAAGCTCATCGAAGTTCCGGGTTACCTGTTCCAAGCGCTCGTGACCAATCTCAGCGACGCCCATGGCCCGCTGGCGGCATGGAGGGATTACAACAAGCGCGCAGGGTGCGAATGCGTGATCAAGGAGCTCGACGAGGACTTCGCGCTGCCCAAGCTGATCCTCTCGAAGTTCTGGGCCACTGAAGCGGCACTGAGCCTGGCCGTGCTCAGCTACAACCTAGTGGTCTTGTTCCAGCAGAAACTTGGCTGGCAGCACGAGCGGATCACGACGAAAACCTTGCGTTATTGGATGTTCGTCACAGCGGGCGCGCTGGTCAATCATGCCCGGAAACGGGTTCTGCAGTTGGCCATCCCTCCCGGTCAAAGGGATTGGTGGCGAAGGGTTTGGGAGAAAATCGCAAGCCCTTACCCCAACTGCAATGCAGTCGGACACGCATGCCCGCCCAGTGGAATTTGAATCCCCACAAACGCCCTAATCAAAACTCCACTGCATGGTTACGGCTTAGAACACTTGGGTTCAAAAATGTTTAATTTTTATTAAATTCTTGATTTTCTAAAATATTTGGGCTGTTTTCAGGCGATTTTCCCACCAACCAGCCCGCATGACCCGAAAATTTTTACCGATCACCGGTTTTGTCCTGATCACCGGAGTGGCGGATCGCCTGCATGCCGCAGTCGTGATCGATCAGGTTTTCGTAGGCGATGCGGGCAATGCCGCGGACACGCGGGTAATGGATTCGGATCAAACGAGCGGCTACGGCTCGGTGGGCTATGCCTATTGGATTTCCCAGAATGAAACGACCGTCTCGCAGTATGCGGAGTTTCTCAATGCTGTGGCGGCCACCGATACCTACGGGCTCTACAACACCGGAATGGCGATGGGGATCGTCAACGGCATCACGAGGAACGGGGTTTCCGGCGGCTACTCCTATGCCGTGGCTCCGGGTAGCGGAAACATGCCGGTGACATTTGTGAGCTGGTTCGATGCCGCGCGTTTCTGCAATTGGCTCCAGAACGGCCAGCCCGTGGGCCAGCAGAACGCGACCAGCACGGAGGACGGGGCCTACACACTCAACGGGGCGGTGTCCGGAAACAGCATCACCCGCAACGTGGGGGCCACCATTTGGATTCCATCCGAAGACGAGTGGTACAAGGCCGCTTATTACGATCCAGGCAAGGACTCGGGTGCGGGCGGATACTGGCTGCAGGCAAACCACAGCGATCTGGCGGGCGACAACACGGTGGGAAACATCGGCTCGTCGAATTTCTACGATGGCGACTACGTGGGCTATCCCGGACTTTCTCTAACCGAAGCAGGCGCATACGGCCCTGGATCCCAAAGCGCCTACGGCACCAACGATCAGGGCGGCAATGTGTTCGAGTGGAACGACAGCGTGATCGGTTCGTCGCGCGGACTGCGCGGAGGATCGTGGGACTACACGGATCACTATCTCAGCTCGATCAGCCGCGGGGATTTCGAACCCACGGAGGAAACCCACAACGTCGGCTTCCGCGTGGCGGGTTCGAATCAGATCATGCTGGTGCCCGAGCCGGATGCGGCCGCGCTCATCGGCGCGGCGGGCATGATTCTGTTAGTCCGGCGGAAGCGCTGATCAGGCGAGGTTGGTGAACACCGCCTGCACGTCGTCGTCGTCCTCCAGCTTGTCCAGAATGGCTTCCACCTCGACCATTTGCTCTTCGGTGAGCTCGATCGGTTGGTTTGGCAATCGTTGAAGGCTGGACTTGGTGGGTACGATGCCGAGCGACTCGACCGCTTGGGAAAGCTGGGCGAAGGCCGAATAATCGCCGATGAGCGAAACGATGCCCTCATCCACGGAAAGTTCCTCCAGGCCGGCGTCTATCAGCTCAAGTTCGATCTCTTCAAGGTTCCTCCCATCCGGCACGGGAAACTCGATCACCGTCTTGCGTGAGAACATGAAGTCGAGCGCGCCGGAGTTGAGGAGTTGGCCGCCGTTCTTGTTGAAGATGGTTTTGATGTTGGTGACCGAGCGGTTCGAGTTGTCCGTGGCGCACTCGATGAAGAACTGCGAGCCGTGCGGGCCTTTTCCCTCGTAGGAGACTTCGGAGATCTCCGAGGCGTCTTTGCCGGCCGCGCGTTTGATCGCGGCCTCGATGTTTTCCCGCGAGAGGTTCTGCGCCTTCGCGTTGTTGATCGCCACCCGCAAGGGGGCGTTGGTTTCCGGATCGGGTCCGCCGTTTTTCGCGGCGAGCGTGATGGACTTGGCGAGCTTCGGAAACACCTTGGACATCGTGGCCCAGCGTGATTCCTTGGCGCGGCGGCGGCATTCAAAGGCTCTTCCCATGGCGTGTGTAGGGTTTTTGCTAGAGTGAGGATCAATCCACCGGATCGAGCGGCGGGAGAGTGGCGGCTTTCACCTTGTCGCTCTGGGCCTTGCGGAAGGCGGCGAGTTTTTCCGCGAGCTCCGGGTTTTCATTGGCGAGCATGGCCACGGCGAAAAGCGCCGCGTTCACCGCGCCGGCCTTGCCGATGGCGAAAGTGGCCACCGGAATGCCGCCCGGCATTTGAACCATCGCCAACAGGGCGTCGAGGCCTTTGAGCGAGGTGGAATCGATCGGCACGGCGAGCACTGGAATGTCCGTGATGGCGGCGGTGACGCCTGCGAGGTGGGCGGCGGCACCGGCACCGGCGATGATGGCCTTCAAGCCGTTCTCACGGGCCGGTCCCACGAAGCCTTGCAGCTTGTCCAGCGAGCGATGTGCGCTGGCCACCTCGGCCACCCACGGGATGCCGAAGTCCCGCAAGGTGCGGGCCGCGTGTTCCATGATGGGCCAGTCCGAAGCGCTGCCCATGACGATTCCAACTTGAGGAGCTTGAGTCATGCGGCCGGGAAACTGATCCCATCTCCCCACGCCGTCAATCCCTCGAATCCCCACAAACGCCCGCGGGTGTCACGGCTGGATGCCGCGTGCGAAGATGTCCACCGTTTCACGAAGCCAGGCATCGCGGTCGAGATCGGACAAACCCGAGGTCCGACGCAAAAGTCCGCCGAAGAGGGCGGATGTGAAAACTTCCGCGAACGCCAGTGTGTTCAAATCCGCGCGTACCAGCCCGGCTTGTTTCCGATCGTCCAGATAACACGCGATGCTGCGATGAAATGGCTCGATCACATCGCCGACCAACTCCTTGCAGAGCGTGGGGCGTCGGTGTCCTTCACCCACCAAGGCGCGGCACATGCCCTCACAGCGTTCGAGCGAGCGGTTGTAAACTTCGGCGAAACGCTGCAGATCCACCTTCGGATCGCCGCTGAAATCGCCCCGGCACGAGCAATAGGATGCGAATTCATCGGACGTGTCCTGCACCACGGCTGCCAGCAAGTTCTGCTTGGATTCAAAGTGCCGGAAAATCGTCACCTCGTTGCAGCCCGCCCGCTCCGCGATGCCGCGGGTGGTCGCGGACTCGATGCCCTTGTCGCTGAACTCCGCCCGCGCGGCATCGATCAATCGGCGGCGGGTGTCAGGTTTCTCGGTGGGTTTGGAATGGGTTGGCGTGTCGCTCACTACGCAAAATTTCTGCAAGTAATCACTTGCATGCAAGAAAAAAGTCCGCTTGATTTCCCCCGCCCATGCCGACCGATTCCTCCATCCGCCGCTTGCTGAGCTGTTTGCCGTTTCTCGCGCTGGGAGCCTGCGCGCCGGTCGGCCCGAACCACGAAACGCCCGCCATGGAGCTTCCCGCTTCGTTTTCGCAGGGCGGAGTGAAGTGGAAACGGCAATCGCCGGACGAGCTTCCGAAACCGCGCGCGTGGTGGAAACTGTATGGCGACGGCACTTTGAACTCGCTCGTCGAGAAAGCGCTCGACCGCAACCAGGAAATCGCCGCCACCGCCGCCCGTCTCAAGCAGGCCCGGGAACTCAGCAACCAAGCCCGCTCCTATTTCCTGCCCAGTGTGAACCTCGGTGTGGGAGCCGAGCGCTCAAAAATGCGCATGCAGGGCGGGGGAAGCGGCTCGGAACTCTCCAACACCTTCGCCATTCCCGCGGATCTCAGCTACGAGATCGACGTTTGGGGAAAAGTCCGCCGTCAGGTTGAATCCGCGACCGCTTCCGAAGCCGCTGCTGGAGAAACACTCAACGCCGTCCGCCTCAGCGTCGCCAGTGAGGTCGCCCAAACCTACTGGGCGCTGCGGGCCGTCGATGCGGACCGCGCCGTGCTCGACCAGACGCTCGAAGTCCGCCGCAAAGCCCTCGAGCTTCTAACAAAGCGCCGCGACACGGGAACCATCAGCGGCCTCGATCTTGCCCGCGCGCAAACCGAAGTTTCCACCGCCGAGGCGGACCGCATCAAGCTCGATCAAACCCGCGTGGAACTCGTGAACGCATTGGCGGTTCTCTGCGGATCGGTCGCCACCGGTTCCTCGATTTCTAACAACCCGGCGCTGCCGAAACCTCCGTCCGTTCCCGGTTCCGTGCCGGCCGAACTGCTGCGCCAGCGTCCGGACATCCGCGCGGCCGAACGCAACGTCGCCGCGGCGAACGCGGACATCGGTGTGGCCACCGCGGCCTTCTATCCGTCCGTTTCCATCAACGCTTCCGGCGGACTCGATAGCCAAACGCTCTCCAATCTCTTTCAGGCATCATCGCTCGTCTGGTCGATCGGTTCCAATGCCGTGGCCCCCATCACCAGCCAGAAATACCTTCGCGCCCAGAAACGCGGCGCCGTCGCCGCGCACGAAGCCGCCAGCGCGGATTACCGTCAGACCGTGCTCGAATCGATCCGCGAGGTGGAGAACGCGCTTCAAGGATCCGCCATCCTCGAGCGCCGCGAGGTCGCCGAGCAGCAGGCGCTCGAAGCTGCTAGAAAAACCTTCGACCTCTCCGCAAAACGCTACAAGGCCGGCCTCGAAA
>DAISZP010000185.1:0-10284 GCA_036824745.1 Luteolibacter sp.
CCTGCACGCCGGGCATATGGAACTCGTGCGCAAGGCCCGCGAGGTGGCCGGGCCGGAGGGAGCAGTGATCGTTTCGATTTTCGTGAATCCCATCCAGTTCGACCGCGCGTCGGATCTGGAATCCTATCCGCGGCCGATGGAGAGTGATCTGGAAAATTGCCGGGCTGCGGGAGTGGATGTCGTGTTTGCGCCGGAGGCTGAGTCCATGTATTTCCCGGACCGGTCCATTACGGTGACCGAGTCGCTTCTATCAGGCGGACTCTGCGGAGCCACCCGTCCCGGGCACTTCGACGGGGTGTGCACGGTGGTGCTGAAGCTGTTCCTTCTATCAGGCTGCGACGCCGCTGTGTTCGGCGAGAAGGATTTCCAACAGCTCGCCATCATCCGCCGCATGGTGCGCGATCTCGATGTGCCGGTGGAGATCATCGAGTGCCCCACCGTGCGCGAGGCGGACGGTCTCGCGATGTCGTCAAGAAACGTCCGCCTGACGGAAACCCAGCGGGCCGACGCGCCGCGGATCCAGCGGGCTTTGTCGGAAGCCGCGCGGCGGGACTCGGTGGAAGACATCCTTCGCCACGCGCGGGAGGTCATTTCGGAATCTCCGCACACGCGCATCGACTACCTCTCTCTGGTGGATGCGGAATCTCTGCAACCGGTCTCGGACCTAACCAAACCCGCGGTGCTGGCCACGGCGGTGTTTTATGGAGACGTTCGCCTCATCGATCACGTCGCGGTTTCTCCCCGGAACTGAGTCCGGGTTTCAAAACGGGCATCAACCGCGTTTCGCGTAGCCCGGCAGACGCCTGGCCGAGGTGCGGTTGTAGCGCAGGCGATAAGCGCGGCTTTTCGCCCGACGGGGAAGCGGACCGGTGACCGGATCGATCTCGCAATCCGTGCGACCCGCGGCGCTTCGCTCCATGGATGCGTTCCGGAACTCGCCGCTCATTACGAGAGTCCAGACGACCATCGCGAAAAACAAAGCCCCCGCCACCATCCAGCCGGTGCTCATGCCCAGACCGGTGAAAACCAGAAACGCCACGCTCAGCAGTCCGATCCAGGCCAGGCAAGCGCCGGCGAGCACGAACAACATTTTGAAGGGTAGGAGGGAGGCTTTCAACAAAGATAAAATATCAAGCCTCGTTGCAAATGCCAAGGATTCACTTCCTACGCGATCGCGTGGGGATGGGATATGTTCGCCTGATCACTCAGGCCTTGCTGAGAACCATCGCAGCACACTGTTGGTTCCATCCCACGGAGGAAACCACGGCCTGTTTCCATGATCCGGATTTCAAAGACTCGACGGCTGCCACCACTTGAAATGCCGCCGTAGCCCCCATGCAGTCACCGAGCAACTTCTTCGGAGAACACGTGGGACCCTTCCAGCCCCTCCACATCGCGGCTTCGGCTTCATCGAAACTTCGGATGCCCGAGCGACTGTCCACCAACAGGGCGTTTCCATCATCGACGGGCGACAAACTCCCCCGCAATCGGAGCGCCGCTTCCATCCTGTTGCGACCGGTGAACGAAACGGGGTCCGGCAAGGCCTCGATGACCGCGGGACCGTCTCCTCGTTCCAGATAGATGGCCCCGGCTCCTTCCGACGGGACGAGGGATCTCGAATAGAGCCGCAAACCTTCCGCGCTCAGCCAGTCGATCTCCTCGGATGCCACCACCAGACAGCCGTCCACATCGCCCCGCTCCAACCACTCCGCAGCGAGGTCGATTCCTGTTAGAAAACCCGATCCATCACCGATCAGCGAATCGTTGGGAGCCGTGCTGCCGATCATCGCGGACAAGTGGCTGGACGGCGCGTTGAAAACCGTTTCGGGGAACAGGATCGGACTCGCCATCACGGGATCCGCCATCACTTCGCCGAAAAAGCGGTTGGAGTAATTCACGCAGCCGTTGGAAAGCGTGAAGATCACACCCACACGCAATCCTTCGGCGATTTGAGCGATCCGTGCTTCTCCCAGAGCCTCCATGGCCGCCGCCGCGGCGAATTTGGAGATCGGACTCGTCCGCCGCAGGCGTGGCGACTTCGGAACTCGGCTGTTGTCCGGAGGAACCCGCAGCACCGGAGTCGTCACCGTGGATTCTCCGCATTCGCGCTCTAACAAACCGACGGCGGGCATCGTTCCGGACCGCAGCGCCTCCATCAACGCTACCACACCCCAGCCCGCGGGGCTTACGGCTCCGGTTCCGGTGATGGCCAGGTTCATGAGCGGTCCTCCTTTTCAAAGATCAAGGTCGCGTTCGCCCCGCCGAAACCGAAGGAATTGGTGAGCGTGCGTTTCACCATCGCTTCACGTGGTGCTCTAACGAGATCGAATTCACACACCGGATCCGCTTCCCTCACGCTCAAGCTTGCCGGAAGAATCTGCGCTTCCATCGCGATCAGGCAGATTACCGATTCCACCGCGCCGGCTCCGCCTAACAGATGGCCCATCGCGGACTTGGTCGAGCTCACTCGGATCGAGGAAACATCCGCCCCAGCCCAGCGGCGGATCGCGTTGCCTTCCGCCACGTCGTTGAGAGCCGTGCCCGTGCCGTGGGAGTTGATGTAGTCGATCTGAGCAGGGGAGATCCCCGCCATCGCGCAGGCGGCTTGCATCGTGACCAGCGCCGCATCGCCTTCCGGATGTGGTTGCGTGAGGTGATGCACATCCGTCGCCGCGCCGTATCCGGTGATCTCCGCGATCACAGCGGCGCCGCGGGATTTTGCGGACTCCATCGATTCCACCACCACGAAACCCGCCCCTTCGCCGAGCGCGAGGCCATCGCGATGCGCGTCAAACGGCCGCGGAATACCCGACGGGCTGAGCGCCTGCAGAGAATCAAAACCGGCGAAGACGAGTTGGCAGAGCGCGTCGTAGCCCCCGGCGAGCACGCGGTCCGCCCGGCCGAATCTCACGAGGTGGAATGCCTGGCCGATGGCGTTCGCTCCGGAGGCGCAGGCGTTGGAAACGATTCGGATGCGCCCATCGATTTCTAACAAAGCCGCCATCTCCCGCATCTGCCGCTGCGCCTGATAGAACTCGACCCGTTCCAGTTGTTTGTTCCGTTTCTCTCCGCCGGAAAGCGCCGCCCGATAGTAATCCTCGCCCAGCGGCATCGCCGCCGCCGAGGTGCCCACGATCACCGGCATCGCTCCGCCATTCAGTCCCGCGTGGGACATGGCCTCGCGGGCGGCGATCCACGCCATGCGTGTGCCGCGGTCCATGCGCGGAGGGAATCCCTGATCTGGAAGGCTAACCTGCCCGGCCGTGCCCACGCGTTGTCTGGAAACGTCGAACAAGGTCACCGGAGAAAACGCCATCCGTCCCTCGCGCAGGCCCGTCGTGTTTTCCGTCACGTCCATGCCCAGCGGCGAAACCATGCCCATGCCGGTCACCACCACGCGGCGGGGAGCGGACAGGGAAGGGGAGTTGCGATACCAGGCCAAGGACGGAAAACGGATCAGTTAAGGCTCGTCACCGCGAGCAAGGCTAGCTAGGCAGGCCCCCGGACCTTGTCAAATGCTCTATCTCCGCTGGCTGGAAACCTCGAAGCGCTTCGCTGACCGCCCCGCTGTTTTCGATGGCGGAAACGAAGTCTCGTTCGATCAACTCGCCGCGCTCGCCGAAGCGGCGCCACCCGCCACCGGCCCCGTGATCGCCCGCACGGGAGGGATCGCCTTCTTCATCGAAATCCTGCGCGCCTGGCGGGACGGACAGGCCGTGATTCTCGTCGAGAAAGACGCGCCCGAGCCCGTGTTGAAACAAGCGCCCGGCCCTGAAGTCCGCCTCGTGAAACACACGCCGGGAGCCTCCGGTATTCCGCGCGGCATCTTTTTCAGCGCGCCCCAGATCCTCGCGGACGCCGAACGCCTGATGCACGCCATGCGGCTCACCCCGGAGCTGCCGAACCTCGCGGTGCTCTCACTCTCGCACTCCTACGGCTTCTCCAACATCGCGCTGCCCATGTTGTTAGGCGGAGTGCCCCTCAGGCTCGTGGCCTATCCGTTTCCACGCGTGATCGAGGAGGCGCTTTCGCATCATGGGTCGATGACCGTCGCCGCCGTGCCTTCGATGTGGCGCGCGTGGCAGCGTTCCGGCATCCTGAAACACGCGCCCATCCGTTTCGCCATCTCCGCCGGAGCTCCGCTCGCCCTCGCCTTGGAACAAACCGTCTTCGACGAAACCGGCCTGAAGATCCACAATTTCTACGGTGCCAGCGAATGCGGCGGCATCGCCTGGGACGATTCCGAAACGCCCCGCACTTCCGCGGACATCCTCGGCCGCGCCTTGCCGGGAGTGGACGTCCGCCTCGGCAACGACGGCCGCTTCCTCGTCTCCAGCGATGCCGTGGCCCTCGGCTACGACTCCCCACGCCCGGACGATGTGCTTGGCAAAGGCATCTATCAGACGCGCGATCGCGGATTCATTTCAGGAATCGGCGAGCTCCACCTCACCGGCACCACCGGTGCCGCCATCAACGCCTCCGGCCGCAAGATCAGCCCCGCCAAGGTCGAGGCCGCGCTGCTATCCACCGGGCTCGTCCGCGCCGTTAGAGTTTACGGCCTCCCCAGCAAGGACCCCGAGCGCTTCGAGGAAATCGCCGCCACCGTCGAACTGCACCATGGCGTCACGCTTGATGCCCTCAAATCCGCCGCTACGGAAAAACTCCAGCCCTGGGAAACGCCAAGGCACTGGAGCGTGGAGGCGCATCCGAACTCCGCTTGTTAGCCGCCACCAGTTGTAAGTAGTCCCCTCAGGAGAACTCCCTTCCCTGCCTTCCTTGCGGTTCATCCTCATCCGATGCCAGCGGCAGTCGCACGATTTTTGCTGGTTGAAAGGCGCGGTTTCCACTACCCTCACCCCAATTGAATGAACCAACCCACTTACCTCAACCGGATAGCGACCGCCCGCTCATCGAGGTCTGCCACGACCTCGGGGAACGCATACGCCCAGGTGGACCGGATGGCGAAATCGACGAATGGTCCATTTACGACGAAAGCCTCCGACGGCTCGTCCGCTGGGCCGAAGAAAACGGATGTTTCTTCGAAAACCTCCAGCCGCTGAAACAAGGCGGGCGGGAGCATGACCTGATCTTCATGGAAAACGGAGCCTGTTGGCTCAAGTTCACCAAACCCGCCGCAGCCGGTTACGTGGTTTCGTTCGAGTCCCGCATGCCCGCGTTGGAACCCGCGCTTCCACTCGAATATCTGGAGCGACTCATGCTTCAAAACGAGATTTTTGCCGACAACGTGACGTTCGTTGGCGTGGCCGGAACCCGCCTGCTGCCACGAATCCTCACCCGGCAGCCCCACCTGTCCGGTGAGGGTGCCAGCCCCGGCGAGATCGTTTCCATGATGGTCGAAGGCTTGGGTTTCAGGCTGCTGGACAGCCGTTACTCCGTGGGCTATGCGGACTCCCTCGCCTTCGTCCGCGATGATGTGGCCGTATTTGATCTCCGCCCGGCCAATGTCGTCCGCACCCCGGATGGCGTGATGGTCCCGATTGATGCGATTCCCGCCCGCTTGGATGCCGCCGCCCGCGCGATTCTATCCGCGGCCACCACGTAGTTTCGCGTCCGGTTCCGGGCTTCCCACGCCGACGGCGTGAACCTCCAAGGATTGCGATATCTGGGTGAGCCCCCGCACATGGAAGACTCTCAAACGCAATCCAGCCATCCGGCCGGGAGAATCCCCAGCCGACGGGCCATCATCAACAGCGGCGATAAATGCGCTGTCGTGCCCAATCTCCCGGCCAAGGTCACGGATTCCATGCACTGAGGCTAGCTCCACCCCATCCGATTGCAATCCCGCTCTCCTCTTCCTCTCATCCGCAACGGCCGGAGACGCTCCGCTACCGGGAGCGACCTTTGGGCTTCTTTATGCTCTTTGCGTTCCTTGCGGTTGATCATTCTCCATCGTCGTGGATGCCCCGTCGCCCAGTCCATCACCGCCACCCCCGCTTGGCTCCGGACTTCCCACGCCGACGGCGTGAACGGTGGAAGCGAAGGGTGTCGCGCTGACAAGCCGTCACCCTGGCCCCACATCAACCATCCATCCGCGCCCCGACGGGGCGCACGGACCGCCGCCAAACCATCAACGCTTGTTGGCACGTATCCTAACGCGAGCCCAACGGCTTATCAGATACTCCCTGCCTCGTGTAGTCATCGACAGACGAATACCATGCCCTCCAAAAGTAATACCAAATTCCTCCAGGACCAAACCTATCGCCGTGACTGAACACACGCCCGCTTTTGAACTCAACAGGCCTCACAATAGCTCCATCCAATCTAAAGTGCCCTGTCTCCTTGAATGTATTCGTGCACCCTGGAGTCTCGGAGTAGCCGGTTGGAATCCAAACCACCCACTCCTGATCGTCCTCATCATAGTATGCGCCGGGGAGCAACTTCCTGAAGCGTTCGAGCGGAACCCCCTCGCCAACCTCCGCGACCGCCGCCCTAATCTGTGCCTCGCGTTCTCTGAAAAGTTCCTGAATCACCTGCACATCCCGCTTCTCCCGCCACCACCCTACGGCTGCCGTCACGCTGAAGAATGTGCAGAGCAGCAGCACGGCGCGCCCGATTATGTGTAGACCTCGGCGAGGTAGCTTCATTGTCTTATGGAAAAGTAATAGCGGTGGCAGTGAGGGAAGGAGGTCCGAATTCATTTCGTCGGCTTGTCACCGACGGATGCCCCGGCTTTTTGAACTCATGCTGTTTCTCCACCCATTCATCATGCCAACGGCACCGAAGGACGAAAGTATCGCGATGCAATTCACGATGGTTCCAGCGGACTTGAGAACCAACAGGCAGATTACGGAAGCCAGCGCACCACCTGCAAATCCGACTGAGATCAATCGTTCGCTCTGCCGTCCTCTCTGAATCAGAGCGTCGAATCCATTTGCAAGCACCAGCAAAGGATACAACCAGAGCATCATCACAGGAACGAACATGATCCACCGGAGTGGTCTTCCTTCCGCGCCGCCCTGCATTCCGGAGACCATTGCCACGACCACAAGCACCAGGAGACCGATGAGCAGAGGCAGAAATGGTGGCAGGAAAATCTTCTTCATATTTTTGCACAACGATGAGCGCACCCGCGGTGGATCGGAAGCTCCAATTCAATTTGGCGGCTTGTCGCCGTCGGATGGCGCGGCTGCGGCTTCCCTCTTTTTGATGTGCCACTCGAGGCGGATTTCGGACCTGCCCTTGTCAGTTGCATCCAAATCCACCACGAAAGATTTCCCTCCATAAGTCCATTCCCACCTCCGTTTGACGGGATCAGAAGTATCAACATCGGAATTCTTCGGCGCCCCACGATTCCGCATCCACGCCTCCAGCTTCGTTAGAATTTCCGTGCTCCTGGCCCCGGTGGAAATCCCGACCAGTTCTCCGACGATGCCGTTTGCATCAAGCCAGCGCTCGCACATGGGGAACGACGGCTCTGCGCCAACCACATCAAGCGCCAAGTCTCTGAGTTCCTTAGAGAACTTTTCCCGAAGCGTCCCGGCCGTGCATGAGGGGTTCTTCCTGCCGTCCGGAGCGTATGGATCGGAGGGGAAAGTCTCCGCCCAAGCTTCATGATAATCCTCGTAACTCAATCCGCACGTCCTGCAGACAACCAGATGATCCTGCCCCCCAACAATGCATCCGCCGAAAACAATCTCCCCCCGCTCAGCCTTGGCCGCAATTTTGGGATCGCTTTTAAAACCTCCCACATGTCCATAAACAACCGGCACATCCCGGAGAGTCTTGTGCCCATTTGCACATTGAATCAACTCCGCCGCCGTCTTCATGGCTGGAGCGAATGGATCGCGTTGCGCTTCCTGCGCATGTGAAACGCAGGCAGCAAGGAATAGAATTGGAACGCATGCCTTCATGGTTTCAAGCCGTTTGAGGCATGGCACCCGCTAACGGAAGTGCTCCTCTCATTCTGGTTGGAGATTACCGCCTCGAACCGTATCCGTCCCGGAACGGGTGGCGGCTTGTCCAATGCCGGTTTGTTCTGCAGGTGATTCATTCTTCGCGCACAGATTCTTCAAACGGAACAATCCAATCAAAAGGAAGCTCTTCAGTCCGGGATCCATACTCGACGAACTTGGCCTTGATCGCAACTTCGGCGGTTCTTGATGTCGTCGCAGGTTCACCGGGCTGATCAGAAAACGGATCCTCACTCGACAAGTCGGGATTCGTCGTCTCCGCGGGAAGAGAGGAGCCTCGATCATGGTCGTCCTGCCCGAGACGACCGCACATCTTCAATAGAGTTGGAAGGATCGCCGAAATCACGATGGCAACCGCCAACGCCGGTAGAAACGGAATGGGAAATGGCATTCTTCCTCGCATCGTGGTGGCACTGACCTTCCGCAGAAGGTTGGGCTTTTCCACGGTGGGAAGGAAGTACGAAATCAAATCGGAGGTCCATCGCCATCAGATCCCGCGACCAGGCGGGCATTCCTCAATTTGTTGAGATTCTCCATCGCAACACGCCCGTCCAATGTATCGCTGTTTTGAACCGCATACTCCAGAAACCCTGTCATCGCGTCCACCTGGCTTCTCGTAAACCACCGCAGGAAGGGAACAGACTTGAATTGATGGCCTGACGGGTCAATGGCGTAAATGGTAAAGTCGGCAATAATGGAGTCCGATATTCTATGGTTCCGGATTGCCCAAATCATGTAGGCTGGGATGTAGAAGCGGTAGCCTTTAAGATCCGTAAACGAGAAAGTCACAGTGAAGCGCTCGAGTGTCTCATCCGGAATCGATTGCCAATCCACATTTTCATCGCCCGATGCCTTCTCTTTGAACTCGGGCATGCATCCGCTTGAATCGTGGTATTCGGTCATGTTGAGCGAAATGCCGTCTTCCAGCCGAATCCCGGAAAAGGCGGCCCGGATCTTGGCGATCAACTCTTGTTCTTCAATGGTCATGGATTGGCCGACGTTTGAGTGGATGCTCGGCGGTGGCGAGCCCGAAATCAACGAGAGACGTTGTCGCCGCCGGATGGCGCGGTTTGTTCTGCCATGGGCTTCGCTAATTGACGATGAGCTAGAACATCATCCCAGTTCTCCCTGAGTGTGCAGCCGACAACCTTTCAGCCTAGGCTATTCAATCGCGACCCGCCACGAGGCGCGCGACCTGCATTCAGAACCTGATCCAGATCCTCTCTGCGAATGATCAGTGAATCTGGATCGCAATGTATCTGAAGAGTGTGCGTTTCGTCCAATTCGAGGAAATGGGAATTGAATCTGACCGATCCCGAAATATTGCTCGAATAATCCTTCAATTCAAGGGCGGCCAGGAACTGCGCCCCACTCATGCTCTGCGTTATTGGGAGTCGTTCAATTCGTCTTGGCAGATCATCAATGACTTCATGGGGAACTGGCTTGTAGCCAGGAAGCAACTGAGAAAGATTTTGGTCTCGCTTGGCGGTGGAACATCCGACCAGCACGGAGAGCATGGCTATTATGCTAGACTGGATTGCTTTCATTTTCATGGCGAGACAGCTTCTATGCGGATTCCGTTCATGGCGGTTTCTTAGGCCACCATGGAGAATGCGCCAAGGAGGAAACGCGGCGGTGCCGGGTCTGGATGGAAAAACGCCCCCGATCAACCGTCGCGCCGCGACGGAGGACAATTGGGATATCGCTGCGGGTTGATGGTTTTGGGGGTCATTGCGGGTGAATTTGCAGCGGGTCAGGGGTTCGGAGTGCCGGCTTGTTCGCGCTTCTGAAGTGCGTTGTTCCAGAGGCGTGTCCTTTCGCTCTCGCTGAGCTTCATGAACGAATCAAATGCCCGATTAGATTCGATGTCGCAGCGCGGGCAAAAGAAGATCGTTCGCTCATCGGATAATTCTTCTGTTCTCCTAGAACTTGCCGCCCATGGAGTTTCGTGTGGAAATCGGCCCCTATAGACCGAGGCAAACTCCAAATACCCATAGGCAGGTTCAACCATCACATTTTTGTCGGGAATGAATACGGTCTTCTCTATCAGTCGCGTACGATGCACCTCGCAAAGACGCGGAATTCCCTGCTGTTTTGGCGCTCGGTGGCTACAACAGCAACTCAGGAGAATTCCAGCACAAGTTGCAAACAGAGTGGGATTCATTTTGCGCCGAACGTTAGCGCGCACCGAACCCGGCGTGAAGGAAAATAAAATGGGTCACGGAATTGAAGAGCTTATGCCGGGTTTCCGGCAGAATGATAGAGGCCTGGCAACCGCTACCGGGAGCGCCCCTCCGTATCAGGTTGAGGTTTGTCTCTACTCTCCGAATCTGACTCGGAATGGGTAGCGGGG
>DAISZP010000186.1:0-10215 GCA_036824745.1 Luteolibacter sp.
CGTCATCACCAACTTCGCCGCCGAGTCCCAGGGAATGACCTCCAAGAAGATCGTCGAGCGCCTGATCAAAGAAATGCGGGAGGAATGAAATACGACTTCCTCGACAACGACCTCCTCTCCCGCCTCGGCTCGCTGCCCATCGAAGCGCGCGTGCCGATGATGGGAAACGTGGCGGGCAAACACCGTTCGCCGCACCGGGGATCGTCAGTCGAGTTCGCCGAATACCGGAAATACGTGCCCGGCGACGACACGCGCCGGCTCGACTGGAAGGCCTTCGCGCGCTCGGACCGGTTTTACATCAAGGAATTCGAGGCGGACACGAACCTGCGAGCCTATTTCGTCGTCGATGCGTCCGGCTCGATGAACTTCGCCGGCAAGGGCGAGTCCAAGATCCAATACGCGCGCCGCATCGCCGCATCGCTCGCCTATCTGTTAGTCAACCAGGGTGACGCCGCCGGCCTCTCCATCTGCACGGACAAGCTCCACCTCGAAGTCCCTCCCAGCCGCCGCGCCGCCCATTTGGAACGGTTCTTCTCCACCCTGGGGAAACTCGAACCTTCCGGTGAAACCGGGCTCATCCAGGCACTGCACACGATCTCCGAAAAGATCGGCCAGCGCGCCTTCGTCGTCATTCTATCCGATTTCTTCACCGACCTCGCACCGCTTGGAGAGGCGCTCCAGCACCTCCGCTACCGCAAGCACGACATCTCCGTCTTCCACCTGATGGATCCGCTGGAGATCGGCTTCGAGTTCGACCGCCCGCACCGCTTCGTCGATCTGGAGGACGGAACCTCCATCGTCGCCGAGCCGAACCTCATCGCGGACGAATACAAGACCGCCCTGCGCGATTTCCTCGCCGGTGTGCGCGCCAAGTGCCACGACGCCTCGGCCGACTACCAACTCGTCACCACCGACACGCCGCTGGAGCCCTTGTTGCGCGACTTTCTAACAGCCCGCCTGCCCAAATCGAAGCACTGATGCTTTTCCTCTCTCCAGCCCTGCTCTGGTTCCTCGCGGCGGCCTCGGTGCCGATCGTGATCCACCTGATCAACCGCCGCCGCCACAAGACGATCCAGTGGGCGGCGATGCAGTTCCTGCTGAGGGCCTCGCGCGAATCCCGTGGAAAGAAGAAGCTCCGCAACCTCCTCATCCTCACCTGCCGCGCGCTCGGCATCGCCGCGCTCGCCCTCGCCGCCGCGCGACCCATCGTTTCCGGACTCATGGGCTGGGGCGGCGGCTCCATCGACACGGTGGTGCTCTTGTTAGACCGTTCGGCGTCCATGGAGGTGAAACCCGGCGACGGCCTGGAATCTCGCCGCGAGATCGTGGTGAAGAAAGTTCGCGATGCCATGGCCGACCTCGGTTCGCCGCGCCTCGTGCTCATCGACAGCGCGTCCGGAAAACCCCAGGAAATCCCCTCGCCGGACCTGCTCGCGGAGCTGTCTTCGTCGGCCGCCACGGACAGCGCCGCGGATTTCCCGACTCTGCTCACCCGCGCCGCGGAGTTTCTAACCGAATCCTCCGGCCGCTCGGAAGTCTGGCTCGCCTCGGACATGCAGGAATCCAACTGGCGTCCAGACGACGAGCGCTGGGCCGCCGCGCGCGCCAGCCTCAACTCGCTGCCGCAGCGTCCGGCGATCCGCGTGCTTTCCATGACGGGAGGCACCGCGGCAAACTCCTCGATCCACCTGTTAGGCTCACGGCGCTCCGGCGACGAGCTCCTGCTCGACGTGGAGATCCTGCGCGCCGGCGACTCCCGCCTCTCGCAGTCCACACCATTGACCACCCAGCTCAACGGCACCCGCACCACCGACTCGATCACGCTGTCCGGACAATCCCTGCGCTTTCAGAAACGCGTGGCACTTCCCGCCGGCAGCGCGTCGGGCCACGGATGGCTGTCGATCCCCGCCGATGGGAACCCGCGGGACAACGCCGCCTTTTTCGCCTACGGCCCCTCGCGGCCCGCCAAGTCCTTGATCGTCGCCCCCGCGGGCGAGGCGGCGGACTATCTGGCGCTCGCCGCGGCTCCACCCGGACTGGGAAACCTCAACACCCAACGTGTGGAACCCGGCGCGGCGGCGGATGCGATCAACCCGGAACTCGCATGCGTCCTCTGGGCGGCTCCTTTTCCTAACGGATCCCAGGCGCAGGCGCTCCAACGCTTCCTCAATTCCGGCGGGCAGGTCGTGTTCTTCCCACCCGGCAATCCGGACGCCACCACGTTCATGGATCTGAAATGGTCGCCACCCGCGGATGCTCCGGCGGGCAAATTTTTCATTCTAACGGAATGGAACCATGATGACGGCCCGATGCGCGACGGCATCGACGGCACACCCGTCGCCGGTTCGAAACTGAAGGCCATCCGCAGACAAGTTCCGCAAGGCGATGCGACACCGCTGGCGAAGTGGGAGGACGGCGAACCCTTCATCACGCGCCGCATCGCGGATCACGGCACCGCCTGGTTCATCGGCTCGCTGCCGGATTACACCTGGTCCAATCTTGGTGACGCGGACGTGCTGCTTCCCGCCATCCAACGGATCATTTCAACGGGCGCGGACCGTTTCGATGCCTCCTACATCGTTTCCGTGGGATCCGAGCCATCCAGATTGCTCGCCGGAGAAACGCGGGCCCGTCTCGACGACTACGGCACCCCGGATCCAGCAAACGCTGAGTTCGAATCCGGCGTCTATCGGTTAGGCGAGAGGCTGCTGGCGGTGAACCGGCCGCCGCAGGAGGACACGCTGGAGATCCTCACCCGCGAGACGCTGGATGGCGTGCTCGACGGCACCCGCTACACCCTGCTCGATCAGGCGGGGCAGGCGGACGACCCCACGCTCTCACGCGACGTGTGGAGGGCCTTCCTCGTGGCGGTCTTGTTCTTCCTTCTATCAGAAGCCCTGCTCTGTCTGCCCAAGAAAACCCACGTGGACGCGCTTCCGGCCAAATCGCCCGCATGACGGATCTTCGTTTCAAATTTAATGCTTAGGATTTAGTGCTTCATCTATCCCCCACTCCCGTCACGCTTTGGATCGGCATCATCGCCCTGATCCTGATCGGGGTGTTGTCCTATCTCACCTGGAAGCGCAGCCCGCACCGCGGCCGCACCGCGGTTTTGGAAATCCTGCGCATGACGGCCGCCATCGCCGTCGTCCTGCTGCTCTGGCAACCGGAATGGCGCACCGTGATCCATCCGGACTCGAAACCGAAGATCGCGATCCTGTGGGACGATTCGAAATCGATGGCCACCATCGACGCGACTCTCCCTCCGGCGCTCTCCGACAAATCGGATGTCGTTTCTCGCGCCGACTGGGTGGCCCGCGCGCTTTCCTCGGACTTGTGGAAACCTCTCGAGGCCGATGGCGACAACGAGGTGATCACCGTCTCCTTCGCCACGCCGGACGCGGAGAATCCCTCACTATCAGGAACCGATCTCGACGAGCCGCTCGCCCGCTTGTTGGAAGAACAGGACAACCTGCGGGCGGTCGTCCTGCTCAGCGATGGTGACTACAACCTGGGCCAGCCCCCCGTCGCCGCGGCCCAGAAGCTCCGCCTGCGCGGCGTGCCTTTGTTTCCCATCCCCGTCGGCAGCCGGACGCGTTTGCCGGATCTCGATCTCCTGTCCGTCGCGGCCCCGAGTTATGGCATCGTCGGGGAAAACGTGCAGATCCCCTTCACCATCCGCTCCTCGCTCGACCGCCAGGTGCGCACCATCGTCCGCATCCGCGATGACGCGGGCCACGAGCGCACCAAGGACATCGTCATTTCACCGAACTCGGAAACCTACGACTCCATCCTCTGGCGTCTTGAGAAGGAAGGCGCATCCACCTTGGAACTCTCCATACCCGTCGCGGACGGCGAACTCGTCGCTTCTAACAACGCGAGGAAGTTTGTCATCTCCGGCAAGCCCGAGAAGATCCGCGTGCTGGTCATCGAGAGCCAGCCACGTTGGGAATACCGCTTCCTGCGCAACGCCCTCTCGCGCGATCCCGGCGTCGAGCTCTCCTGCCTGCTCTTCCACCCCGAGCTCGGACCGGGCGGCGGCAAGGACTACATCGACAAGTTTCCCGAAAAACTCGAAGACCTCGCGAAATACGACGTCATCTTCATCGGAGATGTCGGCATTTCGAAAAACCAGCTCACCCGCGAACAATGCGCCCTCATCCGCGGCTTGGTGGAAAACCAGGCGTCCGGCGTCATTTTCATGCCGGGCCCGCAGGGCAACCAGTTTTCGTTGTTGGAAACCGATCTATCAGACCTGATGCCGGTGATCCTCGATGATGCCCACCGCAACGGCATGTCCGAGGCCATCCCCGCTCCACTCACCCTCACCAGCGAAGGCCGCGCCTCGCTGCTCACCATGCTCGGCAGCAATGAGGAGGAGAACCCGTCCATCTGGCGCAGGCTTCCCGGATTCTACTGGCACGCGCCCGTCATCAAGGCGAAGGCCGGCTGCGAGGTGCTCGCCACCCACGGCACGCGCCGCGGGAAGTTCGGCCCCATCCCGCTGCTCATCACCAAGCCCGCGGGCAGCGGCAAGGTGCTCTTCATGGGCATCGATTCCGCATGGCGCTGGCGCCGCGGCGTGGAGGATCTCTATCACTACCGCTTCTGGGGCCAGGTCGCCCGCTGGATGTCCTATCAGCGGAACATGGCCTCCGGACAACGCGTCCGCGTCTTCTTCACACCGGAGCGGCCCGAGCCCGGAGCCACCGTCACCGTCAACGCCAACGCCTTCGATGCCAACGGCGCGCCGCTCCAGAAAGGAACCGTTTCCATCGACCTCACCGCACCCGACGGCCGAAGCCAGCGCATCGATCTCCAGAAAAACGAATCCGCATGGGGAGCCTTCAACGGCCGCTTCAAGGTGGATCTCCCCGGAGCTTGGAAGATCCGCGCCACCGCCAGCGGCTCCGAGGACAAGCCGCTCGAAACGACTCTGTTAGCCCAGGGAACTGAGATTGAAAAATCCGCACAACCCGCCCGCCCCGAGGTGCTGGAGGAAATGGCACGCGTGTCCCGCGGCCGCGTCATCCAGCCCGCCCAGCTCGCCGAACTCGTCAAGGAAATCACCGCCCTGCCCGAGCCCCGCCCCATCGAGACCCGCATCCAGCTCTGGTCCCACTGGGGAACCCTCGTCGCCCTCATCACGCTGTTAGGCGTCTTCTGGACCGGCCGCAAACTCAACGGAGCGTTTTGATCTCGGATTGAAGATCGTGGATCTTGGATGGTAGCCCTCGAATCCAGAAATCCACGATCCACGATCCACGATCCACGATCCCCATGATCCCCCGCACCATCTTCCTGTTAGCCACACTCTCCTCCGCCCCCGCCGCGGAGCCGCCCTTCAAAGGCACCATCTTCCTCGATCCGGACATCATCACCGCCAAGGACCCCACCGTCTATCAGACCATCACTCCCGCCGGTAGTGGCATGCGGGAACTCTTCGACCGCCGCACCGATGGCATGATCCAGGTGAAGGCCCACCTCTTCACCGCCCGTTTCAGCGATCAGGAGAAGTCGGTGGAAATCCAGGTGAACCCCGAGTTCGATGCGGCCAAGGCCAAGGCGCTCGCCACCAAGTATGCAGAAGTCATCGGCCGCCTGCCGAAGTGCCTGCGCGCCGATGTGGACACCGTCACCATCCACGCCGGCGACAAACCCTTCGGCGGCGGCAACCGCAACCTCCTCATCCACACCGCCCAGGCCGACTCCTACGAGCGCGACGGCATCCTCGAGGAAACCCTCGTCCACGAAGCCTCCCACACCTCGCTCGATGACAAACACGCCAAGTCCCCGGACTGGATCGCCGCCCAAAAGGCCGACGCCACCTTCATCTCCACCTACGCCCGCGACAATCCGCAACGCGAGGACATCGCCGAAACCTTCCTCCTCTGGCTCGCCCTCCGCCACCGCCCCGAGCGCATGGATGAAAAACTCATCACCCAAGTGAAACAAACCGTCGCCCACCGCTTGGAATACTTCGACCAGAAAAAGCCGGACGTCTCTCCGGTGGAGTGAAACCTTCCGATTCGCCATTGGAGGACGACCACATCGCACTTCGTCAGTGCCACTTCGACTTTCCACCCCGCGCACATCTCCCCGGCACCCTGCCACATCCCGAATCCACGCCGTTCACATCGGCCCCGGCTTCTATCACATCCACTCCGGGCATCCGCACATCCACCTTCTCATCCACACACATCGACCTCCAGCGCCGCCACATCTTCCCCCGGACCATTCACATCACCTTTCGACTTGGACACATCGACCTCCAACCCCGTCCACATCGACTCTCCGAGCTGTCCACATCGACTTCCACCACCAGCATCTCATTCATTTCCAGCGAATTGTGGATTTCCCCTTCTCCAGCAAACAAAATCGCAAGGTCGCTGAAAAAAACTCGCCCACCCAAGCATTCCCCATAAGCTCCGCAGTTAGTCCGGGAGATACAACCCCGGTTCACTCCCACATCAAAACATGAACGACAAAGAATACGCCGTCACCGAAGCACTGGACCGCATTTCCACCTTCGGCACCCAGCACGCCTCCGCCTTCCCCGCTGGCAGCGAGGGAGCCAAAGACTTCGCCAGAGTCGATCCCCTCCGCCAGGAAATCGGCAATCCCGACCAACAACCCGGTAACACCGCCAGCCCCGCCACATCGGCCAAGTCCGCCCTCTTCGAAGAAGTCCGCGAGGACCTTGAAGCCATCGCCGCCACCGCCCGCACCATCGCCCTCAAAGGAAACCCCGGCTTCGATACCTCCTTCACCCTCGGCCCGGACACCCAGCGCCAGATCCTCTCCGACGCCGAAACCTTCCTCGCCCATCTCGCGGACAGCGCCGTCGTCGCCAAATTCACCGCCTTCTCCATGGATCCGGACTTCGTCCAAGACCTTCGGGACGACCTCCAGGCCATCAGCGGTTTCGGCTCCGAGCAACACGAGGATCTCCAGACCGACACAGGCTCCACCGCCCGCGTCCGCGCCCTCATCAAGGAAGCCCGCCTCCTCATCAAGAGCCTCGACAGCTCCGTCAGCAACCGCTTCCGCCGCGATCCCGAAATCCTCGCCCAATGGCGCACCGCCTCCCACATCCGCCGCTCCCCGCGCAAGCGTGAGGAACAAGCCCCCTCTCCTCTGCCCAACCCGGCCTGAAACTCCGTCCGCCTAAGTCTCTCGCTGGCTTGCCATTCAGGAAACTCAAAACGTTCTGTCGGCAAGCCGGCCCTCCTCCTAACACCCCATCGGAAGGGCGTTCCAATTCATGGGTATGAGACTATCCCAAACGTTTTTTAAACCAATAACCGACCAGCAGGCAGAATAAAAACCCGACAAACGCGGGGATCATCCACCCCCCCGGGCCCTCGGTTTTTCCGGACACCGAAGCGGGTGATCCCGTCAACAGATTGTTGGACTTCCTGTCTGGTCGCACTTTCTTCTCGGGCACCATGGTTCCGGCCCCGGCCAGAGTGTAGGTTTTCTCATCACCCACGAATGAGAACGTGCGGTTCCCAGCCTTGACCTGCTCATACCAGAGCCGCCAAGCAGGAAGATCACGCCGGGCGTCGAAATCCCGAGAATTCACCGGAGGATGTTTGATTCCGAGCTTGTGAAGGGACAGCGTGGCATACAATGAGTTTGGAACATAAGGACTATCCGAAGGAGGCCCTTTCGAAGGGTCACGATCATCATAAAGCAGCTCGCCCAGGACGGAAACGGTTTCGGGCAATTGGAGTTGGGCAAGGATATGGAAATTCGAGTCACGATCTTCATCTCCCTTGATCGCGGAACAGCCCATGTCCCATTCCATTCGTTTCAGAATGTCCCGCTTGAAGTATTCGACTGCCCCCGGAATTTCTCGCAGCCTACCTACCGCTAATCGATATGCATCCGATTGCTTGCGATGGGGCTCCTTCTTGTAAGGAATCGAAAGGAGTTCTGCCACCCTGCCGATTCCACGCATGGCCTCCTCTGATTCGTCGTTTTGGTATTTCTTGAGGGTTTCCAAAAACGGTTTCTCCCAATCACTTACATCAGGAACACCAGCCTGGTCAGCCCATATTGATTGGGTGACGAACAACCAAGACATTAAAATCATGTTTAAATTTTTCAGAAGATATTTCATTGCTCATTGAGTATCTTTTTAAGATTTTTGTCCGCCTCATCCCACTCGCCCTTCACGATCCAACGCCGTATCGCCCGGGATTCAGAGCAAAAGGCCCCGGAATTCATCAGGCGGATCGCGCGATCCGTCCCGGGCAAAACCGCCGGTCCCTCCGAGGCGTCCGGATGCCCGTATCCGACAATCACATGGCCGATCTCGTGGGCGATGGACTCCATCAGCTATTGTTTGCTCGGCGGAAATACCACACCAGCGAACCAAGCACGGCGGCGCAGGCCACCAACAACGCTACGAGTGGGGCTTGTGACGGCACTTGTGCTTCAGACGATGGAGCGAATTCCGGCCCGCGATGCCTTGCCTCGCGCTTGCCATCCCTCTTCTCCGCCAGCGCGAGGCGCTCCAGCTTCTCCTTCGGAGCGGGACCGTTGAGATCGTATTCCACCGGATCGCCCTCGAAGCGGAAGGTCCGCCTGCCTTCCTTGATCTCGTCATACCATTGTTTCCAGATGGCGATCTCCTCCTTGCTGTAGTCCTTTCGCCATTTCGTTTTGGGAAACGGTTTTCCGACAATCGGGAGGAATTGCAGGGCGTTGGCGGCTTTGTAAGAATTCGGAACCTCAATCTTGAGCCATTCCCGCTCCGTCTCCGTCATGCCCGGATGTGGGTCACGCCAACCTCGGTGATCGTCCAGAAACTCTCCCAGCACCCGGATGGTTTCCGCACTTGGGAGCAAACTCAGGGTGCCGAAACAATCTCCTTGGGCAGAAAGAACGTGGTGCGCCGCAGTGCCTTCAAGCATGTCGGTTCGCGTCCCGGCGCGAACTTTCTCCAGTTGCTCCCGCGCCTCCAACACCCGGTCCCGGTAGTATTCCGCGTATCCGGGAATCGTGAGAAACGCGTTTCTCAGTTTTTCATGAATCTCCGCTTTTTCAGGCACGGTATATGTTGTCCTGAGCGGGGATGTTTTACGGAGTCCCGAACTTAGTTCGCGAATGGCCTCTTCTCTCGGGAGATGTGTCCAGCCGTCGTCTGCGAATTTATTCCAAGTAGCCAGACCTTCTATTTGGGCTGCCCTTTCTTCTGCTGTTAGAATGAAGGTGTCTGCTGAAACATGACCTCCCAACAAGATGCACATCAAAGTGAGGAGTTTCATTGGTCGATTTCGTTGTGCAGCCACTGCTCCGCCTTGTCCCACTCGCCCTTGACGATCATGATATCCCGCACGATGCCGCCGTATCCGACACCGGAACACATTAGTCGGCGGGCGTTGTTGGTGCCGGGAAGAAGCACCTGACAGGTTTCGTCGTCCGGATGCCCGTATCCGACAATCACATGGCCGATCTCGTGGGCGATGGACTGGTAAAGCTGGGCGATTCCTCGGCCATTGAGCGGCTCTCCCGTCACCCAGCAGGCGTTGGGAATTTCCCCCTGTTGGTCGTCATCCCGCAGGGTGGTGCCGGCGGAACCTCCTGTCTTGGGGGGCGGGGACGGATCGATCCAGCTGCCACCTCCAAGGACGAAGAGATCGATGTTCACCTCGGGACGCTCCTGAGGACGCTTGGCGAGAATTTTTCCAGGTTCAGCTCCTATCGTCCGGCTCTCGGTGTCCAGTGCTCCGGGATTTCCGCCCTCCACATCCCAGTCCACCGAAATGTCCGCCATGGGGATTACTTGAAAGGTCACATTGATCTGGGGTTTGAAAACGTCGTTGAGGAATTTCCGGAGGGACTCCGTATCAATCGGGATATCCGGCTCTCCAGTGCCGTTATTCGCTCCGGTCTTGTTGACCTTGTAAAGAGCCACCTTCACCACTCTGGATTTCATGACTTTGAAGGCAAGCGGCTGGCTGAGTGATGTCTGGCCACCCAGGGAGACGTTGGCCATGATTTCGGCCCCGGATGCGAGTGGCACGGAGGCAGAAACTTGGAGATCCGTAACCGGCCCTGTGAGCAGCCCATCCCCCAGACTAATCCCGGAGGCGCTGAGGGTGACGGGCTTGGTCGATGCCACCGGGCTGTGAAACGTGACAGCAGGTGTTCTGATGTCGACCCGAAAATGCGGACAGTTAGAAGAGGGCTTTTGATGGGGTCTGT
>DAISZP010000187.1:0-10165 GCA_036824745.1 Luteolibacter sp.
TTCAAGGGCGCGTTTCCAATCGTCAGAAGTGGCGATCTGGTGGGCTTGGGAGGACAGCCAGGCGAGTTGTTTCGCGCGGAACGCGGCGGCGGATGGCGGCAGGTAGGTTTCCTGGTCCCAGCCGAGGACCGAGGCGGACGTGCGGATGACCGCGAGTTCGCGGGCCTTTTCGAGAATCGACATGCGGGTTTCTGGCGGAAACCACCGCCGGGGCAAAGGCGGAAGTTGGCAAAACGCAGGCCGCCGTCCAGTTTCCCGCCATGCGGATCGACATCGTGACCTTGTTTCCCGAAGTGGCGCTCGCTCCCTTGAGCGACTCCATCATCCAGCGCGCCCGCGCGGCGGGCATCGTGGAGGTGGTGGGGCATCAACTCCGCGATTGGTCGGAGGACAAGCACCGCCGGGTGGACGACACGCTGTGCGGCGGAGGGCAGGGGATGTTGCTGAAACCGGAACCGTTGTTTGCCGCCGTCGAGGCGCTCAAGGAGCCTGAAACAAAAGTGATTTTGATGACTCCGCAGGGACGGCCTTTCAAACAATCGGTCGCCCGTGAGTTGGCGTCCGCGGAGCATCTGCTGATCCTCTGTGGCCACTACGAAGGCGTGGACCACCGGGTGATCGAGGCCTTGGTGGACGACGAGATTTCCATCGGCGACTATGTGCTCACCAACGGTGCGATCGCCGCCGCGGTGGTTTGCGATGCGGTGATCCGCTTGTTGCCCGGAGCGCTGGGCGACGAGCGGTCGTCGGAAGAGGAATCGTTTTCAAACCCGAACAGCCTTGAAGCTCCCGCCTACACGCGGCCTGTCGAGTTTCGGGGGATGTCCGTGCCCGAGGTGCTGCTTTCCGGGCACCACGGAAAGATTCAGGAATGGAAGGAAAAGGCCGCTCTCGAACGCACGGCGCGCAACCGCCCCGATCTCTTGAAATGAAATCCTTTGCCCGCGGAAAAGTTCGTGCGACCTGTCCTTAAACCTGCCACAACTCCGCCCGTGAAGAGCCTCCCTGAATCCGATCGCTCCGCTCTCGTCGATGATCCGCCGCATGTGGAGCCGGCGACGATCGAGGACCTGCCGGCCCTAACGGAACTGGTGATGGATCTGATGTCCCGCTCGGATGACTTTTCACCGGACCGTGTGCTGCAGGAACGCGGGCTTCGTTTGATCCTCGAACAACCGAACCGCGGACGGATTTTCGTCGTCCGCAACAAGGACAAGATCTTCGGCATGGTGAACCTGCTCTTCACCATCTCCACCGCGCGCGGTGGCTTTGTGATTTTGATGGAAGACGTTGTGATTCATCCGGATCATCGCGGCCAAGGTTATGGCGCCATGCTCACCGACTATGTGGTGGATTTCGCGAAGCGGAAAAACTTCAAGCGCATCACCTTGCTCACCGACAAGATGAGCGCCGAGTCCCAGGAGTTTTTCAAGAAACAGGGCTTCGAGTATTCCAACATGATTCCGATGCGGCGGATCATTGATTGAAACGCTCGTGATCCAGGAACTGATCGATCTGATTGATGGGCTCAGGAAGAGCTACGAGGACTTTCAGGATCGTAACGTCATGGGGCAGTCGGAGATGGACAGGCAGTCCCGCAGGTTGGTGAGGACGATCTGTGGAGTGCTTGTCGCCCTGCTCCTGTTGGGCGGCGGTGTTTGGTGGTGGTTTTTCCGGTGAACCGCAAAAAACGCCAAGTCCCCCGTTGAAATTCGGCGGCGGCGTTTTAAGTTTCTAGCAACAAACAGAAACCTCACATGGGACTCGATCGAATCACTCAGAAAATGCAGGAGGCGTTGCAAAATGGCCAGAGCCTCGCCTCGAAATCCTCTCATCCGGAAGTCAAAAGCATCCATGTCCTGCTCGCCCTGCTCCAACAGGAGGGCGGCATCACCGTGCCGATCCTCCAGAAGGCCGGAGTCGAAGTTTCCCGCCTGAAAGCCGCGGTGGCCACGGCCCTTACCCGCGAACCGAGTGTTCACGGCGCGTCCACCCAGCCGCAGATCAGCGTCGGCCTGCGCGCCACGCTCGAATCCGCCGACAAGGCGCGCGAATCGCTCGGGGATGATTTCCTGAGCGTCGAGCATTTTATCCTCGGCTCACTCGAAGGTGATTCACCAGCCGAGAAACTGCTCAAGGAAGCCGGATTGGACAAAAAGAAAGCCATGGAGGCGATCAAGAGCGTCCGGGGATCCCAGAAGGTCACCGACGAGGATCCCGAGGGAAAATACCAGACTCTGGAAAAATACGGCACCGACCTCACCGCCCGCGCCCGCGAGGGGAAAATCGATCCCGTCATCGGTCGCGACCACGAAATCCGGCGTGTGTTGCAGGTGCTTTCACGCCGCACCAAGAACAACCCGGTGCTCATCGGCGAGCCGGGTGTCGGCAAGACCGCCATCGTCGAAGGCCTGGCCCGCCGAATCGTTTCCGGCGATGTCCCGGACTCGATGAAAAACAAACGCGTCATCGCCCTCGACCTCGGCGGCATGCTGGCAGGAGCGAAATACCGCGGCGAGTTCGAGGACCGCCTCAAAGCCTTCCTCAAGGAAGTCACCGAATCCGAAGGCCAGATCATCCTCTTCATCGACGAACTCCACACCATCGTCGGCGCTGGAAAAACCGAAGGCAGCCCGGACGCGGGAAATCTCCTCAAACCCCAACTCGCCCGAGGTGAACTCCACACCATCGGCGCCACCACGCTCGACGAATACCGAAAATACATCGAAAAGGACGCCGCGCTCGAACGTCGCTTCCAACCGGTTATGGTCGGCGAGCCTTCCGTCGAGGACACCATTGCCATCCTGCGCGGATTGAAGGAACGTTATGAAGTCCACCACGGCGTGCGTATCCAGGACGGGGCTCTCGTTGCCGCGGCGGCTCTATCAGACCGTTACATTTCGGATCGTTTCCTGCCGGACAAGGCGGTGGATCTGATGGACGAGGCGGCCTCGCGCCTGAAGATCGAACTCGATTCGATGCCCACCGAAATTGACGTGTTGGAACGCCAGATCCTCCAGCTGGAAATGGAGCGCAAGGCGCTGGAAAAGGAGACCGACAAGGCATCCGCCGCGCGTCTGGAGAAGGTGAAGGAGGAACAAGCCAATCTCCGCGAGCAATCGTCCGGCCTCATGGCGCAGTGGCGAAACGAGAAGTCCGTCATCGACAAGGTGCGCGAGGCGCAGGAACGCATCGAGACGCTCAAGGGAGAAGCCGAGCGCGCCCAGCGGATCGGCGATCTAACACGCGCCTCGCAGATCACCTACGGCGATTTGCCCGAGGCGAACAAGGCGCTTGATGGCGCGAAGGACGCCCTCGCCGTGCTTCAGAAAAACGGAGCGATCCTGAAGGAAGAGGTCACCGAGGAGGACATCGCCCGCGTGGTTTCCTCGTGGACCGGCATTCCGGTTTCCCGGCTTCAGGAAGGCGAGAAGCAAAAACTCGTGCACATGGAGGAACGCCTCGGTGCCCGAGTGGTCGGCCAGAAAAAGGCAATTTCCGCGGTTTCCAATGCCGTTAGACGCGCCCGAGCCGGTTTGCAGGATGAGAACCGGCCCATCGGCTCGTTCCTGTTTCTCGGACCCACCGGCGTCGGGAAAACCGAACTCTCCAAAGCCCTCGCCGAGTTTCTCTTCGATGACGAGGGAGCGATGGTCCGCATCGACATGTCCGAATACATGGAAAAACACAGCGTCGCCCGTTTGATCGGCGCGCCTCCGGGATATGTCGGCTACGAGGAAGGCGGCCAGCTCTCCGAACACGTCCGCCGCAAGCCGTATTCGGTCGTGCTCTTCGATGAGATCGAGAAGGCCCACCACGATGTCTTCAACGTGTTGCTCCAGGTGCTCGACGACGGCCGCATCACCGACGGCCAGGGCCGCACGGTGGATTTCCGCAACACGGTCATCATTCTCACATCCAATATCGGCTCACAACACATCCTCCACGAGGACAATGCCGAACAACGCGAGGCCAAGGTCACCGAGGCCCTGCGCGGGCACTTCCGCCCCGAGTTCCTCAACCGCATCGACGAGATCATCATCTTCGACCGCCTCCAGCGCGACGAGATCACCACCATCGTCGATCTCCAGCTCGACCGCGTCCGCAAGCGTCTCGCCAAACAAGGCCTCGCCCTCGCCTTGTCCGAGCAGGCCAAGGAGTTCGTTGGAAACCAAGGCTACGATCCGGTGTACGGTGCCCGTCCCTTGAAACGCGCCATCCAGCACGCTTTGTTAGACCCGCTCAGCCTCGACGTGCTAGATGGGAAGTTCGTCGAAGGCGACGTCATTCAGGCGGATCTCGATCACGGGAAACTCGTGTTTCACAAGGAGTGACTAAACTCCCGCCGTCGCTCAACTTGCGCACATGGACCTCCCCGACGTCATCGCCCACTGCCTGTCCAAACCCGGGGCCGAGGAAACCACGCCCTTCGGCCCCGATGTGCTCGTTTACAAGGTGGCTGGGAAAATGTTCGCCCTAACAAGTCCTGATGATTTTCCATCCACGGTGAACCTCAAATGCGATCCGGAGCGCTCGATCGAGCTGCGCGACGAATACCCCGCGATCACGCCCGGCTACCACATGAACAAGAAGCACTGGAACACGGTGATCCTCGACGGCAGCGTTCCAACCAAGTTGATCCGGGAGCTCATCGACCATTCGTTCGAACTCATCGCGCCCCGCGCGAAGAAACGATAGGCTCCGGCAAATGCGTGCTGGCACCCGCGGCGCGCATCGCATACGACTCGCGATCATGCACATCCCCACCTTGATCGCCCGCAAGCGCGAGGGCGAGGAACTCACCTCGCGCGAAATCGAGAAACTCATCGACGGATACGTCACCGGCGATGTTCCGGACTATCAGATGTCCGCCTTCGCCATGGCCGTGTTTTTCAAGGGCATGACGCCCGTGGAAGTTGCCGCGCTCACCCGCGCGATGATGGACAGCGGCGACCAGTTTTCCCATCCCGCCGGCCACCCGCCGGTGGTGGACAAACATTCGACCGGCGGCATCGGCGACAAGGTTTCCCTCATCCTCGCGCCGCTCGTCGCGTGCTGCGGCTGCTGGGTGCCCATGGTTTCCGGACGCGGCCTCGGCATCACCGGCGGCACGCTCGACAAACTGGAATCCATCCCCGGATTCAACGTCCGCCTCGGCATCGACGAAGCGGGTGCCTTGCTCAAGAAACTCGGCGTCGCCATGATGGGCCAGACCGACCGCTTCTGCCCGGCGGACAAGAAACTCTACTCGCTGCGTGACGTGACCGGCACCGTGCCGTCCATCGCGCTGATCACCGCGTCCATCATGTCCAAGAAACTCGCGGAAACCCTCGATCGTCTCGTGCTCGATGTGAAATACGGGACCGGTGCCTTCATGCAGACCAAGAAGGACGCCGAAGCGCTCGCCGCCAGCATGATCGCGGTCGGCCGCGAAATGGGAGTGGAGGTTCACGCCCTGCTGAATCCAATGAGCCAGCCGACCGGCAAGGCTGTCGGAAACGCCTTGGAAGTCATCGAAGCCATCGACTGCCTCGAAGGCGGCGGCCCTGAAGACCTCCGCGCCGTGGTGCTCGATCTCTCGGAGAAAATCGCCGGAGTTTCCCGCGCCGAACTCGAAAAACTCATCGACGACGGCAGCGCCCGCCGGAAGTTTGATGAAATCGTCGCCGCGCAAGGCGGAAATCCGGCGGATCTGCCGAAACTCGGCGAGATCCACAAAGCCCCGATCATCCGCGAAATGCTCGCTCCGATTTCCGGCAAGATCGAAAAGGTCGATGCCGGCCTGATCGGTCAAGCCGCGCTGCAACTTGGTGCCGGCCGCGCGAAAGCCACCGATGGGGTCGATTTTGCCGTCGGCTTCGACCAATTGGTCAAAGTGGGTGATCCCATCCACGCCGGCCACCCGGTTTGCCGGATCCACGCCCGCAGCGCGGTGGATTTCGACATGGCCGAGGCCATGGTCGAGAAGGCGGTGAAAATCTCGTCACATTGACCGATTTTCCCTGTTGCCAAACCGCCATCCGCTGTTCTAGCTTCCGCCGCCGCAGGGCCGAGGGGCCCTCGAAAAGCCTCATAGTGTAATGGTAACACCCCGGATTTTGATTCCGTTATTCTAGGTTCGAATCCTAGTGAGGCTACTTTTCTCCCGCCGCTTGGCACAGTCGATCAGGCGCTCTTTTTACCGCTCAACCTATCGGGGGCATTGCCATACGGGCGGATTCTCCTACCATCGCGCTCCGTAATGAGCGCTCTTTCTTCTTCCTTGGACGCGGCCGTCGCCAGCGGACAACTTCTCCCTACCGCAAAAACGAACATCGAGGCCCTGTTGGCCGGAACCACCAGCGAGATCGCCGCAAAGGCCGTCGACGAGCTGCTTTCCTCAGGCGCGTGGGAGGAACTCAACGACCGCTTCTTCAAAACCCTCGCCTTCGGCACCGGCGGACTGCGCGGACGCACCATCGGCCGCGTCATCACCACGGTGGAGCTGGGGAAAGGCGGACCGAACGGCCGACCCGAGCATCCCTGCGTGGGCACGGCGACGATGAATTATTACAACGTGAGCCGCGCCGTGCGGGGCATGATCACCTACGCGAAACGTTTTGTCGGTGATTCACGCAAGCCGATGCTCGTCTTCGCCCATGACACCCGCCACTTCTCGCGGGATTTCGCCGAGTTCTGCGCCAAGGTCTGTGCCGATCTCGGCTGCGATGCTTATTTGTTCGAAGGTCCGCGTTCCACGCCGCAGCTCTCGTTCGCCATCCGCGAACTCCGTGCCGACGCCGGTGTGGTTCTAACAGCCAGTCACAACCCGCCGCATGACAACGGCTTCAAGGCGTATTTCAATGACGGCGCGCAGATCGTCGATCCGCACGCGAGCGGCATCATCGATGAGGTGAACTCGATCACCTCGGAGGCATACGAGCCGCTTCCCGAAGCCCAACGCGGAACCGTGACCATACTCGGTGCCGAAATGGACGAACGTTACGTTGCCCGGCTGAAAACCCTGCTGCTGCGTCCCTCGCTGTTGGAAGGCGCTTCGACCAAGGTCGTCTTCACCAACCTCCACGGAACGGGCGGTACGATCAACGTTCCGATGCTGCGCGGTTTCGGTTTCGACGTTCTAACGGTTCCGGAACAGGACGTTCAGGACGGACGATTCCCGACGGTGGACTCGCCGAATCCGGAAAACGCTCCCGCTCTGAAAATGGCCATCGACCTCGCGGAACGCTCCGGTGCCGAGATCGTCATCGGCACCGATCCGGACGCGGACCGCATGGGCGTAGCGGTCCGCGATTCCGCCGGGAAAATGCAGCTCCTCACCGGCAACCAGATCGGTTCCCTGATGGCGTGGTACCGCCTCAAGACCTGCTTTGATCTCGGCTGGATCACGCACGCGAACCGCAGCCGCGCGGTGCTCGTGAAAACCTTCGTCACCACCGAACTCCAGCGTTCCATCGCCGATGGTTTCGGCGTCGGCGTGGTGGACACTCTGACGGGTTTCAAATACATCGCCGGCAAGCTACGCAAGTACGAGGAGGCCATCCCGGCGGACAAGAAGGGCGACTACCGTTCTCTAACGGAAGAACAGACCCGCGAGCTCCGGCTGGAGTATTCCCGCTTCTTTGTCTTCGGCGGCGAGGAAAGCTACGGCTATCTCGGATCGGACGCGGTGCGCGACAAGGATGCGAACGGAGCCACGCTCATGTTCGCGGAAGTGGCGGCTTATGCGAAATCCTTGGGCAAGACGCTTCCGGAGCTGCTCGATGAGATTTACACCGAGTTCGGCTACTACTTGGAGATCGGCAAGTCGCTGGTGATGGAAGGAGCCGATGGTGCCGCGAAGATCCAGGCTCTGGCCGCTTCATACGCTGAAAATCCACCGACCGAAGTGGACGGCTCCGCGGTGATCCGCGTGCGCGATTTCGCCAAACAGGACATTTTCGATCAGGAAGGCGATCTGGTTCCGAAGGAGAAGATGCTTTTCGTCGATCTCGAAGACGGCCGCTCATTCGCCGTGCGTCCCTCGGGAACGGAACCGAAGATCAAGTTCTACCTCTACGGAAAAGGTGATCCCGCCGGCGATCTCGCGGGAATCAAAGCCAAAGTCCGCGACAGCCTCGCCAGCCTGTGGTCGTGGATCGAAGCGGACGCCGCCACGCGCTGACGTCCCCCGAAGTTCTTGCGCTCATCCGGGAAGCCCTCCAACTTCCCGGTGTGAGCGAAATCATGATCGAAACGATCGACCTGCACCGCAGCTACTCGATCGGCCCGAAGCCCATTGAAGTCCTGCATGGCATCGACCTGAGCGTGCGCCAGGGCGAGCGCGTGTTCCTCTGCGGACCAAGCGGCGCGGGCAAGACGACCTTGCTCTACACGCTCGCCGGTTTGGAGCGCCCCGAGAAAGGAGCCGTGCGCATCCACGGCAAGGACATCTACTCGATGAGCCACAAGGAGCAGGCGCGTTTCCGCAATCAGGAGATCGGCTACGTGTTTCAAAATTTCCACCTGTTGCCGGAACTCACCGCTTTGGAAAACGTCGCCGTGCCCGGTGCGATTTCGGGCAAGGACACTTCGGATATCGCGATGAAGGCGCTGCAACGCGTGGGCCTCGCGGATCGCGCGGACCATTTGCCCGCGGAACTTTCCGGTGGCGAGCAACAACGCGTGGCCATCGCCCGCGCGATCGTGAACGAACCCAAGGTCCTTTTCGCCGACGAACCCACGGGAAATCTCGATTCGCACAACAGCTCCGAGATCATGGAAATCCTCATGTCGCTCGCCACCGAGCACAAGGTCACGCTGGTGGTGGTCACACACGATCAAGCGCTTGCGAAACACGGCGACCGCACGCTCATCATCAAGGACGGGGCAATCCACTCCGCGTGAGCGTTGAGCGTGATTTCGCGAATCATTTCCACTTGATGAACCCGGGCCGCGCATCGCACTTTTCGCGCGCATGCATTCAACGAAGAAAGTGTCACCCGACCCCACCGAACTCATCGATTGGTTGAACGGCGAGGGTTTGTTGGAATTGGATTGGGATTTTCCCGAAGACGGAGATCTGTTCGCCGCCGGATTGGATTCGATGGCCGTGATGCAGATCGTGGTGGCGGTGGAGGATGAATACGGTGTGGAGCTCACGCCGGACGATCTCACCCGCGAGAACCTGGCGACTCCGAGCACCTTGGCGGCATTGATCGCCGGGAAGCGATCATGAATGAAAACGTCCGGCGCTTCGATGTGGCGGTGATCGGCGGAGGCAGCGCCGGATTGGCGGCGGCCGTCACCGCGGCGAGAGGCGGAGCCCGGACGATTCTGATAGAGAGATACGGTTTCCTCGGTGGAATGGGCACGGCCTCGCTCGTGCATTCGTTCTGCGGACTCTATCTGCTGCGCGAGGAATCCGATGCCGTCATCGCTAATCCGGGCATTTGCTCGGAGATCGCGGAGCGCATGATCGCCGCTACCGGCATCGGCCCGCGGCGCATGGGACGGGTGGACGTTCTGCCGCAGCACCCGGTCGAGTTCGCGCGCATCGCGGATGAGATGGTGAACGCTGAGGTCTTGTTGGAAGCCGTTTACCACACCGAAGTCATCGGAGTTTCGGATAGAGGCGGTTTGTGGGAGATCCTCGTATCGGGACGATCCGGACCGCGGGTGATCGAGGCCGCGAATCTGGTGGATGCTTCCGGCGATGCCATCGTGGCTCCGTTTCTCGGCGCGGAATGTGCGATGGAGGTGGCGCTCCACCTGCAACGACCGGCTTACATTTTCGGCGTGCGCTGCGAAGGGCAGGCGGTGCATGAATTCCCGCTTCGCGTTTCGGGACTTCTGGTCGAGGGAATGCGCGCGGGGGAGGTTTCTCCGGAAGCGCTCGGGCTGTCGTTCCGCGCGTCCGGGCGCCCCGGCGAGTTGTTCGGGACTCTGGATCTAACAGGCGGGGCCGGGGCGGGGGATTTCGATCCCCTGGATCCGGATTGCCTCGGAAGATTGGAGGCACAGGGGCGCAAGGTGGCCGCCGAGGCGGTGCGCTGGCTGAGCCGCCGCGATGAAGCGTGGAAGGGCGCGTTCATCAGTCAATGGCCGGTCCGCGCGGGCATCCGCGAGAGCCGCCGCTGGATGGGCGAATATGTTCTAACGGGCGAGGATCTGCTGAGCGGCAACC
>DAISZP010000188.1:0-10137 GCA_036824745.1 Luteolibacter sp.
ACGGCGCGGGGCCGAACGGCCATCAGGGAACGAAATGCAGGTATGCGCGGCAATACTCCTTTCGTGCATTCTTTGTCTAATGGCTTGAAGTTTTCCAATTGCCGCAGGATTCAGGGATTTTTCATCCATGCTTGGATCAAAGTCTTCATGTCCTGCTGCAACTTCGCTTGGGAGATTTGATCCACCCACGGCAGCAACGAGGCAGGATCGTGACGTGCCTCGCGGTGGATCATCAGGGAAATGCCCTCGTCGCGCGCGGCTCCTGCGGGCAGGGTGCCAAGCCAACCGTATGCTTTTTCCGGTTCCATGCCGGCCCATTGTTCGAGGACTTTGACGACGAGTTCCGGTTGATTGCTTTCCGAAAGGCCGGCGACCCATGCCGCGCCGGCGGCGGGATCCTGCCGGGTCCAGTTCTCCGCAATCGCCAGGGTGAGAGGCGCGCGATGGTCCGCCGGAAGCGTGAAGGTCTTTTCCGCAGCAGCGGCCGGGGCTTTCATGACCCACGAGACCACGGCGAGCCGCAACGCGTCGGCCTTCAAGCCGGGCGAGAGTTTCAGGGCCCAGTCAAAAGCGGCCTGCGGGCTTTCGTCAGCCGACATGCAGGCGGCGACAGCGCAGACCATTTCCGTTAGAGCGGGATTGTCCGGGGCTTGTTCAAGGAAACGCCGCGCGCCCGCCTTGTCCTGATAGGCCCAGCTCCGCAGGTCCTCTGGTTTCATTTCGGAAACGGCTTTGGTCTTCCAGCTTTCATCGGGTGCGGTGGCGGGGCCGCAGACAATCGCAAGTGTATTGGACGCCGCCTGATCGATTCCCGTCTTCGCTTCCGCCTTGGCCGGACTTTCGGGAAGGGAGTCAAACCACGCCTGCGCGCTGGTTTTCGCATCCGCGGGCCAGGAGAGAAACACATCGCGGATCTGATTCGCCGATGGAGACGGGCTGGCCTTCAACCACGCGGCGGCATCGTCCGGATGAGTGCGCGCCCAGGCGTTGAGAACGTATCTGATCGCGGACTCCGACTCGCCCGCCGGGAGTTGTGCCGCCTGCCTGAGAGCCGCGTTCGGATCCAACGCTCCCCACGCTGCGAACAGATCACAGATCGCCTGCCTGCGGCTTTCGCTTTCCGGAAGCGTGCCCAGATGGGCAAGCGCGGCCTGCGGATCGGTCCGCACGAGGATTCCGAGCGCCTTGGCCACCGCTCTCAGGCGGAGCTGTCCTGTTAGCTGCGTGTCCGCCCAAGCCAGCGCTTTTCTGCCATCCTTCCATTCACTCAACACCGCATCCACCACAAAGCCTTGATGATAGGCATTCAATCCCGCCTTTTTCAGTTCGTTCGCGACGAATTCCGGATCGGTTCGCGTCAGGTATCCGAGGATGAAGATGACCTGCTGATCGCGCTCGGGGCCGGGAAGAGCCTTCGCCGCTTCTAGCGCGGCGGCGGCACCGGATTTCTGATAGATCGCGACGAGATCATCCGCGCTGAGGGCGGCGGAAGGCCTCGGCGCGCTGCGACGGGAATCGCCGATGGGGTTGGCCGCCGGCCGTGTTTTTTCCGCCCGCGTCGAAGGCGGAGGCTCATCGGATTTCCTGCGGCATTGAGCCAGCACCACCACCATGGCCATGAGAATCAGCGGAAGGAATCCACAATGCCACGCGCTGGATGGGAGGATGATGGGCTTCATGAACTTCTTCGGTCTTCTTCCATGAAGACACATGCGATGGCGGTTCCTTGGAAAAACCAGCCATTTCCCGCACCGGATTTTTGCATCGCCTTGGTCAGGCGCATGCTACAGCCTCACCGATCATGGGAAATTCCGAGATATTCATGAAACGCGCCATCGAGCTCGCGAGATGGGGCATCGCACGCGGCGATGGCGGTCCTTTCGGCGCGGTGATCGTGCGCGATGGCGAAATCATCGGCGAAGGGTGGAACCGCGTCGTCGGCACCAATGACCCCACCGCCCATGGCGAGATCACCGCCATCCGCGATGCCTGCGCGCGCTTGGGAACCTTCGATCTCGAGGGCTGCGAAATCCACACCACCGGCCAACCCTGCCCGATGTGCCTCGGAGCCATCCACTGGGCGCGCATCGGCCGGATCTACTACGGATTCCGGATCGAGGACGCCGCGGCCATCGGTTTCGACGACACCGAATTCTTCCGCCAGATGACCTTGCCTCCCGCAGAACGGCTCATTCCCTCCTCGGAATCATGCCGCGAGGAAGCTCTCGAGCTGGCCGCGGAATACGCTCTGATTCCAGGGAAACAACATTACTGATCCCGGGTTCACGCTGGCTTGACGGCCGCCCCGCGGCTTGCGGAAAATCCTCTCCATGGCATGGAGGCTCGAAGACGCGGTCATTCGCGGCGAGATCGATAACTCGATCGAAGGCCGCACCACGGGCCGCATCTGGCTGCTCGGTCGTGACGAACCGCTCATCCTTGATCTGGATGGCGACTGCTGGCGCGATCTTGCCGGCACCCGGCTGTTGTTTGAAAACCCCCGGCCAAGACCTGCGGACGATGCGATGGAGGTGGAGCTCGATCAGAAGGGCATCGTCGGAGACATGACCGCTTCGCGGAAATGCAAAGTGGCCACCGTGGGCGAGGGCGACATGCAGCAGTTCTACGACAGCGAGATCGAGATCCCCTTCGAGTGGCGGAACGCCCTCTTTCTCGAATGGTTCAGCCGCATCAACGGCCGCGTCGTCATCGAGACCTCCTCCTATCAACTCCAGATCTCGCCCCACGCCTGGCAGATGGACGAGGACGAGGAGGAGGCCCAGAAGCTCGCCAACCTCCAGGCCATGCGCGATTTCATGGCCCAGGTCATCCGCAGGCGGCCCGCCGACGATGTGAACGACGGACGCGACGAGTTCGCCTGGGAAGAGCGGCTCAAGGAGTCCGACCGCCTAACAGAAGCCTATCAGGAGGTGCTCGAGAAATACATGGATGACGCGGACAGCGAACGCAAGGAGGCCTTCGTCATGGGCTGGGACGGCCTGCTCGATGCTCTCGCCGAGCGCGACGAATCCGCCGGCGGATACGATTTCCAGGATCTCGGCATCCTCGAAGATCCCGAACCCGGAGATCCACTCATCGACGGGATGGACGGCTTCGACGGAGACTTTCTGGAAGAACCGGATGAAAACGACGCGGACCGCCACCCGCTCCAATGCCGCGCCCAGGAGCTCGCCATGCGCTCCGTGGACGTGGTCCCCCGCGATGCCATGCGGGGCAGCCCCGCTTTCACGCTGGTCTCGAATCTTTTCCAAGTGAGCGGCAAGCTCGCCGGCGCCCTCACCCGCCGCGGGTCCGGCTTCGAGCCCGAGACCGGATACGTGCTCGCCGTCTTGAAACGCTGCCTCAACTGGCTCAACGAAGCCGTCGGCTCCTGCCAGCAGCTCATGGCCGCCGAAGAGGATCCCGATCAACTCGCCGCCCTCGCCCACCTCCGCAGCTCCGCCTTTGAAATCCGCGATGCGATCATCGAGATGAGGCGTGAGCTGAAGTCCTGAGGCGCCGGGCCGCCGGATTTCCGATGGAACGCGTTCACCCTCCGCTGTCGCGCTTTCTCGGCGCCGGCCACTGGAACTTCACGGCGGATCATATTACATACATTTGAAATAAAAGATCATTGCCCGCGCATTGAAGAGTGATAGATGGATGGGTTTGATGAAGAGTTCCCCCCTCCAAACGCTGTGGTTCCTTGCCCTCACGCTTCCCATCCCGGCTCAGGATCTCCTTTGGTCCGCCAGCGGAACCGGAATCATCGAGGAAATCTCCTTCTTTCGGAGCACGCCTTCGAGCGACGATCCGCAACCGGGCGGCGCGGTGGACTACGAGTTTTTCTTTCTCGGATCCCAGGCTTCCAGCGCTTCCACATCGTCCTTGGCCGTCTATGGTGAGAACATCTACGTTTCCGACAGCGCGGGATACGGGCAGGTGTCTCCTTTGCTTGGCTCGGCGGGAAACCACACGTTTTCCACGGGCTATCCCTCGTTCGCCGGCGTCACCGGAGCGCTGCATATCGTGAATGATCTGGTGTTCGACACCTCGCCGCTCCTGGGTTCGTTCAAATCCGAATCAGGACTGCTGGGAGTCCCTTCCCACCTACCCGGGGATTCGATCATCTTCGTCGATGATTACGACTACTCGCGGGTATCCACGACCTACTACAACCACACGCTGCTGATCCTGAATGATCCCAGCGGCACGGCGTTTGATTCCGCATTCTTCGACGCGGGATTTTATGACTTTTCCAAGTTCGCCACCGCCAAGCTGTATCACGAGAGCGTCAGCGGTGATCCGGCCGGGATCAACCATGACCTGAGCTTCGTGGCGGACCTCAAATGCATCCCGGAATCCTCCACGCTGGTGCTTGTGGCCATCAGCGCCCTGCCATTGGTGAGGCGGAGACGCACCGGATTCTAACAAAGCCCGCGCTCAGCTCTCGAAGTAGGTGTAGCCGTTGAGACCGACGCGGTAGAGATCGAGGATCTCGCGGCGCTCCTTGGGCGAAATGCGGCCGTCGTTGACGGCTTTTTCGGCGAAGCTGCGGAACTTGGTGACGAGTTCCTTGGGGTCGAACTCGACGTAGCTGAGGACGTCGGCGACGGTGTCTCCCTCGACTTCGTGGGTGTAAACGGCTTTGCCTTTTTCGAGGTGGACGCCGACGACGTTGGTGTCTCCTAACAAGTTGTGGAGGTCGCCGAGGGTTTCCTGATAGGCTCCGACGAGGAAGACGGCGACGTAGTAGGGCTCGTCCGGCTTGAGTTCGTGGAGGGGGAGGATTTTGGCGACGTCTTCCTTGTCGATGAAGCGGTCGATCTTGCCATCGCAATCGCAGGTGATGTCGGCGAGCACGGCGCGCTGGCGGGGCTTTTCGTCAAGCCGGTGGATGGGCATGACGGGGAAGAGCTGGTCGATGGCCCAGGAGTCGGGCAGGGACTGGAAGAGGGAGAAGTTTCCGTAGTAGAAATCGACGAGGGTGGAGGAGAGTTCGCGGAGTTCCTCGGGGATTTCCTCAAGCTGGTCGATGAGGCGGGAGATGCGGGTGAGGATGTGCCAGAACCAGGCTTCGGCGAGGCCGCGCTCGCGCAGGGTGGCGCTGCCGTAGAAGAACTGGGCGCGCATCTGGTCGCGGTAATAGACGGCGTCGTTGAAGGCTTCCTGGAGGTTTTTCTTGGAGAGGGTCTTGTTGACGTCGATGAGGTTGAGGAGGTTCTGCGGGGCGTTTTGCGGAACATCGGGCGCGTCCTCGGAGGTCTGGGCGCGGGTGACGTCGAGGATGTTGAAGACGAGGGCGGAGTAGTAGGCGACGACGGCGCGTCCGCTCTCGGAGATGAGGTTCGGATGGGAGACGCCGGCTTTGTCGCAGATCTGGGAGACGACTTCGATGATGTCCGTGCAGTATTCGGTGACGGAGTAGTTGCAGGAGGAGTGGAAGTTGGTGTGGGAGCCATCGTAGTCCACGGCCATGCCGCCGCCGATGTCGAGCACGCCCATGGGGGCGCCTTCCTTGACGAGATCGCAATACATTCGAACGGCCTCGGTGGCTCCCTCGCGGATGGCGGCGATGTTCGGGATCTGCGAACCCTGATGATAGTGGAGCATTTTCAGGCAGCCGAGGTAACCGGTCTCCTTGAGGTGATCGACCACGCCGATGACCTGCGCGGCGTTGAGGCCGAAGACGGACTTGTCACCGGCGCTTTCCTGCCAGTGGCCGGAGCCACGGGTGGATAGGCGCACGCGCACGCCGAGATTGGGCAGCACGCCGATCTTTCGCGAGCGTTCGAGGATGAGTTCCAACTCGGTGGGCATTTCCAGCACGAGCATGATTTTCAAACCCATCTTCTGCGAATGCAGCGCGAGGTCGATGAACTCCTCGTCCTTGTAGCCGTTGCAAATGATGTAGGCCTCCGGATCGTGCATGTGCGCGAGCGCGGCGATGAGCTCGGGTTTGGAGCCGGCTTCGAGACCATAGTGGTATTTTTTTCCGAACTCGGCGATCTCCTCGATGACCTGGCGTTGTTGGTTCACCTTGATCGGATAGACTCCGCGGTATTCGCCACGGTAGCCGGTGTCCTTGATGGCCTTGCGGAAGGACTCGTTGATCTCCGCGATGCGCGAGTGGAGCAGGTCGCGGAAACGCAGCAGCACGGGCAGGTGGGTGCCGCGGTCGCGCAGGCCTTCGATCACTTCGAAAACCGAGACTTCCTTCTGGGTTTCATCGTCCTCGAGGCGCACGGTGACGTGGCCCTTGCGGTTCACGCCGAAGAATTTGTGACCCCATGATTCGAGTCCGTAGAGTTCGGAGGATTGTTCCGAAGACCATGCCGGAGCCGACTTGCGCTTGGCGGGTTTCTGGGAGGATGCGGAAGAGGACGGTGGGATCATTGGCGGCTCGTGGTGCGAGGCAGCAATCAAGGACCTCGCGGGGCGGAGCGAAAGCGAAAAACGCGGCTCACTGCGGTTTCCACTCGGGAAACTCGCTCTGGAGCTGCTGGCGGTATTTTTCCGCCTCCGCCTTGTCGTCCTGTTTTTCGAGGGTTCCGATGAGCTTGTGAAGGGCCTCGGGCTTGAGATCCTTGTCATCATGGAACTTCACGACAATGAGGTATTCGGCCGAGGCTTCCTTGTTGTTGCCCATTTTCAGGTCGATGTCACCGGTGAGGATGCGCAGGCCCGCCCCGGTCCTGCCCTGGGGATGGAGGGCTGTGGCCTCTTCGGCGGTCTTGAGGGCTTCCTCGGGGCGGTTGAGCTCAAGCAGCGCGCGGCCGCGGTCTAACAACCCATCCGCCTTCCACGCGCTGTTGTCCTCCACGGCGAGCACGTTGTCAGCGGCGGTGATGGCCCCGGCGAAGTCGCGGTTTTTCAACCGGGCCTTGGCAAGGTAACGCCAGACTTCCTTGGGAGTGGCGCGGGGCTCCTCAGGAGTGGAAATGGAACCGAGGCACCTTGCGGCGAGCGCATAATCGCCGGAGTTGAAGGATTGGGTGCCGCACCATTGAAGCGCCTGGTTTGGAATCTCGGCCTCGTAGCCGCCATCGATGGCGCGTTTGATTTCCTCGGCAAGTTTGGCGGCATCCTGCGAGGCGAAGTAACCGAGCGCGAGCAGCGTGCCCGCGAACTTGCCGTAGGCTTCCGGCTTGAGCTGGCGGGCCTTTTCGAGATAGGGCACGGCTTCGGCGGCAGCGTTGGTTTTCACCAGTCCCCAGCCGATGCGGTAATTGGCCTCTGCCTGCAGATTTTCGCTCAGGTCCGGAACGTTGTTCAGCAGTCCCTGATAGCGCGCGATCATTTCCGGGATGTTGTTTTCTCCACGGCGCATGCGCGCGGATTCGAGCCATGCGAAGGATTGCAGGTCCGCGGGCATGCCCTCGCCGGTGAGCCGGTCGAAGTCAGCGATCGCCTTCTGCGGTTCCGCGGAATCGGCGTAGGCCTTGGCCCGCTTCGCCAGCGCGGAGGGAACCCGGGAATCGTTCGGGTAGCGGGAGATGAACTCGCTGATCGAACGGATGGCTCCCTGGTTGTCTCCGGCCTCTGCCAGACACCAGCCGCGCTGATAGAGCAGACCCGGACGGTTCTTCTCGCTTACCGTGGCCGCGTTGATCTGGCTGTAGATCTTAGCGGCTCCCGCGACATCCTTGTTCGAGTAAAGGGACTCCGCCTTCATCATCAGGGCGGTATGGATGCGCGGATCTTCGGAGCGTGATTTCTGGTAGAGCTGGAGGAAGGCATCCACCTGCTCAGGCACGTGGCGACCCTCGATCTGGAAGAAGCAGAGCAAACGGTAGTATGAAGCCTGGAATGCCACATCGGACTCGGGTTTCACCAGGCGCTCCACCTCGCGGAAGAGCGTAAGCGCCTCGGTGGGCTGTTTGAGCCGCATGTGCGAGCGCGCGGCGATCATCAACTGGCCCGCGCGCTTTTCCGGATCCGGCGATGGCGCGCTGCCGCGGAACAGATCCACCACCTGCTGGTAGCTCTTCTTGGCGAAGAGATTGGCCATCAGCGCCGTCTGGGCATCCGTCCTGAAATCCTCCATGCCTGGCGTGCGCAGGATGAGATTGAGGTAACGGTCCGCCTCATCCGTCTTGTCGAGCTTGATCGCGGTGAGCGCCGCCTGAAGCGCCGCCTCGCCGCGGACCTTGGGGGCGAGTGGCGCGGCGACCACTTCCTCGAAGCGTGCGAGAGCATCCAACAATTTTCCAGACTTGAGCAGCAGCTGGCCGAGCGCCACCTTGGACTGGCCCGCGAAGGCCGATCCGTTAGGGTCCTCGATGACTTTCATGTAACATCCCGTGGCCTCGCGATCCCGGCCGATCATGCGGTAGCTGTTTCCGGCGTAGTAGTAGCCGTAGGGTTTCTCTTCGGGCTTGGTCGCCATGGTGGCGTATCGCTCGAACATCGGCGCGGCGAAGGCGTATTCCGTGTTGTTGTAGTAGTCCGCGGCAAGCGTGCGCGCGGCGGCGGCGGCCCATTTTCCTTTCTGATAGCGGTTGATGAGCGTGGTGAAACAACGCTTCGCATCGTCGATCTGGCCCGCGAGATAATTGCTGCTGCCGAGGTACCACCAGGCCATCTCGGTGTTGGCGTGGTTCGGGAAGGCGAGGATGTATTCGTTGAAGATCTGGGCGGCGCGGAGAAAGGTGTTCCGCCGGTTCTCGAGATCCGTGGCACGCTGGGCGTCGTCGTAAAGGTTCTTTCCGCGGAGGAAGAAATCGTTGCCGGCATCCGGGGCGAGCACCGGGTCCACCGGTTCCGCGCGGGGCGGTTCCTGCGCCATGACAGGACTGGCGGCGATGAACAGGAGTGCGAGGGATCGTTTCAAGGGAAGGGCGCGGGTTGCGGCACGGGAGCGCTTACTGCTCCTTGCTCGGGCGGCGGGTGGCGAATGAAATGTTCCAAATCCCGGCTTTCTGGCAAGTATCGATGACCTCCACGATCTTCTGATACTCGACCTTGCTATCTCCACGGATGCGGACCGGCTGGTTCTCGAAGCGCTTGGCGATCTCCGTCAGCTTGTCCTTGAGCTGCACCAGGTCCACGGTGAGTCCTTCGACGCGCAGGGTGCCGTCCGCGAGCACGTTGATGATGATCTCGCCGCGCTGGCGGCCGTGATCGGCACCTTCCTCGGCGGTGGGAACGGCGACCTTTAGCTCGGTTTCCGATTGGCTGAACTGCCAGCTGATGATGAAGAAGCTCAGCAACAGCAGCAGGATGTCGATCATCGGTGCCAGTTGCATGGCGATGAGCGGCGGCTGGCGGCTGGCGAATCTCATGGCGGGGAAATGTTAGACGCCGAAGAGGTCCGGGCGGTCGCCTGCGAGCGGGGAGGGCAGCGGCATCGCGTAGTCCTCCCGCGAACGTGCGGGAGGATTCACGGAAAACGCCTGGGTGGCCTCGCGGTGGAATTGCTCGTTGAGCAGCGCGATGAAGTGGGTGGAGGCCGCTTCGAGCTCGCTGATGTAGCGCTGCACCCTGGCGCGGAAGAGCGAGTAGGCCATGAAGGCGAGGATGCTGATGGCAAGTCCGCTGGCGGTGGCGATGAGTGCCTCCGAAACGCCGACGGCCATTTCCATCTGCTTGACACCTTGTTTCGCGCCTTGGGAGATCTCCCAGAAGGCCTTGATCATGCCCATCACCGTTCCTAACAACCCGATCATCGGCGCGATGGCTCCGATTTCCGAAAGGTAGGTGATCCGGGAAGTGAGGATGCCGGCCTGCCGGGAACCTTCGGTCTGCGCCACTTCGCGCACGTTTTCAAACGGTGTGGATGGATTGCCGGCGATGAATTCGAGCGACTTCTGGGCGATGCGCGCCATGCACTCGTTGCGGCGGTGGCTGAAGGCGATGAGTCCGAGGTAGTCACGCCGGCGGATCATCGGCTCGGCTTCATTCATGAAACGATCGCTGACAATCGTGTTGCGCCGCATCGTCAGCAGGAACATCAGGATCAGCAGGACCGTGATGACGGAGAGAACCGCCAGCGGGTACATCATGGGTCCGCCTTGGGCGAGGACTTCCAGCAGATCGACCTGAGTGGACGAGGATTTCGCCTCCGGATTGGCGGCTGCTGCTGAGGCGAATGTCGCGGTTAGCAGGAGAACCGCGGCGGGCAGGATACGACAGATC
>DAISZP010000189.1:0-10136 GCA_036824745.1 Luteolibacter sp.
CGGCGACTCGTATGACAATGCCCTGGCCGAGTCCGTCATCGGCCTCTACAAGAAGTCGAAGTCCCGCGAAGTCGCCAAGAAACTCGGCTTCGAGGTCATGGACACCGCCGATGCGGTCAAGGCGGCCGACGTCATCTTCGTGGCGGTGCCGGACACCGTGATCCCCGGTGTGTATGAGAAGGACATCGCTCCGAACCTCACCAAGGGTAAAACGCTCCTCTTCTCCCACGGTTTCGCCGTCATGTTCGGCAACCTCAAGCTGCCCAAGGACATCGACGTCATCCTCGTCGCTCCGAAAGGCCCCGGCCACACCGTGCGTTCGCAGTTCGTCGCGGGCAAGGGTGTTCCCGGCCTCATCGCCATCCATCAGGACGCTTCCGGCAATGCCAAGAAGAACGCCCTCGCCTGGGCCGGTGGCATCGGTTGCGCCCGTGCCGGCGTGTTTGAAACCAACTTCCGCGAGGAAACCGTGACCGACCTCTTCGGCGAGCAGTGCGTGCTTTGCGGCGGCGCTTCCGCCCTTGTGAAGGCCGGATTCGAAACCCTCGTCGAAGCCGGTTACCAACCCGAGATGGCCTACTTCGAGTGCCTCCACGAGCTCAAGCTCATCGTGGACCTCATGAACGAGCAAGGCATCGCCGGCATGCGCTTCTCCGTTTCCGAAACCGCCGAGTGGGGCGACGTTTCCGTGGGTCCGAAGATCATCGACGCCTCCGTCAAGAAACGCATGAAGAAGCAGCTCAAGGACATCGAGAGCGGCAAGTTCGCCAAGGACTGGATCGCCGAATACCAGAGCGGCTACAAGCGCTTCAACCCGATCCGCAAGGCCGAGGCCGCGCACCAAATCGAGAAGGTCGGCGAAAAACTCCGCTCCACCATGAGCTGGATCAAGCAGAAGAAAATCAAGAAGGGCGCCTCCCAAGCCAGCTTGGTTTCCCAATCGAGCTGATCCCGGCTGACAGATTCACGAAAACCCGCTACTCACCCGAGGAGCGGGTTTTTTGTTGGGGGCGGTTTCATCCATCATCGACGAAAGTGATGGAAATCCCGTCTTGCTATCGCTCAAATATTCTCAAATATTGATCGATAAACCATGCCTTCATCGCTCAATTCTTGGAACTGGCAACTCCCCGGCTGGCCGGATTTTGTCTGGCAGGAGGAGGAACTGCGGCCGTTGGAGGTGGAGTTTCTGCGCCGCTCCGGAGTCCATGTGGGTTCATTTTCCCATCTGAACAAAGAGGAGCAGGACCAGCTTCGTACGGAATTGCTCAGCGACGAGGCCATGCTCACCTCGCGCATCGAGGGCGAGATTCTGGATCGCGACAGCCTGCAATCCTCGATCCGGCGTTTGTTCGGACTTGAAAGCGATCAACGCAAAGCCCGCCCCGCTGAAACGGGGATTTCCGAGCTGATGTTGGATGTCTATCGAAACCACGGCGGGGTGCTGGACGAGGCCCGCCTGTCCATCTGGCATCGGATGGTGATGCGCGGGCGCTGGGATTTGAAATGCGTGGGCATCTATCGAGGTGGTGATGATCCGATGCGAATCGTTTCCGGGCCCGTACATGATCCGACGGTGCATTTCGAAGCGCCGCCATCCGTGCAAGTGCCGCGGGAAATGACACGGTTTCTGGATTGGTTCGGCACGCCGCCCGGCACCCTCCTCGGGCTGACGCGAGCGGGGATCGCCCATGTCTGGTTCGAGTCGATCCATCCTTTCGAGGACGGAAACGGACGGATCGGGCGCGCCATTGCGGAACTCGCCTTGTCGCAAGCCCTCGGCCAGCCGTCATTGATCGCGCTCTCATCGGCCTTGGAGAGGAATCGCAAGCGCTACTATCAGGAACTCGGCGCTGCGAGCCGCTCGCTCGAGATCACGCCATGGCTGCGGTTTTTCTCGGAAATGGTGTTGGAAGCACAGCAATCCAGCCTGGAGAAGATCGGGTTTCTCATCCGCAAGGCACGTTTCTTCGAGTGCCACCGCGGACGTTTCAACGAACGTCAGGAAAAGGCCCTGCTCCGCATGTTCCGAGAAGGTGCGGACGGATTCAAAGGCGGCATGAGTTCCAAAAACTACATCACAATCACCGGATGTTCTCCAGCCACCGCCACCCGCGATCTCGCAAACCTCGTTCAAATCGGAGCATTCTCCCGCACCGGAGAATTGAAACACGCGAGGTATTTCCTCCATCTCGATCCGTGATCCGCCGTCGGTCATTTGGTTTGACTCACCTCGTGCGCTGTTGTCTCTGGAAGACATGAAAAAGCGTCCGATGATGGTGGCTGGCGTGTCCGTGGTCTTGCTTGCCGCACTGGCTTGGATGCTCCAGGGTCCTGAGAAATCGGAAACCCGGAATCCACGAATCACAAAGGCCTCGTCGAAATCGGCCTCATCCACCTCAGAAACCACGGACTCCCCAACCCGCCGCGAGCGCCGCGCTTCCGCTCCCGCATCACGGCTGGACTCCAGCCTCACCCGTCACGACGCCTCCAAGCTGGTCAATTTCATCCTGCCGCAGGTTGATGGAAAAAACGTCAGCATCCACCGGGCGCTGGCCATTCTCAAGGAAGCCTATCAGGACGCTTGCTACCGCAGTCGCGAGAAGGCGCTCGATTTGAAATTCTCCGTGAAGGATGACCCGGGCTACACGATCTCGTTTTCGCTGAAGGGAAAATCGTTCACCGCATGTCTCGACTACCTCGCCGCGCTCGCGGGGCTGGAGGCGACGCGCGACGAGGCGAGATTCGAACTTGCCGCCATCGACGACACCGGAAAGCAGCCCGAATTGCTCGGTTCCGAACTCCAACGCATCAAGGAACGTCTATCAAAAATCTGCGGAATGCCGCCTGCCGACGGAAACATGGATGTTGAGTCGCTCCTGCGTACCGCGGGACTCATCCGCGACCCCAATGCCTCGTTCAAGGCCGGCCCGAATGACTCTTGGTCGTTCAAGGGCCCGGCCTCTGATCGTCTTCGCATCCTCCACGCCTGCGGACTGGCAAGCGAACTGCCAAACCAACTCAAACTGGCCACTTGTCTGATCGATACCGATGCACCCGCCGATCTCAAGGCCTGCAATCTCGGCCCCGCCGAGAGAGAGGCCCTCATGCGCGAACTCGCCCAACGCAAGGGAACGAATCTGATGACCGAACCCTCGGTAACCGCACGCGATGGGCAGATTGCCACGATGGAAATCATCAATGACAAGATCGTGAACGGACAAGCCGACTGGACGGGCATCAAACACGAGGTTTCCGGCAGCTACGTGGGCTTGAAACTGGTCGGCTCGGACAAATCGGAATGCCGTCAGGCAGATCCCGATGATTCCGGCTGGCTTTCCGAGAACGAATTCGCCCTCTATCCGGGGGACACCCACATCCAGCTCGTTTCCTCCGGCAATGGCAAATATCGGTATCGTCTGCTCACTGTCACACCCATCGATGCCACCGGCCGCCCGCTGACCAACGACCAGACTCCTGAGGGGGAGGTGGTCAATGCCGAATCCGATTCGCAGGAGGTCAAGGTCCCAATTCGCTCCGAAGTCAGTGTCGTTAACGGAATCCCCACCGCCAGCCGGGTTCCGGGAAACGCCAACATTGTCTTCAGTCCCTACAATAACAAGATCATCGATGTGCAGGGCATGCCTTCTGGCGCTCTGGTTTCCGATCCTACTTTTCCTTCGGAAGAACGGAAGATCTTCAGGGTGCCGTGAGGAAACGAATCAGCCCGCCGTTTTCCCCCACGACTTCCAGCCTTCAGTGAGTTCCAGTTTCGCCCATGCATAGAGCAGCGGCAGCACCTTGCGGACCTCGCCGCGGCCTAACAGGAAACCGGGGATGAGGAATCGCTGGCCGTCGTTGGCGCGTCCGAGCATTCCTTGTTTTCTCCGGCGCGCGGCGATGGCGGCGAAGCGGCGGTTGTAGGTGCGCATCAAGGCGGCGACCGGCCCTGCCGCCGGATGGGTGAACGGTGCTGTTAGAAAGCCGGTTTCCTCATCGGCGAACACCGCGTCCACCACGCCCCAGTAGTAGAGGCTCAGGTCGAGCCGGAACGCGAGTTTCATGAGATCGAACTCGCCGAGGTAGTGGTACTTGTCCCGATAGAGCGCGTCGAACCAGCGGCGGACACACAGATTGAGGTCCTCGTTGTGTTTTTCGGCGAGCATCGCGCCGTCCTCACCGGCGCGCTGACGGGTGATGGTGTTCGCCGCACGGGTGGCGGTGAACGAGATCCAGTCCATGCCCGGGCTGTAAAACGGATCCATGAAGGCCGCGGCATCACCTACAAGCGCGAAGCCGTCGCCCGCGAACACGTCGCTCTGATAGGCGAGATTGCGTCGCCAGTGGCGGTCGCCGCCGACATGCTCCGCCTTCTCTAACAACTCTTTCGCCACCGGATGGGCCGAGAGGAAGGTCCGCAACCGCTCGCCGATGTTCGGACCGTCGGGAAACTCGACGAGCCTTTGATCAAACACGACGCCGACGCTGACATCGCCGCCTTTCAGCGGAATCCACCAACTCCACCAGCCGTCGCCGATGATGTGGTTCGTGGCCGTGCCGCGGGTGCCGCAATGCGCCGCGGCCCATGCGGGAAATTTCTCCATCAGCTCGCGGCCGTCCCAGTCCTTCACGTTTTTCCACCGGGCCCAGGCCGAGGCAGTCGGGTGATCCTTGTTAGGTTTCCACCAGCCTTGCTTGCGGGCCAGCGTCGCCGCCAATCCGGATGCATCCACCACCCAGCGCGCGCGGAGCTCCCTGCGCGCGTCGCCGCACTTCACCTCAAGCTCCTGCATGCTTCCGGCATTGAGATGGATTGATGTCACCTTCGCGGGCCGCAGCAAAATAGCACCGGCATCCACCGCGCGGCGCAGCACTTCCTCATCGAGTTCGGCGCGGTCCACCTGATAGGAAGGCAGCCGCGCGAGATAGCGCGGACCGATTTCCGACGCCTGATCAAGCGATTCCACGCGTTCGTTCGCGAACCAGAAACGCAGCCCTTGTTTGCAGAGATGATGCTCGTTGAGGTACTGCATCAGGCCGAGCGTGCGGCCGAGGAAATATCCGCTCACCTCCACGGTCGCCTCGCCCACCCTGCGGCCGAAGGCTTCCGAACGCTCCACGATCAACACGCGGATGCCCGGGTTTTTCCTCAGCAACAAGGTGGCAGTCGCCGCGCCGGACAAGGCACCGCCCACCACGATCACATCGTATTCGGCGTCCAAAGTTTCCAGCGGTGAGGTCATGCGGCTGCGATTATCGGCGGGACCAAGTCGTTTGCAACCCGGGACGCTTCATCAAACCTTCCATGGATTGACCGTCTTCACTTCGGGCGGGAAATCACTGGTGTTTCGGGTGACGATCCGGGGATCACATTCCAAAGGCTTTCGGGGCACTCACGAAGGACTTGAAAGAGCGTTTTCTTCCGTCCAAACGCATTCTGGTATTTCGTGGAAGAGACGATGACAACGGCGGGTTTCCCATGCTTCGTCACGAACTGAGGACCGGATTTCATCGCCAAGTCCACCACCTCGCCAAAGCGGTTTCCGGCTTCCTGAAGTCTCCATGTCCTCCGTTTCATAGCCGTTACTTTAAGGCTCTGGGCCGGAGTTTCTAGCCAGAACGTTCCAGAGGTTGAATCCCCCCGCTCTTTCCTCCACATTCCGCGCGCATGCCGCCGCAGGGAAACGAAAATCCGGAATGGGACGTCATCGTCATCGGTGGCGGGCCCGCGGGATCGACCGCGGCCACGATGCTCGCCAAGGCCGGCCGCCGCGTGCTGGTGTTGGAAAAAGAGAAGTTTCCACGCTTCCACATCGGCGAGTCACTGTTGCCCTACAACCGCGAGGTCTTCGATGAACTCGGGGTGTGGGAGAAGGTATCAAGCGCCGGTTTCATGGTGAAACGCGGCGCGCAGTTCTGGATGGGTGATGGCTCGCGGCGAAACCGATTGGTTTTCGGGCAAGGCAGTTTCACCGAGTATCCCGAGTCGCTGCAGGTCGAGCGTGCGCGCTTCGACAAGATCCTGCTCGATCATTCGGCGGAAAACGGCGCGGTCGTTCGCGAGGAATGTCTCGTCATGGACCACCAGTTGTCGGCGGATGCGGTCTCCGTGAAACTCCGCGACGCCGCCGGAAACGAAATCCGCGAGAGCGCGAAATTTCTGATCGATGCCAGCGGACTGGCCAATTTTTCCGCGAACCGCGCCTCTCTGCGCGATTTCTATCAGGGCCACAAGAAGGTCGCCATCTACAACCACTTCACGGGAGTGGAAATGCCGCGGGGCGATGAGTTCGGGGACATCCTGATCATCCGCCGTGCGAACTCGTGGTTCTGGCTGATTCCTCTATCAGAATCGAGGACGAGCGTCGGTCTCGTGATGGACAAGGGGGACTTCAAGTCTCTCGGGAAAACACCGGGCGAGGTCTTCGACGAAGCGGTGGCATCGACCAAGGCGGTTGGAGACCGCTTTTCCGCCGCAAAAGCCGAAATGCCTCCGCAGGTGGCGGTGGACTTCTCCTATCGGAATCGCGCGCTCGTTTCCCCGCGCGTCGTCCGGGCCGGGGATGCCGCGGGTTTCATCGATCCGGTGTTCTCCAGCGGCGTGATGCTGGCGATGACCAGCGGGCGCGACGCCGCGCGCGTGGTGGACGATGCGCTGCGGCTCGGAAAACCGATGACCGCAGGGCTGAAGCGCTACGAGAAGCAATCGTGGCGCAACGTGGGTCTCTACTGGGAGTTCATCGAGAATTTCTATCAGCTCCACTTCGCCCAGCTCTTCTTCCAGCCGGTGAACAAGCACCGCATGGTCTGCGCGATCAACTCGGTGCTCGCCGGGCGGACAAAACTCAGTTTCCCGATCCGCTGGCGGCTGCGGCTGTTTTTCCTGCTCGTGCGCCTCAACCGTCACGTGCCGGTGGCCGAGCGTATACAAATTGGCTGAAGCGGGAGTTACTTGGTTCGATTGCCAGCCATCTGATCGGCATGGCCTTGGGTGAAGCCGACGCTTCGTATGTAGCTTGTCCGGCGGATTCCCTGGCGGCTTGTGATCTCATAATGAGATACTTACAGGTAACCCAATCGGGACCTTCCCGCATTTACCCGCCGCGTTTGTGCACCATATTCTCCGATTGTATGCAATTTGAGCTTGCCACGCCTCCGGCCATTTGATTTTCCCCGAGGCAGTTTGTTTGAAATGGCGAAACCCACTCATCGCCATCCCGCCCCGTTGGTTCCCCACCTTCAAAATTCAAATCCCATGAAACCCCGCTTCCTCGCCACGCTTGGCATTTGCACCATCGTCATCTGCGCCGCCCTCACGCCCCGCGCGTTCGCCGTGGATCTATTCTGGGACGCCGACGGAAACGTCTCGGCGGCCACCGGCGGCTCCGGAAACTGGGACGTCGGCGCCGGTGGAGCATGGCGCAGCGGCTCCAGCACGGGTTCCATCGTTCCATACGACAACACGGCACCCAGCGGCGTCATCGCGCAGTTTGGCGGAACCGCTGGCACGGTCACCCTCGCCGGCACCATCACTACCGGCGGAATGAATTTCACCACCGGCGGCTACACCATCACCGGCGGGACCAGCCTGAGCATCAATCCGGTCGGCGGAACCTTCACCTGCACGACCAACGGGGGAACCATCAACCTCAATTCCGCCCTTCAATACCCCACCGCCAACACCCAGATCATCAAAACGGGTCCGGGCACGCTCTTCCTTGGCAATGGAGGCGCGGGGACCACCACTGAAGGTTTCTACACCGTCACCGGCGGCACTTTCAACAGCGGCACCCTTACCTTCGACAGCGTCCTCGCAATGGTCGCTGGAAACCGGCTGGGAACCGGCGGGCCCGCCAACTCGGTGAACCCACAGGTCGTGCTCGACGCGGGCACGCTGGTGCTTACCCAAACCGGCGCCAACAACAATCTGGCAAACACCCGCGGAGTCAGGGTGAACGCCGCCGGGGGGGCGATCTCCGATGGTGGATCCAACAGCCAGATCCCGTCCCAAATCGTCAACAACGCGGGAGGCGCCACAGCACTCTACTTGTCCAACGTTTCAGGCGTCACCAACTTCCAAGGCATCATCAGCGGATCCGGCAAACTCGTTTGGACCGGGACTTCCTCGGGAAACATCGCCTCCTTCCAAGCGGCGAACACCTACACCGGGGCCACCGTCGTCACCCTCGGCACCCTGCTTCTTGATTTCAGCGGCACCAATGCCGGCGCGTCCCGCTTGAGCTCCTCCACCGCGGTGACGCTCAACGGCGGCACCTTGTCCCAGCTCGGCACCGGCCAGTTGGGACAAAGCACGAGCCAGGCAATCAACGGTCTCACCATTTCAGGAAACGCATCCGTGGTGAATACCTCGGCGGGCACAAACAGCTCGACGCTCGCGCTGGGCGGCATCACCCGCTCGGGATGGGGAACCCTCGGCATCACCCTGCCCGCCAACGGCAACATCACCTCCACCACGGCCAACACCAACGGCATCATCGGCGGCTGGGCCACCGTGGGCGGCGTCAACTGGGCATCCAGCGCGGGCGACGGCGTCAATCCGGGCAACATCACCGCATACTCGTCCTACCTCACCACCACCGCGGCCGGAAACACGGCGGGAAACTACCTGCCCGCCAGCAACGTCGATGTCACCAGCACGCCCACCCTCTCCGGCCCGGTCACGGTGAACTCGCTGCGCTTCGGCTCCGCCGCCGCCAACACGCTCAATCTAACGGGCACCAACATCGTCAGCTCCGGCGGGGTGCTCGTGACCAACGGCGTCGGCGCGAACGCCTCCGCCATCAACGGTGGCACTCTCGCCGGATCCACCGGGGGTGATATGTGCGTCATCCAGCACAACACCGCAGCCGCACTCACCATCGGCTCGCAGATCGTGAACAACAGCACCGCCACCGCCCTCGTGAAAAACGGGGCCGGTGTCCTGTCGCTCGCCAATTCAAACACCTATACCGGCGGCACCTTCCTCGCAGCAGGCACCTTGAACGTCTCACAAAATGACGCCATCGGCACCGGTCCTCTCACTTTTACCTCAGCCGCCACACTCCAGGCCGGCGGGTCCGGAGCCAGCCTGCCCAACACCATCAATCTGGGACTCTTCAGCAACGCGTTCGACACCAATGGCACCACGCTCACGCTGACCGGTGACATCAGCAATCCGTCCGCCGTCAACAACGCGATCAAGGCCCACGGCTCCGGCAGCCTCGTTCTCGCAGGAAACCTCAACCTCACCGGCCACGCCACGGACACCAACAACCCCGCGCTGATGATGGGCAACCGCAACGGCGCGAACTTCAACCTCGGCACCGTCACCGTCACCGGAACCGGCAGCATCTCGCGCATCAGCACCGGTTGGGACAACACGGCGAACGTTTTCAACTTCGCCTCCACCGGCACGGTCACCATGGCCACCGATTTCGTCTCCGGACAATCGGCCAACGGCGTGGGCGTCGTCAATTTCACCACCGGCACGCTCAACCTGCAGAACTTCAACATTGCCAACTGGGACGGCGCATATGGCGGCTTCACCATGAGCGGCGGCACCATGAACACCACCAACCTCCGCAACGGTGGCAATGGAAACGGCAACGGCAACAGCTACTCGCTCATGACCGGCGGCACCATCAACGTCGCCGAAGTCACCACGCTTTCCCGCAACGGCAGCGGCACCAACATCCTCCATCTCAAGGGCGCGGATGCCGTGTTCAACGAAGGAAACAACCGCTTCAACGTCGCCTTCAGCGCGGGCTCCACCGGCATCGTCACCGTGGACAACGGCCTGCTCACCGTAGGCAGCAATTTCTCCCTCGCGGAAGGCGGGGCCGGCACCACCGCCGTGGTGAACCTCAACGGCGGAATCATCCAGCCGAACGTGATCCTCTCTCCTAACGGAAACGGAACCAGCATCTTCAACTTCAACGGCGGCACCCTGAAGGCCAGGACCGGCACCGCCAACTTCATGGGCGGCCTCACCCAGGCCAACGTTTACTCCGGCGGCGCGATCCTCGATTCCAACGGCTGGTCGGTCACCATCAGCCAGGCGCTGCAACCCGCCGTCGGCAACGGAGTTTCCAACATCCATGTCACCACCGGCGGCGCGGGTTATCTCGGTGTGCCCG
>DAISZP010000190.1:0-10096 GCA_036824745.1 Luteolibacter sp.
GGACCGAACATTTTCGCGGACAACAGACCGGAAACGGCGAGCCCCTGATCCCGCACCATTTCCGCGGTGAGTCGGACGCGCGGGCCGCGGGCTAACAGACGATTCAGCGGATCGCGGGCAACCAATTCCGCGGAAGCGCGATGGCTCTGACGGTAGGTCGAGGAAAGGACGATTTCGCGGAGCATCGCTTTGAGCGACCACCGGTGATGATCCCTGAGTCGCAGGGCAAGATGGTCCAGAAGGTCCGGATGGGATGGCATCTCACCCGAGGTGCCGAAGTCCTCCAGCGTTCTCACCATCCCGGTGCCGAACAACTCGGCCCACAGCCGGTTCACCATCACCCGTGCGGCGAGCGGGTTGTTCGGGCCGACCAGCCAGCGCGCCATCTCGAGGCGGTCCGCCACCTGCGGGGCGCCGCTGGTCTTGAACACGGCCGGAAGCGCCGGCTGCACGAGATCCTCCTTGTTCAGGCGGTTTCCACGGGCGAAGATCCGGGTTTCGCGGTGACCGTTGTCCGGTCGGGAAACCATTACCGGCACGAGCGAGCCGGGAATCGCGTTGAACTGGTTGCGGACCTCGCCGAGAGACGCCCACAGCGACTGGCGGGCCGCATCGTTCACCAAGGCCGTCCACTCCGGGCGGTTGGATAGATCGACGGCGAACTTCCTAATAGGCGTGGCCTGGTTGCCCGTCGTCTGCGCGTCCTGTTTCAGGAAAATCTCCAAACGCGATCCATCCGGCGGCGCCACCGGAGCGGCGGGAACGAAGACAAACCATCTCGGTCCTTCGAGTTTCGGGAAACCTCCGACATTTCCTCCGGGACTTGGTTCATACATGTCTGATAGATGATCCGCGAATACCTCCTTCATCGCCACCGGAGTGGAAGCCCCGGCGGGATCGATCATGCGGGCCTCGAACTTCGTCACCAGGCCCCCGCGCTCCGGCCATTTTTTCGGATCGGGACTGTCTGTTAGGATACGCAGGCGCAGCGCGCTGAACGGCCGCGCCGGAGCGGAAACCGTGTGGCTGCAACCGGCCGGCAGCGTGCCCTCGCTCTGGACGACTCCATCGGCACCGGCGCTCAGCTTTCCATGAGAGGGGGCGAGTTTGTCGGGAACGAACGGGCTCCAATCACTGGTCGCCTTCGCCACGGGAAGGCCCGCGTCGTTGATCTCGCGGCGGAGCGAGCGGCTCCGGGTTTCAAGTTTCGAGGCCTCGTCGCGCTTCGCGGGATCGGAGGCGATCTTCATGCGCGGGAAATCATCGTCCTGATCGCAGTCCATCGTGTTGTCGAACAACGCGGTGAACTGATAGAACTCCCGGTGCTGGATCGGATCGTAGGGATGCGAGTGGCATTGCACGCAGCCGAAGGTGAGGCCCTGCCATGCGGTCCACGTGGTGTTGACGCGGTCCAGCACTGCGGCGACGCGGAATTCCTCGTCATCGGTGCCGCCCTCGGTGTTGCACTGGGTGTTGCGATGAAACGCGGTGGCGAGCCGCTGGTCCGCGGTGGGATCGGGAAGCAAATCTCCGGCGAGCTGCTCGATGGTGAATTGATCAAAGGGCATGTCCGCGTTGAAGGCGCGGATCACCCAATCGCGGAAGGGCCAGATGTCCCGGTGCGGATCCTTTTCGAAACCGTAGGTGTCCGAGTAGCGGGCGATGTCCAGCCACACGGAGGCCCAGCGCTCGCCGTAGGCCGGGGACGCGAGCAAACGATCCACCGCCTGGGATCGTGCCACGACCGGATCCTTGGCGAATCCCTCCTGGAACTCCGCGAGTTGCTCCGGTGAGGGCGGCAGGCCCGTGAGATCGAAACTCGCGCGCCTCAACCACTCGGCGGCGTCCGCTTCGGGCGAGGGTTTGAGTTTCTCGCGATCGAGACGGTTCAACACAAAACGATCCAACGGCGCCGACGGCCACGTTTCGTTAGAGACCGAGGGGACCAGTGGCTCTATCGGTTTCTCGAAAGCCCAGTGATCCCGCCATTCCGCGCCTTGGGCGATCCAGCGCTCGATGACCGAAGCTTCCGCGGACGAAAGCGGCGGTCCGTGTTTCGGCTTGGGCATCACCTCCTCCGGATCGCTGCTGCGGATGCGCCGCAACATGTCGGACTCGGCCGGTTTTCCGGCAACGACCGGCCGCTCGCCGGACTTTCCGACGGACATGGCGCTCTCCCGCGAGACGTAGGAGATGTTTCCCGCGGCCTTCACTCCGCCGTGGCAGGCGGTGCAGTGTTTGGTGAGGATCGGGCGGACGTCGCGGTTGAACTCCACCTTGTCATCAGCCGTCGCAAAGGAGCCAATGGTAACGGAGAGGAAAAGGATGGGCCGGAGTCTCATGAAAAAAACAACGCCGCAGGATACGATGCCCGGACCTTGTTTCCATCATCGGAAATCGCCATCCGCTCAAGCGGGATTCGCGGCACCGCTCCAGGTCCAGTTCATCATCACCTCGATGTCCGGGTGGATGCTGTGGTGGACCGGGCAGCCGCGGGCGGCGCTTTCGAGCACCTTGCGATCCGGGTGATCGGCGGGCAGCGGGATTTCGATATCCACTTCCAGTTTGGAAATGCGGCGCGGAGGATCGACGGACATGTGCTTGCGCACGGCGATCTCCATGCCCTCGACGGCGAGTTCCTTGCGCTTCGCGACGATGCCGATGACGGTGGCCACGCAGGCACCCAGCGCGGTGGCGACAAGATCGGTGGGCGAGAAGGCCTGACCGCGGCCGTTGTTGTCCACCGGAGCGTCGGTGACGAGGACATTGCCGGACGGGCCGTGGGTGGCGCTGCAATGCAGGTCGCCTTCGTAAGTCAGCTTGATTTCAACCATGGGTCGGATTCGGTTACGGCCCTCCTTCGGCTTTCTCAGCGGGCTTTGCAAGCACGACTCTGAAACCGTAGGCCGGATCCTGGCTCTTCGGCGGCACGGCGTTGCGGAATCCGGTGTAGAGGTTGTCGTATTGATAGGTGCTCCATCCACCGCCGCGCAGCACACCGTGACCGTTGGTTGCCACGCGCGAATAATCGTCCTCCACCCATTCCTGGACGTTTCCGCTCAGATCATAGAGTCCGCCGACCGGAGGAAAACTTCCCACCGGAGCGGTGAACGGGAAACCGTCATCATAGCCGGGAATCGTCCGCGCGCTCGACATTCCTGGCACGCGCGAAGCGGACATGTCAGCAAAGTTTCCGACCTTCTCGGCATCCGGCCAACTGTTGCCCCACGGGAAAACCTTCTGGTTTCGGGATTCGAAATCTCGCATGCCCGGGCTCATCCTTTCATCCTCCCGTAGCCCGGCCATGTGGCTCCACTCGATGTCCGTCGGCAGGCGGTATTCGTGATCCTGAAACTGCATGATGAGCTGGGACTTGCGCTCGACCTCGGTGAGCCACTTGCAAAATGCCTGGGCATCCTCACGGGAAACATTCACCACAGGGTGCTCCGGCTCCTGCGGGAAACCCGAAGGACGCGGCGCGGGATAGCCGCGGGACTTGACGAATTGTTCGTAGTCACTGACGCGGGTTTCCCAGATGGACACCATGAGATCCTTGCCCATCGGTTCGAATCGCATCTGCAAGCTGTTTTTCCACGCCTGACCGAAGACCACGCCCTGATTCTTCTCCAAGGTGAACCGCTGCTCGATGGCCTGGCCTTCCTCCAGCCTCAACACCCGCTCGGATGGTTTGAAACCACCCAGAACGAGCAGCAGTTTCACTTCACCGGGCTTGATGTTGGGGATAGTCATCGGTTGGTTGGCATATCCCACCGAGTTTCCATTGAGATAAACATCCGCCCCCGGAGGATCGCTGATGATGGTGATCTTCCCGTAAACGATGCGCCGCACCATCAGGCGGAAGGGCCGCAGTCCGTCGCGCCGCGCGCGCTCGCTCAAGGCGGCGTTGTCGAAGTCCGCCTGGATCAAGGGAGTGACCTCGTGATCTTCCGTTAGATAACCCGCCTTGATGCCGGAGGATCGCCACCAGGCGCAATAGGCCGCCGCCGCGGGTTCCGTGGCCAGCAGGATCTCCGATGGCTGGCCGTTCTGCGAGAAACTGATGAACTCGACCTGCCCTTGCGGAGCCTTGGCTTGTTTTTCAAAACGTTCCCAGTCCTCCCTGGTGGCGAATACCGAGGCTTCGTGATGCGTGCCCACCGGCAGGAACGAATGCCCGAGGTGGTCCGTCCACGGATCGTCCACCTGCGGCGGATCGAACACCTGCAAGGTGCGGTGCAGCACCAGCGGTTCGTTCACCGCGGATCGCGGGACCTGCTCCTCGATTTCCTCGGGCCGGTAACCGGACATGCGGAGGGTGTATTTCACCACCTCGCCCACGTTGGCGGGAAGGTTGGCGTTGGTGGTTCCGACCAGGGTTCCGTTCGCGTCATAGATGTCCGCGCCTTCCGGCAGACTCGCCACGCGGACGGTCGCTTTCACTTGTTCCGGCGGCGTTTCAATGACGGTCAGTTCCTGATACCACTCGGTGCCCTTGACCAGTTCCCAGCCGCCCCAGGCGGCGAAGCCGGCTAGCAGCAGGGCCGTTAGATAAACCGCCGTCCCGCCGCTGCGGCGGCGTTTTCCCCGCTGGATGCGGCGCAGGGCTTCAGCGAGGTCCGCCGCGGTGGAGATCTTGCGTTTGGAAATCCGAGGCTCGCAGATCTCGCAGATGATGCGGTTGAGCTCCAGCCAGCGCTTGCGCTCAAGTCCGGAAGGGATCTCATCCGGCAGATCCGGGAAACACATGCGATCCTGGCCGGTGGCGATTTCGTAGAGCACCTTGCCGAGGCTGTAAACGTCCGCCTGGGTGGATCCCGGGCCTTCCGGCGGCACGAATCCCTCGGTGCCCACGAAGGTCCGCTGCCCGCGCGCGGCGACGAGGCCGATGTCCGCCAGCTTCGCCTTGCCATTGACGAAGATCACGTTGGACGGCTTCACATCACGGTGGGCGAGGCCGGACTCATGAAGATGATGCAGGGCTTCCGCCAAACGCAGGCCCACATCGATGCATTCGTCGGTGGCCCACCGTTCGCCCGGTCCCTGATGGTGATCCGCCCTGAGCGTGCGCGGCTCGTATTCGATCGGGTTGATCTCACGCCCGGTGCGCACATCATCGCCGAGCTGCATCACGTAGTAGTAAAACGAGGCATCCGGACTGCGACCGACGTGCAGGATGTTCACCAATCCCGGGTGATCGCGCGAGATCGGCTCGAATTTCAGAATCCCCTCGAACTCGCGCTCGAATCCGCGCTCGTCCTCGAAGTCCTCACGCCACACCACTTTCACCGCGCGCATCGCGCCGGTCACGCCGCGGGCGAGCCACACCTCGCCGTAGGCTCCGCCTCCTATCTTCCGCAGAACCTCATGATCGGGAATCGAAGGGTTCGGGCGGACTTTAACCGGCATCGTCGTCCTCGTCCTCGAGTTTGGCCAACTCGCGCTTGAGCACGGCGCCCACCCGGTGCTTCGCGAGGTAAACCTGCGCCATGCTCACGTTGAGTTTTTCCTGAACCTTCTTCGCGTCCCACTGCTTGATGACATAGCAGTCGAAAATCTGATACTGCTTCGGGGAAACTTGGGCCTTCACGCGGGACAAGGCCGCATCCGCCACGTTTTTCTTCCACTCCACGTTCCACAGCCGCGAGAGCACGTCGCCGGCCGGATCCTCGACGCGGTCGATCACGGCGGTCTTCCGGTCGTTCTCCCACTCGCCGGTCATCATGGCGGTGTCCTTCTTGCGCTTGCGGAACTGGTCGTTGATGCGCCAGCGCGTCATGTTCATCAGCCAGGTCTTGAACGAACCCTGCTCGGGATCGTAGAGCTTCTTCTTGCTCTGCTTGGCGATGGATAAAATCGTTTCCTGCACGCAATCGAAGGCTTCGTCCTGCCGCAGACCGGACTTGATCGCCACCGAATAGATCAGGCGCCAGTAGGTTTGATAGAACTCGTCCCACGTCCGCTGGTCCTCCCAGTTGTCCAATCTCGCGATCAGGCTCTTGCGGGTTTTTGCATACGCTTGGGTGAGCACCTCATCGCGTTCGAAATCTTTTTCCTCGTCGTCCACGGACATCGGGAAACCCTTAACCGATTCCCGGCCCGGTGTCTTTCACGGAATCAGAATTTTCTCAAGTTGCTGACGGTCAGCTATAAAAGTTTTCCTTAGGAAACCCGAACCGTCGCCCGGAACGAAGCATCACCGTTCTTGTTGCGTTTTTGCACGGCATTCTCCATCGTCCCGTGAAGCTGTTCGCTCAACCGTGTTCCTGATCTCCCCCATCAAGAACTCCCCCCACGGAGGACCGCAATGTCACCCATTCCCCCATCACCCATCAATCCATCCCAAGCGGTCGAACGCATTCGGGAAATCATCGTAGGACGCCACCTCGAGAAGCTCGAGCAGCGCGTTGTGCGTTTGGAAACCGGAACGCCCGCTCCGGTTTCGTCATCCACCCAGAGTTGGGATGACCGTTTGGCTTTGTACGAAGCCCGCTTGGAAGCCTTGCAGCACTCGGTGCAGAAAATCACCGAGAGTTCGCGGGATGAATCCGAGGCGCGGGCCTTGCTCCAGCGCGAGGAGATCCAACGGCTCGCCACGCAGATCCAGCAGGTGGTCGCGATGAGAGCGGCGGAAAACCCGCAGGCCGCGGTGCAGCAACTCGAACAAAAACTCGGCTCGTGGCTGACCAACTGGCAGGCCGCCTTGCAAAACCACCTCAACGAGCGCGAGGAACGCATCTCGCAAAAACTCCACGAGGAAGTGGCGACACTCTGGGAAAGCACCGAATCCCAGGTGACCCGCCTGCAAAGCCGCTCCGTGGATCGCGAGCAGCTTGAAGAACGCTTCGAGCGCATCGCCGAAGCCGCGCGAGCCTTCGCGGAAACCATCTCACCCCTCGGCTCCGGACCCAAACCCGTCTCGATCTGATGTCCGCCACCCTCACCCCACTTCCCAGCCCGAAAGCCGGAATCAGCGGCGGATCCGGCACCGCGCCGCAATGGAACGTGCTGCCGTTTCCAAGCCCGGACTTTTCCGAAGTTCCCAAAGCCACACCCAAGCCGCTGCCTGCCTGGCCAAGTGCGGAAACTCCCGCCGCGTTTCCCCAGTCCTGGCCGTCGCCGCTTTCCACGATGCCTTCGGGAAACATCGCGCCAATCGCCGAGGCTCCCGTTTCCATGGTCGAGGAAATCCAACCCGCGACGGTTGTTCGGCCCGTGGCCGTTGCTCCGGTGGTCGAGGAAAGCACTCCGGATTTCACCGATGACGATCTGCGCCTCGCATTCGGGCCGATCGTCGAAGAGGCGGTTAGAAACACCGTCTATGCCCGCGAGAACGGCATCGACACTCATCTTGAGCCGATGCTGCGCGCGACCATCCGCAGAGCCCTCGCCGAATACGCGCCGGCCGCCCGCCCGTTCCAGCCGCCCGGTGCCTTGGACCGCTTCGTCTGGCACGTGCAGGCCTTGTTCACGAGCCGCACCTACGAGGACATCTTCTTCGAAAAAACCCGGCGTTTCCAGGTGGAGGAGGTTTTCTTGTTAGACCGGGCGACTTTGGCGCTCGTTTCCTTCGCCAGCTGCGATCCGGCCCGCCACGCCTCCGCCCGCCGCGTGAACGGCACGGTGCAGCGCCTCGCCCTGCAACTGCGCGATGACAGCGGCGCGCTCCGCACCTCGTTCGATCTATCAGACCGGCGCTCGGTGATTTCCCGCGAGGGACGCCACGTGATCCTGATGTCGCTGGTGCGCGGAACGCCCGGAGAACTGGTCAATGCGGATCTGGAATTCGCGCTGCGCCGCATCGAGGATCACTTCCGCGAACGTTTCGAACAACACGGTTCCGAGTTGTTGCTCACCATTCAGCCCTTCCTTGAGGATTGCCTGCTGATCCAGGCTCCGGCGAGCGCGGCTTGATCGCGGGACGAGGTTCCGCTTGTTTGGAGCCATGTTTCGCCTGTCGAACTGGATCATCGCCATGTGGATTTCCGTTTCCACATGCGGAGCGACTCCGATGCGCCTGATCTCGGCCCCCGCGCTTTCGCCGGATGGGAAGTCGATGGTCTTCGAATGGTGTGACGATCTCTGGATCGCGCCAAGCGAAGGCGGAGAGGCGGAGCGCGTGGTGGATGACGCGGGACGGGACGCCTATCCGCGCTTCACGCCGGATGGAAAACGCATCGTGTTCTCTTCGGACCGCGGCGGATCGATGGAGGTCTATTCGAAACCGGTCAGCGGCGGCGAATGCGAGCGTCACACCTGGCACTCCGAGGGCAACGAACTGGAATGCCTTTCTCCGGACGGGAAACGCGCGATCGTGCGCGGCTTGCGGGAGCGCGCCGGGTTTCTGGAAACGCGCCTGATGGAGATCGATCTAACAAAAGACCTCCGCGAGCGGCGCTTGTTCGATGCCACCGCGACCTCGGCAGCGTGGTCGCCGGACGGGAACCGCATCCTGTTCTGCACCGGCGGGGAGCAACTCTATCGGAAGGGCTATCACGGCTCGCGGTGTTCCGGCATCTGGCTCTATCAGAAATCCAACGGCTCGTTCACCGGCCTGTCCGCACCCGGCGCGGAGGAACGTTCGCCGCTCTGGCTGCCGGATGGAGAGGGATTCTACTTCGTCTCCAACCGCGACGGCACGGCGAACCTCTGGCTCAAGCGCGATGGCACGGAGGCAGTCCAAGTCACCCGTTTCAAGGACGACGGGGTGGTGACTCCGGATCTATCAGCCGATGGCGGCGTTTTGGTTTTCCGCGTGGGATTGGCCGTCTATCGCTTCCGCCCGGGCTTGGACAAGGAACCGGTCCGGATCGAACTTCGGACGAGCGAATCGCTTCCGGACGTTTCGATGGACCGTCGGAAATTCACCGGCTGCACCAGCGCGGATTTCACGCCGGATTTGAAACAAACCGTGTTCTCCGCGGCGGGCGATCTGTGGCGCATCCGCACGCCCGGAGGAAACGCCGAACGTCTGACCCACAGCGCCACGGCCGAGGATGACGTTTCGTTTTCGCCGGACGGTGGGTTCCTCCACTACCTCAAGGACGACGGGATCGAAGCGAACTATCACCGGGCCCGGCTTGGCGATGATGGTTTGCTAGAAGACCGTCCCGTCACCAGCGGCAAGGGTTCCAAAGGCCGCCTCAAAGCCAGTCCGGACGGCAGCCGCATCGCCTGGGTGCAGGGCACGGGAAACGTGTTCGTCGCGGAAGCGGATGGTTCCTCGCCACGCGAGGTGTTTCCGTGTTGGGACAAGCCGACCTTCGATTGGTCGCCGGACGGCAAGTGGCTCGCCATCGCGGCGGAAGACGCGGAGTCGAACCGCGACATCTGGCTGGTTTCCGCGGATGGAAGCCGGAAACCCGTGAATCTAACGAACCACCCCGCGTTCGACGGATCGCCGAGATGGTCTCCGGACGGGCGATGGCTCCTGTTCTCCTCGCGCCGTGACAAAAGCGGAAAAAACCTGCTGTGGAAGATCGATCTGCTTTCACAGGATTTCGCGAATCCAAGCGGAGTCCTCAAGACCACCATGATCCCGACCAAAGGAATCGAACCCACGCGGGTCGTCTGGCGGAAGGATTCGCGGTCCCTGTGGTTTCAAAGCGCGAACGCCTCCAACGAAAAACTCTATCAGATCTCCCTCGACGGCACCGGCATGCAAATCGCAGCCATGTCACGGGGAATTCCGATCCGGGTGGCGATGGACGGCTCCCTGCTGTGGCGGGTGAAACGCGCGCCGGAGAGGATCGGCAGTATGGGAGTGATCCGTTTTCCGATCGATCTCATGCTCGATCGTCCTCGCGAGGATGTGCTCACCCTGGGATTCCGGCGCATCTGGCGCACGCTCGGCGAGTCTTACTACGACCCGAAGATGAACGGGCGCGATTGGGAACAAATGCGGCTGAAATACGAGGAAGCCGCGCGGATGCCACGGTCCTCCGCGCAGTTCGACCGCGTGATCAGCTTGTTGCGCGGCGAGCTGAACGCGTCACACCTCGCGTTTCATCGCGCGCCATGGCCGGAGGAGCCGCTGGGAACAAAACCGAAACATCCGACCGCGCACCCAGGCATCGTGTTTTCCGATGAGGACCTTTCC
>DAISZP010000622.1:0-1555 GCA_036824745.1 Luteolibacter sp.
ATCCTCGCCACCGTCCGCAGTGACTTCTATCAGGAAATCCAATCCGAGCCCGCGCTTGTCCGCATGAAGGAAGGCAAGGGCCTCATGGACGTGCTGCCTCCGCATCCGGACGCCATCGCGCGGCTCATCGAGGAGCCCGCGCGGCTCGCCGGGCTCGTGTTCGAGGAAAAGGACGGACAGCGGCTCTCCCAGCGCATCCTGCGGGACGCGGCGCTCCAACCGGAACTGCTGCCGCTGCTGGAGTTCGTGTTGTTAGAACTGTGCCACGCCGCCGGCCCTGACGGCGTGCTCACCCATGATGCCTACGACCGCCTCGGCGGCGTCGATGGCGCGCTTCGGCACAAGGCGAAGCAAACCTACGAAGCCCTCCCGCCCGATGCCCGGAGAACCTTTGGCAACGTGATGCAATCCATGGTCACCTTGAACGCCGCGGACGATGCGGACACGGAAATCGAAAAACCCGTGCGCGTCCACGCCCTGCTGGAACATTTCCCTTCCGGCAGCCCCGAGCGCGCGTTCATCCACGCCTTCATCGATGCCCGCCTCTTCACCACCGGTTTCTCCACGGAAAAGAACGCGCCCACCGTCACCGTGGCCCACGAGGCCCTGCTCCGCGTCTGGGACCGCATGATCGAATGGCACGGGGAAAACCGGGACTTTCTGTTAGCACGATCGAGGATCGCAGCGCGCATGAAGGAAGGCAGCCCGCTGCTCAAGGGCGACCCGCTGTTGGACTCCGCGCGGTTTTTCCTCACCACAAAACCCGATGGATTCACTGAAGCCCAGAAACCATGGATCACCCGCGCCGTCCAACAGGCCGAGGACATGGAGAAACGCACGACACGCCTCAGGCGGATCACCTTCGCCAGCCTGCTTCTGTTAGCCATCGCGGCATCCATCGCCGCCGCATGGGCGGTCTCCGCGAGGAGCGATGCAAAGCACCAGCAAGACCTCGCCATACAAGCACGGATATCTGCTGAAAAAGCGCTCAGCACCGAGCGTGCGAACTTCGCCAAATACCAATCCACCAGCAAACGCACCTTCGAAGCCATCGAGAGCTACTTCTCCGCATTTCCCGAAGATCAGGTGCTCGTCATGCTCGGCGAGTTCACCGGCATCTTCAAAAAGGCGCTGTCAGGCATGGACACCGACAAGCGTCCGCCGAAGCTGCTCAGTGACCTCGCCACCATCACGGAGATGCACGCGCTGCTGACAGTCCGCCTCGCCAAAGGCCAGAACACTCCGAAATTGTTGGCATCAATCCAGCAAGCCAGCCGGCTCTATGCCGAATCCCTCGACCTCCGCAAAGAGGCCTTGAAACAATCCCCCGAGCCCGCCGACTGCATTTCGGTGATCGATCAATTCATCGGCCAGATCCGCCTCAGAAACGACGTGCCGAAACCCTTCATCCCGATCTATCAATCCCTCATCCTGAAAAAAGCCGAAGTCATCCGGCAATACTTCGACGCCATCCCGAATGACTACCCGAACTATCAGCAACTGGTCGTCCCTCTCAGGCAGGCACTCGAAGAAGAGTTGTCGAAACTCTGATCCC
>DAISZP010000191.1:0-10078 GCA_036824745.1 Luteolibacter sp.
CTTCGTAGGTGTCGGTCGCGACGTTGTAGCCGTGGCCTTCCTTGTTGGTCTTGACGTTCTCGACGATGAGGGCGGCTTCGCGGCCGGCGTTGGCGACGAGCTGGCGCAGCGGGGCTTCCACGGCGCGGGCGACGATGCCGAAGCCGGTCTTCTCGTCCTCGTTGGAGGCGGCGTCGCAAGCCTTCGCGTCGCAGGCGGCCTTCAGCGCACGGATGAGGGCGGTGCCACCGCCGGGGACGATGCCTTCTTCCACCGCGGCGCGGGTGGCGTGAAGGGCGTCTTCGACACGGGCTTTCTTCTCCTTCATCTCGGTCTCGGTGGCGGCACCGACGTTGATGACGGCCACGCCGCCAGCGAGCTTGGCGAGGCGCTCTTGCAGCTTCTCGCGGTCGTAGTCGCTGGTGGTTTCCTCGATCTGCTTGCGGATCAGGTTCACGCGGCCGGTGATGGCTTCGGAAGTGCCGCCGCCTTCAACGATGACGGTGTTTTCCTTGCCGATGGTGATGCGCTTGGCCTGGCCGAGGTCGCTGAGTTCCACGGACTCCAGCTTGATGCCGAGGTCTTCGGTGATGACGCGGCCGCCGGTGAGGATGGCGATGTCTTCGAGCATGGCCTTGCGGCGGTCGCCGAAGCCGGGAGCCTTGACGGCGGCGATGTTGAGGATGCCACGCAGCTTGTTGACCACGAGGGTGGCGAGGGCTTCGCCTTCGACGTCCTCGGCGATGATGAGCAGCGGCTTGCCGGTCTTGGCGACCTTTTCAAGCAGCGGAAGCATGTCCTTGAGCGAGGAGATCTTCTTCTCGTTGATGAGGATGTATGCGCTCTCGAGGAGGGCTTCCATGGACTCCGGATTGGTCACGAAGTAGGGGCTGAGGTAGCCCTTGTCGAACTGCATGCCTTCCACCACGTCGAGCGTGGTTTCGATGCCCTTGGCTTCCTCCACGGTGATGGTGCCGTCCTTGCCGACCTTGTCCATCGCATCGGCGATGATGTTGCCGATCTCGGTGTCCGAGTTGGCGGAGATGGAGGCGACCTGGGCGATCTCCTTTGCGTCGGAGACGGTCTTGGACATCTTCTTGAGCTCGGCGACGATGGCGTCGGTGGCCTTGAGGATGCCGCGTTGCAGCGAGATCGGGTTGGCACCGGCGGTCACGTTGCGGAGGCCTTCCTTGTAGATGGCTTCGGCGAGCACGGTGGCGGTGGTGGTGCCGTCACCGGCGATGTCGCTGGTCTTGCTGGAAACCTCGCGGATGAGCTGGGCGCCCATGTTTTCGTAGGGGTCTTCCAGTTCGATCTCCTTGGCGACGGAAACGCCGTCCTTGGTGATCGTGGGGGATCCGAACTTCTTGTCGAGGATCACATTGCGACCGGCAGGTCCAAGCGTGGCCTTGACGGCACGGGCGAGTTTCTCAACGCCGCGCAGGAGGGCCTGGCGGGCGGTTTCGTCGAATTGCAATTGTTTGGCCATAATCTAAGTTGATGGTTATTGGTTTAGAGTTGATAGAGAGAATCGGATCAGCCGACGACGCCGAGGATGTCGTTTTGGGAGAGGATGAGGACTTCCTGGCCGTCGACCTTCACTTCGGTGCCGCCGTATTTGGAGATGAGCACCTTGTCGCCGACCTTCACGTGGAAGACGATGTCGTTGCCGTGGTCGTCCTTGCCGCCGGTGCCCAGCGCGAGCACTTCGGCTTCCTGCGGTTTTTCCTTCGCGGTGTCCGGAAGGACGATGCCGCCGGCGCTGATTGCTTCGGCTTCGAGGCGCTTGACGAGGACGCGTTGTCCGAGTGGTTTGATGCTAGCCATGTTGTTGTATGGTGTTGGTTGGTGTTTTGGTTTTGTGAGAAGCCACGCTACGGGTGCGGCGTGGAAAGTTTTCAGTGAGCAAGCGAAAACGTGGTGGCGGTTATGGGTCCGACACCACGTTCATGAGAGATCAATCGACGACTTCCGCGTCCACGACCTTGCCCTTGGCTTGCTTGGGCTCGTTGGAGGCTTGTTCGGCGGCGGGTTCGACGTCCGGTTGTGCGGCTCCGCCGGCCTGCGCTTGCTGGGCGGCTTGGGAGAGCGCGGCGAGCGAGTTTTCGAGGTCGGAAACGGCGCTGTTGATCTGGTTCACGTCGTCGCTGGAGATGGCGTCTTTGACGGCCTTCACCTTGCCTTCGAGCATGGACTTGAGTTCCGCGGGCGCCTGGTCGCCGAGTTCTCCGAGTTGTTTCTCGACGGAGAACACGAGGTTCTCGGCCTTGTTCTTGGCATCGACTTTCTCGACACGCTTGCGGTCTTCCTCGGCGTGGGCTTCGGCGTCCTGCTTGGCGCGTTCGATTTCGTCCTTCGAGAGACCGGAGGAACCTTGGATCGAGATCTTCTGTTCCTTGCCGGATTGTTTGTCCTTGGCGGAAACGTGGAGGATGCCGTTGGCGTCGATGTCAAAGGTGACTTCAATCTGCGGCTCGCCGCGGCGGGCGGGGGCGATGCCGTCGAGCTTGAAGTTTCCTAACAACTTGTTGTCGGAGAACATCGGGCGCTCGCCCTGGCAGATGCGGATGTCCACGGCGGGCTGGTTGTCCGCGGCGGTGGAGAACACCTGCGACTTCTTGGCCGGGATGGTCGTGTTGCGATCAATCATCGGCGTGGCGCGCGAACCTTCGGTTTCGATCGAAAGCGTGAGCGGGGTGACGTCGAGGAGAAGGACGTCCTTCACATCGCCGCGGAGCACGCCGCCCTGGATGGAGGCGCCGATGGCGACGACTTCGTCCGGGTTCACGCCTTGGTGCGGGGTTTGACCGGCGAGTTCACGGGCGGTTTCGACGACCTTCGGCATGCGGGTCATGCCGCCGACGAGCACGAGTTCGTTGATGTCCGATGTGGAAACACCGGCTTCCTTGAGGCAGTCGCGAACGGGCTTCTTGGTGCGCTCGAAGAGCGAATCCGTGAGCTGCTCCAGCTTGGCGCGGGAAAGAGTGAGCTGGATGTGCTTCGGACCGGTGGCATCGGCGGTGATGAAGGGCAGGCTGATGTCGTAGGACTGGGTGGAGGAAAGCGCGATCTTGGCTTTTTCCGCCTCTTCCTTGATGCGCTGGAGCGCGTCCGGCTGACCTGATAGGTCGATGCCCTGGTCCTTTTTGAACTCGCCGACGATCCACTGGATGAGCGTGTTGTCCCAGTCGTCGCCGCCGAGCTGGGTGTCGCCGTCGGTGGCGAGCACTTCGAAGACGCCGTCGCCGATTTCGAGCACCGAGATGTCGAAGGTGCCGCCGCCGAGGTCATAGACGGCGATTTTTTCATCGGACTTCTTGTCCAGGCCGTAGGCGAGGGCGGCGGCGGTGGGTTCGTTGATGATGCGCAGCACTTCAAGGCCGGCGATCTCACCGGCGGCCTTGGTGGCGTTGCGCTGGGAGTCGTTGAAGTAGGCGGGCACCGTGATGACGGCCTGCTTGATGGATTCGCCGAGTTTCGCTTCGGCGTCGGCCTTGAGCTTGCCGAGCACCATGGCGGCGATTTCCTGCGGGCTGAAGGTTTTCTTCTCGCCGGCGACTTCCACCTGGATGTGGGCGTCGCCATTGGCGGCGGCGACGATGGTGTAGGGCATGCGCTTGTCCGCCTCGGTGAGTTCGGCGTATTTGCGGCCGATCAGGCGTTTGGCGGAGAAAATCGTGTTTTTCGGGTTGGTGACGGCCTGGCGCTTGGCGGCCTGGCCGACGAGGCGCTCGCCGGTTTTGGAGAAAGCCACCACCGAGGGGGTGGTGCGGGCACCTTCCGAGTTTTCCAACACCATGGGTTCGCCGCCTTCCATGACGGCCATGCAGGAGTTGGTGGTGCCGAGGTCGATTCCGAGGATTTTGGACATAGGGTGGTTTCCTTTCGAGATTTGCCGATGGGGCGATGTTTAGCGGTGGATACATTCGCAAACGATGTGCCAGCCGGATTCTCGATGCTGCAACTCGCTGGAAATGAATCAAATGGGGAAATCGAGATTTCCCGGAAGGCGCTGAAATGACTTCAAATCGCGCCAAAATGTCGCTGTGTCACAGTGACAAGATGTCCCGCCGCGCGGATCTGCGCGGTTTGTGTTTCTATTTCTTGATGCCCCCCGTGATCGATCACTAGGGTCCGGGGCACTCATGCGCGCCCTCCCATTTGTATGGATTCCGCGTGGCGAACCTTTCCAGAGCAAGGAAACCGGTTCCGATGGGTCGTTTCCGCTGATATTGGAGCATTTGATCCGCCAACGGGGCCTGCCTCCGGGCATGGATTTGGAAACCTACCTGCACCCGAAACTCCGGGATCTGGCGGATCCGTTTCTCATCCCTGAGATGAAACCAGCCGTCGAGCGCATCCTGCGGGCGGTCGATCAGGGCGAAAAAGTCTGTGTTTTCGGCGATTACGACGTCGATGGCGTGGCCTCGATCACGCTGATGCGGCGGATTCTGATGTCCTACGGCGTGGATCCCCGGCATTTCATTCCGAAACGGGGAGCCGAGGGATACGGCCTGAGTCATGCGGCGATCCGACGCTGTTTGGAAGAAGGCGAGCGGCCGGATCTGCTGATTACCGTGGATTGCGGCACGGTTTCAATTCAGGAGGCGGCGGAACTGAAGTCGCTCGGCATTGATCTCCTGATTGTGGACCATCACGAGCCGATTCCCGGTGAGCGTCCGGATTGCGTGGCGCTGGTCAACCCGAAGTGCGGCGAGGTGTTCACCTACCTGTGCGCGGCCGGCGTCGTGTTCAAACTCGGCCACGCATTGCTCAAGACCCGCCAGACAAACCTCGACCTCAAGGAACTCATCGACCTCGTCGCGGTGGCCACCATTTCCGACATCGTGCCGATGGTGGGTGAAAACCGCCTGCTCGTCCGGCACGGCTTGCGCCATCTCCCGAACACGCTCAATCCCGGCCTGCGAGCCTTGCAGGATGTGACCGGCATGAACGGCAGCGCCACTTCCATGGATGTCGGATTCCGCATCGGCCCGCGCCTCAATGCCGCGGGGCGCATGGATGTTCCGGAGGACGCGCTGGCCACTCTAACCACCGACTGCCGCCGGATCGCCCGCGATCTGGCGCAGAAACTCGACGCCTACAACCGCGAGCGGCAGAACCACGAAAACCTGATCCGCCGCGAGGCCGTCGAGATGCTGGCGCAGGGGTTCGATCCCGCGCGCGATCCGGTCATCGTGTTAGGCTCGCGCTCGTGGCACCACGGCGTCGTCGGCATCGTCGCCTCGCGCCTGATGCGGCAGTTTCACAAACCCACCTTCGTGGTGGCCATCGATGAGGAGGGGATCGGCAAGGGCTCCGGACGCAGCATCGAAGGCGTCTCGCTCGTCGAGGCGATCCGCGCCTGCGAGAACGATCTGTTAGCCGGCGGCGGCCACGCGATGGCGGCGGGACTCTCGATCGAAGAGGGGAAACTCGCCAGTTTCCGGGAGAACTTCGCAGCATACGTGCTGGCAAACACCACCGAGGAGCAGCGCCGGCCGAAGCTGATGTACGATGCCGAGATCACCTTCGACCAACTCTCGCTCGAGTTCCTCTCCAGTTACGACCTTCTCCAGCCCTTCGGAAACGGCAACCCGCAGCCCGTGTTCATCGCCCGCCAGGTGGAGTTGAGCCGCGCGCCTCTGCGGATGAAGAACCAGCACCTGCGCTTCATGCTGCGGCAGGGCTATTACGAGCAGGACGCCGTGTTTTTCGGCGGTGGCGAACATCCGCTGCCTGATCCGCCGTGGGACGTCGCCTTCACCATCGATCGCAACACCTTCCGCGGCCGCACGACCCTGCAGCTCATCGTGCAGGATCTCCGCGCCGCCGAGTGATGCTGTTAGGTTTTCGGTTCACCGCCGAATTTTCGGGCCGTCACATCCCCGCCGCCGAAGGGGGCGCCGAGCCGTTCCGGCCGTTCCACCGCGGGGAAACGGAAAGTGCTCGTGGTGTTGACCGAGGGATGGCGCAGCATCGGAGTCAGCAGGATGGCGGCCAGTCCGACCACTGCCAGAGAACCCAGGGCGAACAAGGCGATCCGCAGGTTTCTGGCGGCCGGCGGCGGTTCGGCGCGGCGGATGAAATATGCGGTGAAACCTTCTGATAGATCCCGCATCAGGTTCTCGATGTAGGCCTCCGGAGCGGCGGATGGATCCGTATCACGCTTCACTTGATTGAGAATGGCCGCCAGCGCATAGGAAGGAATCACGCCGCGGGCATCGAGATCGGATTGATCGTCATGAATCACCTGTCCGAAGCCGATCGAACGGCTGTCGGCCTCGAAAACCACCACGAAGCCCTTGCCATCCGGCAGCCAGATGTCCTGCAGGATGCCCGCCATCTCGGAGGGAGTGGTGCCGATGAGCGCCGGCTCGACCACGAGATGGAGTTTGAAACCATGTTCCGCTTCGAGGTTGCGCAGCGTTTCTGATAGACGTTTCTGAACATCCGGATTGCGGTTGAAGAAACCATTGTCGTCCTTCACGTGCGACTCCGGCGGGGTTTCCCAGCGGTTTTTGGAAAACCATTCCGGCAGCGGACCGCCAAGCGCGCAGCAAGTCATGGCCGCCAGCCAGAACCAAATTGCCATGAACGGGTGACGCGCCATCGTGAAGGCAGGTTCCCTCAAGCCACCGGAACTGACAAGCCGGGACTTGCATGGATCAAGGCGCGGCAAGCACCACGAGCGAATGGGCGGGCAGTGAGATCCTGAGACTGCATGGTTTTCCATGGCTGGGTTCTTCCGTGGTGGTGTAGGTGTTCGCATTCGGGATTTGCGGTTCTCCTCCGAGATTCTTTTCCGGTTCGAACCAAGCCGTGCTGAAAACCTCGCGCCAGGTGCCGGATGCCGGGCAGCCGATCTGATAGGAACGTTCGAAAGCCGCTCCCGTTCCGAAACGGATGACGATCAGCATCCCAGCTCCTTCGTCATTTCTCCGATGAATCACCACCACGTCGTTCCGGGTGTCCACAGGCCGCAGCGTTTCATGAAACACATCGGTGTCCCGCGGCAGCGTGATTCCCAGCGCGGGCAGGCTGCGGCGCAGGCGGGTGAGGGAGCGCCACATGTTTGTTAGATTCCGGCGCTCAGCGGCGAACTCCCACGGAATGGCCGCGGAATCATCCCAATCCTTTTCATTTCCCGGGTTACCGCGGCCTTCCGCGCGGTAGCGGCAGTTCATGAATTCCTCGCCCATGAACGAGTAGGGGATCGCCGTACCGAGGAATGCCATCGATTGCACGATCGCGCAGCGTTTCCTCTTCCACTCCTCCGGCATGTCCGGTCGCGCGGCGGAGATCCTGCGGTAGGATGAGCCGAGATTGTTGTTGGAGTTGTGGCTGGAGAAACTGGACAGACTCGGATAACGCGCGAACGGATCGGGTTTGGCCGAGGTCCACGGATTCACATCGTGTTTCTGGAAATGGTGGAACATCACGCCTTCCACGCCGGATTGCAGGTCGCCCTCCTTCATGTCCGGAGCCGCCAGATCGGGAAACACGGCGAACTCATCGTCACGCCCGCGTTCCCAGCCTTCCGGATTCGGCCAGTTGGCGGACATTCCCAACTGATCCTGCATCGCCCGCACGCTCAGGTGGTTTTCGCTGAACAGGATGAAATCCGGTTCGCGCTTCCGGATCTCTTTGGCGAAACGCGCGATGAATTCCTTTCCCTCAAGCCCCTTGGCGCGCCTGCCGCCGATCGCGTGCACCGCATCGAAGCGCAGGCCGTCCACGTGATACTCGTTCACCCACATCCTCAGCGAGTCCAGCGCGTAGGCCTGGTTCGCCGCCTTGAGCGCCGCGTCCACGCCCTGCGCGGTTTGGCCTGTTAGGTTCGCGGATGGTCCCCAGTTCGTGTCGAACCACTGGTCGTCCGGCCGCGAGGGATCGAAGGGTGGAAACATCCAGCCGAGATCGTGGTTCGGCTGGTCCGGGTGGTTCTGATAGTCGAACTGCACGAGCGGCGAGGTGTAATTCCGCGCTTTTCCCCGCGCGGTGGCCGCTTCGGACCGGTCATCCGGGAAATAGTTGTCGTCGAGGTGGTTCACGTTCACGTCGAGGACCACCGCGAGCCCGCGCTGGTGGCAGAACATCACGAAATGCCGGAAGGCGTCCGCGTCCCTGGCGGATCCCACATAGTCACGGTTGAGCGTGAAGAAGGTGAGGGGATTGAAACCGAGCGTGTAAGGCCGCGTGGCGCACTCGACCACGGGCATGATTTCGACGGCATTGAAACCGAGCGAGCGGATCCAGTCGATTTTTGATAGATCGGGTTTTCCATCGCCATCCGCATCCACGCCTTTGGTCGTGTCGCACAAGTCGGCGAAGGTGCCGTAGCGTCCGTCATTCAACGTCATGTTCCCGGCATGGATCTCATACACCATCAGCTCGCCCAACTTCGGCGGCTTGAACGAGGAGTCGGAAAAATTCCCGCGCTTCCAAACAAACGCCGCGGGATCGCAGACCAGTGAATTGTTAGTTCCGACGGAGAAGAGCCTCGCCCGTGGATCGTTCACCCACTTCTCGCCGTCGATTTCCGCGCTGGTGATGACGAACTTGTATTCCGCGCCCGCTCTAACACCCGCGGCGGAACCGTTCCAATATCCGGTGGGAGATCCGTCCGCCCCGGTTTCCCTGACAAGCGGGTGCCTGGTCTTCCAGCCATCCGCCGAGCAGCACACCGAGACAGCGCCATGCTCCGCCCCCGCCGCGCGTGGAGCGTATACCCGGAACCAGCCCGGGACCGGCCGTCCATCGGCCACGCCTTGCAGCCCGTTCGCTCCGAAACTGTCCGCACTGGCCGGGTCAGTCCCGTCGAGCTGCTCCCTGGCGTCTGAAAATCCGTCCCCATCGCGATCCGGGGCCGGTGCCTCCGCGCAAAAGCAGGGCTGGGTGCTCAAAAGGACATAGGCGGCAAATGCGGAAAGGGCTTTCACGGTGCGGATGCGGTCCATCCTTATGTCCCCGAAATCCGGCGGGGAGGGAAAAATCGTCCGGACCCCATCCCGGAAGGTGCCTTGATGCCCTGCGGTGTCTTGAAGTACACTCTGGACACCAAAGGTGGTTGTTTGGTACACTGACCCCGAAATCAGGCAAATTTCATTCAAAAAACCCCGGGTTTTTTCGAAAAATCTTTTGCCGGGCAATAAGGAAATGAATCGCAATTCCGTCATAAATAATTGGAAATTAGTGATTTAAAATTTTGTTAATTTCCCTTCAATTTCTGCTTGTCGGCGGAGTGTACGATAGTGTATCAATTTCCCACTGTCGCGAACGGCAGTTCCTTCCGTGATTACCGATTACGAGCAATACGTGGGTCAGAAGACCCTGAAGATGGACCCGAAGTATCGGGTTTCCATCCAAGGCTCGTGGCGCTCGGAGCCCTCGGAGCGGATCTACCTGCAACATGGCGAGAACTCCGGCGTCCCCTTCCTGAAGGTGCTGAGCCGCAGCGCTTACCTCGACCGGGTGAAGCGCGTGGAGGAAAGCCAAAAGGCTCCGGCGGAAAAGAGCTACCTGCTCAAGATGCTCGCCAGTTCCTGCCGCGACGCCCAGATCAACGACCAAGGCAAGCTTCTGGTGCCAAAGGAAGTGAGCGAGAAGGCCGGAATCAATGCCGATTCCGACGTCGTGCTCAACGGTTGCGGCATCTACTTCGAAATCTGGAGCAAGGAAAACTTTGAGAAGATCCACGCGGTGAACACCGCCAAACTCGCCGAAATCGACGACCTCGGAATCTTCGACTGACACTCACCCAACACCACACCCAACAGCAGCAATGTTGTTCACCCAACCAACTCTGGCACTTGACGCGGTCCGCAATTCGGCGGCCCCGGCCGCCTTCGCGCAAGTGCCGGAGTTGGGAACGCTTTCCTCGCAAAACGCAGGGCTCGGGACAGCCGGGCGTTTTGTCAAAAACATGGACGTCCGCTCCGCTTCTGGCTGGTTGTCGGAGCGGCGTCCAGTGACTTTCATGGCTGGGCGAATGAAGTCTCTCGGGACAGAACTTCTTTCGTCATTTGAAACGATGCGCCGCGCGGCTTCTGGCTGGTTGTCCGCGTGGCCATCGACAATTTTCCAAACACAAGACGCA
>DAISZP010000192.1:0-10005 GCA_036824745.1 Luteolibacter sp.
GAACCGCCGTTTCAGCATCCCGCTGATCAGCATGCTGGCGAGGAATGAAACCCCGATGATCACCCAGTAACCAAGCCCGATTCCACCGGACCCGTTTCCGGCATGAGGGATGTAAGCAAGAAGGTCTGTCATAGGGGCGGAGGGTATCCGGGAAGCCGGATCGTGCAACTATTCGGGAAGTGGAAAATCGGGCCTGATTTCCAATCGCCTGCTTTCCAGACTCCGGTCGATCCATGCCTCGGCGTCCATGGCGGGGATCATTTCGGTGCTGCCGTTGAATTTTTGAACCACCCTTTGCCATTTGCCACGGAACTCAAATGCGGGGGATATCAACAAGGCCCCTTCAGAATTGGTGTCGATTGGCATTCCAGCGCCAAGGTAAATCGGCTTTTCCACGGGCAGCCCGGAATTGCTGGAAAAGTGAATCCACTCATTGGGATAGAGTTCCGAGCGAAGATCCTCCAATGAGATCGGGTATCGATTTGTGGCTTCATTGGTGGCATGCAAATGACAAAGTTGTGCCAGGTTGCGCATTTCCATGGAGACCAAGGCCTTGGTCGAACCGCTTGAAGAATCAAACCACCGGATGCGCGCCAGCGAGTTCACTTGGAGAATCACGCCCGGCACAATGAAGCTGATTGCGAACAGGACCGGCAGCACAAGTGAAAGGCAGGCCGTGGTTTTGAAGTTCCAATCCCGATCTCGTTTGCGTGCCGCTTTTTTCAACATCAAGTCCGCGAGGACCGTGGCCAGCAGAAATGCCCCGATCCCCGGGAGCCAGGTGGCGCGATCCGTGGAAATCCTCGGCAATTTCTCCATGAGAAAGAAAACGAATCCACCGAGGGAATGCGCGATCAGTTCGAACGCGGCGCTTCCGAAGAAGGCCAGAACCAACAAAACCAAGAGAGCGATGATGAAGAGCTTCAACGCGAGACCGATGATGCCAAGGATTCTCCGGGCGCGGGTCATGGTTTCCGCTTGGTGAGCAGTTCATTCAGCTCGGTTTCCTTGATCGGCCTCACCGAGTGGTCTCCGTAGCTCACCACCCAACAGTTCGATTCCGGAATGTAGGGTGAAATGAGCAAGATCTCATGGCTCGCCGCGGATTCGGTGGCACCGGGCATCAAAAAGAGAAACGGCTCGGGAGGTCCATTCCTGATTGCGGGCATCCGGGTGAAGCGTTGGACGGATTCGCAAGTTTCCTCGAGTTCGTCCAAGGTTGCCGGGTATCGTCCGTGGGCGTCGTGATATTCGAAAAGCGCCAGGCCCAGAATTTTGGCATTGGTAACGGCCGATGCCCGGATGCCCTTCATGCCCCGGGTTTCGATCCAGGATTCGCCTGCCAGCCATGCCGATTGATGGGTGATTCCGCTCATCGCAATGGCCGCGGCGCAGATTCCCAGCAGAATGCCGAGCGCGAACCATGAGTGCCGTCGTTTCCAATTCACTTCCGGAGCCTTTTCATGAAGCCACCAGACCACGAAGCGATGGAACATGCAGAAGGCGATGACAAGGCAGCAAAGCGGTGGAATCAGGGCGCTCCATTGACCGGATAGATTTGGAAGGTTGCGTTTCGCATGAAGGATGCTGCCTGCAAGCATGTGAAACAGGATCTCCCCGAGAGACGTGTTTCCGAGACCGGGAAGAAGCACGAAGATGAACCCCATAAACAAAACGATCCCCAGACTCCTGCCGGAGCATCCGCTCTTTGGAGATGGGGGTTTCTCGCTCATCTCTTCAACTGCTCGTCGAGTTGGGTCTTGAGTGTGCCTTCCGATCGGTCCTCGATGCTTCCATCCGCAAGCAGAACGAATCTCCGGGGCCCTGCCGTGGACGGTTCATAGACCAGCACGTCCCGGCCGACGCCGGGTTTCACATCCGGCATCAGGCAATAGAATCCTCCGCCGGGGAACCGCCAGACCTGGGGATCCGTTCCCGCAACCATGGGACTCGCCGGAGCCTTGCCATCATGGGTTTTTGCGTGGCTCCAGATCGCATCCTGAAGTTTCCGCAGGCTTTCGCGCCGTTCGTTTTTTCCGAAGTCCGTCGCTCCGCCCTCGCGCAACCGATACCCGACGCCTTGTTTCTCCCACGCACCCGGCGTGAGCAGTTCCCGCGCACCGGAGATCATCGTGAGCACCACATAGAACAGCAGGCCTGATAGAAACACCAGGGCGAGCGCTTTCCGGTAGTTGAGCTTTGGAAGGACCGTGAATGTTTCCGAAAGCTGGTTCCACAGCCACTTCACGACCCATGTGACCACCAGATAGACGAAGACGAAAAACGACAGGGCGTCGAGCCGCAGTCTCGCCATGTCGGTCAGGGTTACCACCGTCATGCCTGCGGAGGATTGGCTGATGCTTGCCAGCCAAGCTGCCGATAACGTGATGGGAATGCGGCGGTTCATGATCAATGCGGCGAGATGCTGTCATCCAGGTTGGGAAATGCAAGGTTGCGCCGGTTGGATGTAGCTTCAAGTCGTTGCCGCTTTTCGATCAAACAAGTCCCTCCAGTTGATTCGCGCCGTCAGGAACATCAGCAGGGCGAGCGTCAGCACGCTGATCACGGCCAGCGTGATGCCGGTGAGGCCATCGATGAAAAACGAGGCACTGAACGCGACCAGATAGATCGCCTGCGCGGGCAGCGCGATTCCGAACAGCCCTTTTCCCCCCACGGCTTTCAGGTATCCGCAGACCAGCAGCACGGAAGTCGCCGCTGAAATTCCGAAACTCGGCAGGGCAGGCACAAGATCCACCAGATAGGCGAAGAGCAGGTGGAAGGCGAAGAATCCCGCGGAAATGAAGAAGACATGCATCGGATGCAGCGGGATTCGTCTCATCGCGCCGATGAGCAGCACCACCGTCACGAAAAACAACAGGGACACCGGAGCGAAAAACGCGATGCGGGCCGCGACCGGGCCGGCGTTGAGTTGCTTCGGCATGTCCATCCCCACGTTCGGTGCCGCGAGCACGTCCGGATAGTCCCACGTCAGATCGTATCCATCACCGTTGAGATTACGCTGGCTGGGGGATCCGGTTCCGACCGGGAAATTGATCTCTTGGAAATTCGTGTGCATCGCCAGATTGAAACCGGTGACCCGGCGGTTGTCGGCGAAAGCATAACTCCAGGTTTCCGTTCCGCGTGTGCCGTAGGCGGTGCTGAGGGTCACCGATCCGGAAGCAGGCAGCAGGATGGCTTGGGTGACAATGCCCGAGGCCGATGGGGCGGATTGCGAGGAATCCCCGGAATCCCCGAGCTGGCAGCGGAAACCATGCAAGCCCGCGGTGCCTTGTGGGAGCGGAAAGGAAATGTAGAAGGTCTGTGGAATCCGGGTGGGATTGGTGAAAACGTATTCGCCTTTGAAAGCGACGTCATAAGTGCGGTGCCACAGCAGTCCGCGGCGTTTCGGGGCGGACTTGAGCTTCACCACTATATTGGATCGTGAAGCTTGGACGCGCGCCCTGCCGTCTGGGGCGTTGGGTGTTTCAAACCAGGCTTCGGGGTGCCGCTGGGTGATCGGTGGCCCCCAGACGCCGGAGACCTCGGAGTTCATGGCTGCGGAGGACTCCGCGGTCCGTTGCGAAAGTGTGGAGCCGAGAAGCATCCAAGCCAAGGCGGTGCAGCCGACGATCACGAGCGATGCGATGAGATGGGTGATTTTCATGATGGCGATTTCTAACGGTTCAAGTCCGAGCGTTGATAGAAGATCTGGATTCCCGGCCGCTCGTCGCGGCAGAGGTTCTTGCGCAGGGAGATCCTTGCTGCCGGCGACTTCGGGTCCGGTTGCACGCGGCGCAGGTTTCCGTTCGTCTCAGCCTGATAGCCTGCGGGCAAATCAATGTCCCAGCGGATGGAGTGGATGAACAAGGGAGACTTTGGCAGCGAGAACCGCATCGTGCCTTCCACCGGATCCAGCGCCTCTCCGGTCTGGGTGAACGAGCACGTGATCCGGGTGTTTTCCTGTGCTGGAGCCAGCGTGAGCTGCAATCTTCCCTCCCCGAGATCCGCGGGTGAGACAGCTTTTCCCGAGACTTCGCAGGCGAGCAGTTTCATGCCTGGCGGAGTGTCGAAGGTGAAGTCGATCTGCCCCTTGTGCTCGACAATCGAATCTCCTGTCAGAATGGCCGCTCCGTCCGGCTCGACCTTGAGCGACCATGCCGACTGGGAAATCACTCCGTCGGCGGTGGGCACCACGGATACCGGTGTGACTGTTAGGTCCGCGGAGGCTCCGGTTTCGAGATGATAGCAGTTTCCGCCGTTGAGCAGGGCGACGAAAGCCTCCGGCAATCCTTGGGCAGTCAGTGGACCGGTCAGGCCTGCGGAGGCGAATTTCAGAAGCGGTGAGGCCGCGATGATGAAGCGCGTATTGGTTTCACTGTCGCCCGGTGCCTGCAATTTCCATGTGCGGTCCAGCGGTCGCAACGGCATCCGGTAGGTGACGAGAACCTGCCGGTCCATCACCCCGCGGTTTTTCCAGAGTAGGGCCAGCTCCAGCGAGCGATTCCCACCGCGGATTCTGGATTGGGAAATGAGATCCTCTCCCGAGGCTTCGACATCCTGCGCGTCGGACGGAAGCGGAAGCCTGGCCTCCACTCCGGACCCGTCGAGGGCCGAGGCGCGGAGCAAACTCTGATAGATCAAATCTCCCGCGGAGGGAATCACCAGGGTCTGCTGTTGCCAGGTCCAGCTCGATGGTTCCGGAGCGCTGAGCGCGTCGCGGCTTTCGCGATCGTCCAACAGGCGGATTTTCAACTCGCGATCATTGTTGGAAACAGGCCTGCTTTGCCCGGATGCCAGGGTTTCCTCGATCTGGCCGCGGTTGACCTGAAACGCCCGGCCTTCCGGAAGGTCCGCGACCTCGATGGTGGAGGAAGGACACATGGGAAGTGATAACTCGAATCCGTCGACCGCAGCGGAAGCCAGAAGGCGCACCTTCAGCTCGGTGGTGCCCGGGCGATCCATCGCGAGGCAGAACGAATCGTTCTCCATCATGATTCTTGCATCGGACGGCTCTTGTGAAACGAGTGTCACGTCTCCGGAAACAAGCGGAACAAGGGAAACGGCCTGCTCGAAGCTGGTGCAGCGGAACGAGGCGTCGATCACGGCGGATCCGCGATCAAGGGAGAGCACAAGTTTGCTGGCGAGCAGCGCGGGTTTTGGCGCGCTTGGCGCTTGAGCGGGTTCGGCTTTGGCGAGCAACCGCTTCAGTTCCTGATAGGGAATGCGGACTTCGGCGGTTTCAAGGCTCTGGCCACACGCCAGATGCGCGCTCCCGAGCGACGCCGCCCAGATGATCTGATGGAGTCTTGTCATGCGGGAACCATGGACCGCCGCCCATGAATCGCGGATGAAGTGGAGGTGAAAAAGCCACGTGGTGTTTCTTCACAAGGTCTTCACATGCAGTGTCAGGTTCCTGCTTTCCCCGGTGCGGGGATCGGTGGCTGTCAGGGTGTGCGTGCCGGGGGACAGGTGGATCAGCGGTTCCGGGGAGGAGTCCTCGATCCGAAGGGTGGGGGAGGACCAGCGCGCGGTGCCGGGGAGATTGGTCACGGGGCGGAGTTTGTCGGAACCCGAGGGAATCTCCGGATCTAACAAAAGCGTGGTTCCGTCCGCCGGGGTGATCACGCGCAGCGGTTCGATGCCCTGCGGCGCGGGATCGAGCGCCAGTTCCGAGCGGCGGAGGTTGTGACCGCTTGCGAACCATGCGGCATAGGACGGGTCTAACAAGGCCTTGCCGTCCACGTAGTCCGCCCCGCTGGCGGCGGGAGGCATGTGGTTGATGGGCGCGAGATCGCGATGTGCGTGGGGATTGGCAACCTCATCGGCGATCCGTTTCCCGCTGCGGTCGTCCACCGTGATTTCCGCGAGGCCGTCGGGACGGGGATACCAGGTGGGAGAAACGTCCCGGTGGGCGCGGACCATCGCCCGGCGGAAGATCGGCGCGGCTCCGGCGACGCCGGACAGGCCTTTCATCGGCTGGTTTTCGAAATTTCCCGCCCACACGCCGACGGTGAACTCAGGAGTGTATCCGATGCACCAGTTGTCGCGGAAGTCCGATGAGGTGCCGGTTTTCACCGCGCAGCGGAACGGAAGATCCAAGGGGCCACCCCGTGGGAAGGAGGGGGCTCGCGCCGCGGGATCGGATAGGATGTCGGAGATCAGATAGAAGGAACTCCTGGAGATTGGAAGTCCAACCCCGTTGTCGTTAGAGGTGCTTGGAAACAGGACCGGAGGAAGGTGTCTGCCCTCCCTTGCGAGGGTGGCGTAGGCGTTGGTCAGTTCCAGCAACCGCACCGGCGCGTTGCCGATGGTGAGCCCGAGGCCGTAGGCGTCCGGATCATCGCCGAGGGTTGTTAGGCCGAGCCGCGTCAGCAGGCGGTGGAGCGGAGCGGGACCTCCGAGCGCGTTGAGCTCGCGCATGGCGGGAACGTTGAGCGAGCAGGCGAGCGCCCTGCGCAGCATCACCGGACCCCGGTAGGCGCGGTCGTAGTTCTCGGGAAGATTGACGCCTTGCGGCGTGCGGTAGGCGCTGGGAATATCGGCGATGATGGAAACGGGCAGCCGGTGGTTGTTTTCGATCGCCAGCAGATAGGTGAAGGGTTTGAGCGCGGAGCCCGGTGATCTCGGAGACAGGGCTCCGTTGATCTGCCCGCCTCGCGGATCGTTCCAATCCGAGGAGGAAACAAGCGACAGGATTTCACCGCTGGGATTGTGGATCACCACGACGGCCGCGTGGCGCAGGTTGGACGCGCGGAGTTTCGCGGTCTCCTCTCTAACAATCGTCTCCACGTCCTTCTGCAGCGCGAGATCGAGCGTGGTGCGGATCTGGTCGGATCTCCCTGACAAAACACCCGCGGGCGGCGTGACCGCGGCGAGCCATGGCGCGGGTTTCGACTCGCGCAGCGGACGCAGGGTGAGGGGTTCGCCGAACGCGCGCCGGATCCGGTCGCCGGGGATGCTTCCCATGGCGAGCAGGCGTTTCAACACCACGTCGCGGCGTTGTTGCGTCCGCTTCGGGTGTTTCAATGGATTGAGCTTGGAGGGGGCTTGGGGAAGCCCGGCCAGCAGGGCGCTCTCGGCGAGGGACAGCTCGGCCAGCGGTTTCTGGAAATAGAACCTCGCAGCTTCCGCGGCTCCGATCCGCTGGTTTCCGTAATCTAGGCGGTTGAGGTAGGCTGTTAGAATCCGGGTCTTGTCCCACATGCTTTCCAGTTTCCTCGCGGCGAAGGCTTCGTAGAGCTTGCGAAGGGGGCCGCGTTTTTCCGGAGGAGTGGAAATCTTGATCAACTGCTGGGTGATGGTGGAGGCACCGGAAACGACCCGTCGTTTCGCGACGAGGTCTTTCATGGCCCGGGCCGTCGCCAGATAATCCACGCCGCCGTGAATCATGAAACGCTTGTCCTCCGCCGCCATGGTGCAGGCGAACAGGTCCGCCGGGAGTTGATCTGCCGTTACGGGCGTGGCCCGCACCGCGTCAGGAAACACAAGCCGGAGAATGAGGGCTCCATGCCGGTCCTCCAGCACCGGGGAGTATTCCGGGTTTTCCAGCAGACCTTCCGGGAGTTTTACAAACCACGGACCCAAGGCCCAGAATGCGAGGATTGCCGCCACCAAGAGCAAGGCCACCCGGCGGCCGCGGCGGAACCTCGGGGTTTTCGGGAGTTTGTTTCTCAAAGACCTGAACATGGCCAGCGATTCACAGGGGACTGAATACGAAACCGGAGCGGATGGAAATCCCGCGCTTCGGGTTTCCACGGGTGAATTTTCAAAAATACCGGAATTTCTCCATTCGGGGTCTTTGGCGGGTTCTGGGAGAAGTTGTTACCGTTGGTTAGCTCGCAAACACGGGTGTTCCACGGGATGTCATTAGGCTTTCCTTATTATTTGGAATTGCGTAACGAGCTCAAAAAGAGTTACTTGTGAGAACGGAGAATGCGAAAATTTTGAACGAAACGGGGTTCGCAGGGTCCGAAAGTAAGGAACCCCATGAAATTTTCAACCACTGACATTTCATCCGAGGCAAGCGGTGGCCGCTACCGGATCGATACGGAACGCGGGCTGCGCGTGGAAGAATATCAGGGCAAGGTGGGGCTGGAAGATCTGCGCACGATGGTGACCACGATGTCTTCGGATCCCTGCTGGTCGCCGGATCTCCACGGATTGGTGGATTTCTGCAATGCGGAGCTTGAAATGAGTTCCAACGACGTGCTCAGGCTGGCCTTGACGCTGCGCCAGGAAGTGAACCGCAGCCGCGGATGGCTGGTTTTCGCCGTGAATAGCTCGGTGGCCTATGGAATCGTGCGGATGCTCGGCTACTGGTCGAGAAACACGGACCGTTTCCGGATTTTCCAAAGCCGCCAGGACGCCGAGCGCTGGCTGGAGCGGCATCGGGAACAAGTGCCGCAGGGATTTGTCGAACCGGCCGCCGTCCGGACGGCCCCGCCCATTCGTGGCGTGGGTTGAGCCAAGCGGGGATTGCGGCCCGTGTGCGGATCGGCTAAGCCGCCGCCGTGGAAACACCAGCAATGCCACCGGAGGACTCCGGATCGAATTCCAGCCATGCCCGGCTGCTCCGGATTTCAAATGTGTTTGATCCGCTGGTGCCCGCGATCCTCTCCGCGCTCGGAGCCCGGCCGATGAAACGGCTCGGCCGCGAGTATCATCTGGTGAAACTGCCGGATGGCGGGGGCTGGCGGAACCACGACGCATCCTGCTTCGTGCGCTGGAATTTGCCGGTCGGGCACTCATGGCCGTGTTCCCCGCCGGATGTGCCGGGATTCGTGGAGAAGGCGGCGCGCGCCATGCAGCGGAAGTTCGCGGAAAGGAATCCGCGGGCCATTCTGTTAGGCGCTCTCGATCCGGGGGGCGGCGGCCGTTACTATCAGAAACTCGCGTCGAACCTCCGCGGCCGCGCGTTGCAGTTGTTTCCACCGGAACTGGCCGCGGTCCGCGATCCGGAGTCGCTGGAACCGGATGCGCCGGTGTTGTGGGGGCTTGTCGGAAACGAAGGGCTGTTCTGCGGCTTGCAGAGCCCGGGTTTGTCTAACGGATTCTATCCGGGAGGCACGCGGTTCATCTCGCAGTCCGGTCCGGCATCCATCAGCCGGGCGGGCGCGAAGATCGCGGAGGCGATCCATCAGCTTCGTCTCCACCGCGCTCCACCCGCCGCGGGCGCGCATTGGCTCGAACTCGGAGCCAGCCCCGGCGGCATGACATCCGAGTTGCTCGCGCGCGGCTATCAGGTGACGGCGGTGGACCGTGCTCCGCTCGACGAGAGGTTGTCCGGCGCGGCGGGGCTGCGTTTCATCCGCGCGGACGCGGGGGAGTTTCATCCGTCGACAGACGCGGCCTACGACGCGCTGCTGTGTGACATGAATGGCGACGCGCGGGACTCGATCGAGTGCGTTGCGCGTTTCACGAAACATTTGCGGAACGGGGCTCTGGTCGTTTTCACCCTTAAGATGCCCGGCGTTTCGGAACTGGACCCCATGCTGGCATTGCAACGGAGCGTGATCGCCATCGCCGCCGGAGCCGGTTTGGAAATCCTCGCCCGCACGCACCTGAGCTACAACCGCCATGAGTTCACGTTGTTTTTCGAGAACCGGGCGTCCGCCGGATGAAGCGCGGTCTGTAAGAGCCATTCCGCGCGGGGCGTAACGCTCCGCATGAAGAATCGTCTGTTTGTTTTCGCAGGTTTCCTGATCACGCTGGCCGCGGGGCCCTTGTTTGCCTTGGAGGGCGATCCCTACGCCAATGAAAGCCCGGCGCAGAAGGACGAACGCATGGGATGGTGGCGGCAGGCGAAGTTCGGCATGTTCATCCACTGGGGCGTCTATGCGGTGCCCGCGGGGACTTATGACGGCAAGCAGATCGGCGGCATCGGCGAATGGATCATGCTGCGCGGCAAGATCCCGGTCGCGACCTATCAGGGATACGCGAAGGAGTTCAATCCGGTGAAATACGATCCCAGCGCATGGGCGGAACTCGCGAAGGAAGCGGGCATGC
>DAISZP010000193.1:0-10002 GCA_036824745.1 Luteolibacter sp.
CGAAGCCCCCGAAGGTGGATTGGCGCGCTCCCGTGAGCGTCACCTCGGATGCCGCCATCGATCTAACGGGCACTCTTGTCCACGCCGGAAACTTCCGCTCGTCCGGCAACGTGGCCGTCACCGTCGGCGGTCAAACCATCAACTTCACCAACCGCGCCGCCAGCAACGCATTCGCCGGTCTTGCCACGGGTGAGGAAGCGAAAGTCGTCTCCGGCGCGGGTGGCAAACAAACCAACTCGCAACTCTTCAACGCCGCGGGGACCAGTGTGACCGCGCCGTTCGAATCCGTCCTCGATGGCTCGGCATGGGAAAACACCGATCCCGGTCCAGCGCCCGGAGCCACCGATATGGTGCTCCGCGTCACCGGCGCGGGCGGAGCTCCGCTGGCGGAGGGGCATTTCTATCAGATTCAGCTTTTCAATTCCGACGACCGCGCCACCAGCGCCACCCGCGGCCAGTTGTTTCATGACGGCCAGGGGCATGCCAGCGCGGCATTCCTCGCAAATTCGAGCTCCCATGTGATCGGAACCTTCGCCGCCGATGCCACGGGCTATCAGGATGTTTACGCGCGGAACACGAGCGGCGAGGCGAACTTCCCCGTGGGTTTCAACGCCTATGTGCTGCGCGACACCGGCTTGTCCGACGTGGATGCGGACGGACTCGAAGACACGTGGGAAACCACCCATTTCGGAGGGCTTTCACAGGCATCCGGAGACGATTTTGATGGCGACGGCAGCACCAATCTAACGGAATTCCGCCTCGGGTTGGATCCCTCCAACGGAAGCTCGGTGTTTTCCGCCATCTTCGGCCCTAGCGGCCAATTGTCCTGGCCGAGCGCAGTGGGGCTGTTTTTTACCGTCCAACGCAGCGAGTCCCTTGCCTCCTGGACGGACATCGCATCCGTTCCCGGAAGCGCCGGATCCGCCAGCTTCACCGATCCCTCGCCGCCGGACGGCAGGGTTTTCTACAGAATCCGGCTTGACCCCTGAGACATCCACCTTCTGATCGTAATCACCCGAAACCCGATGAAACACACCCTACTCCCACTGGCGATCCTGTCCCTACAGGTCCATGCCGCCAATCCGATTCCCATCGACCTCACACCCACGGTCGTCGTGACCACGGACAAGGAACCGATGGCGCAGGGAAAATTCGAGCCCACTTGGAAATCCCTGGAGCAATACCAAGCGCCGGATTGGTTCCGCGACGCGAAGTTCGGCATCTGGGCGCACTGGGGACCGCAGTGCCAGCCGGAAGCGGGAGATTGGTATGCCCGCCACATGTATCTCGAAGGGCAGTGGCAGAACAAGTTTCACAACGAACGGTACGGGCACCCGTCGAAGTTTGGTTTCAAGGATGTGATCCACGAGTGGAAGGCGGAGAAATGGGATCCCGAGCGCCTGGTGGATTTGTACAAACGAACCGGCGCGAAGTACTTCTTCGCCATGGCGAACCACCACGACAACCTCGACATGTGGAACAGCCGCCACCAACCATGGAATTCGGTTAGAGTCGGTCCGAAGAAGGACATCATCGGCGGCTGGGCCAAGGCGGCGCGGAAACAAGGACTGCCCTTCGGCCTCAGCGTCCACGCCGCCCACGCATGGTCCTGGTATGAACCCGCGCAAGGAGCCGACAAGGCCGGCTTGGCCTATGATGGCAAGCTGACCAAAGCCGACGGCAAGGGCACCTGGTGGGAGGGACTCGATCCACAGGACCTCTACGCGCAGAACCACCAGCCAAGCCCGGATTTCATGAACTCCGGGGGCATCCACGCGCGCTGGAACTGGGGCAACGGGGTCACACAACCGGATGCGGCCTACTGCCAGAAATTTTATGATCGCACCGCCGACCTCATCAACCAGCAACAACCGGACCTCCTCTACTTCGACGACACGGCGCTGCCGCTCTGGCCGGTGAGTGACGCCGGCCTCAAGATCGCCGCGCATTTCTACAACTCGAACCTCAAGCGCAGCGGCGGCAAGAGAAACGGCGTGCTCTTCGGCAAGATCCTCAACGACGACCAGCTCAAGTGCATGACCTGGGACATCGAACGCGGTGTTCCTAACAAAATCCTGCCCTACCCCTGGCAGACGGACACCTGCATCGGCGGCTGGCACTACGACAAGGGCATCTTCGAGCGCGGCCACTACAAGGACGCTCGGACCGTGATCCACATGCTCGCGGACATCGTCAGCAAGAACGGCAACCTGCTTCTCAACGTGCCCGTAAAGGGCGATGGCTCGATCGACAACAAGGAGGAGAAGATCCTTGAGGACCTCGCCGCATGGATGAAGGTGAATGGCGAGGGCATCTTCGCCACCCGCCCGTGGAAGGTCTTCGGCGAAGGTCCGGCCAGTGCCGGAGCGGAGTTGTCCGCGCAGGGTTTCAACGAAGGCAAAGGCAAACCGTTCACCGCCGAGGACGTGCGCTACACGGTTTCCAAGGATGGAAAAACGATCAACGCCATCGTGATGGGAGTGCCGGAGAAACCGCTGCGTCTCACCGCGCTGGGCCGCTCCGCGAACGCCGGATCGATCCGCTCGATCACCCTGTTAGGTGGTGATTCCGTGAAATGGAAACAGGAGGACGACGCCCTCGTCATCGAAGCCCCCGGCAGGAAGCCCGCGACCAAGGAAGCGGTCATCTATCGGATCTCGATCTGATCCAAGCAACGCGCCGTGGCGGGTTCAAGCCGTTCAGGACAGCAGGGCGGCGAAATCCTCCGATGTCGGCGCGGAGAGCAGGGCGTTGAGGATCTCCGGATTGCGGAGCTTCCTCGCGAGCTCGGCGGTGAGCTGCAGGTATTCGTCGATGAGGTGCAGCGGGATGCCGAAGATGAAGATCAAGCGCACCGGGATCGCATCCGGACCAAAGGGCACGTCGTTCTTGCAGCGCCCGGCCACGCAAACAATCTCGCGGGCGAGCACGGTGCGGGCGTGTGGAATGGCGACGCCGTTGCCGAGGATCGGCGGATTGATTTTCTGACGGTCGAAGATCGCGTCCACAAACGCGCCGAAGTGGGTGATGCCGGAATGGAAGGCCATCAACTCGGTCGTGCGGCGGATGGCGTCGTTTTCATCGGATGCCTCGAAATCCAACAGAGGCGGCGCGGCGAAATTCAGGGGGAGCGACTTCATTCGGCATGATTGAAGTGACAGACCCCGGACCCGGCGACAAAATTCCGTGGCATCGCCCTCTCAGGCTGAGAGGGCAATCGAACCCCATCAGCCCAGCTCATGCACCGCGAAGGCATACGCGCCGAGGGCGACGGCCTCGCTGGTGCCGAGGCGGGACATGCCGATGCCGAGGCGTTGGAGCGGATCGTAGTCCAGTGTCTTGTCGCTGCCGGGGACCTGGATGGTTTTTTTGTCGCCCTTGAGGAAGGTGTCGAGCTGGGAGGCGTCCTCCAGGTTGAAGACGGGCGAGGCGATGCGGCGGTAGGTGTTTCCGTTAGGACCGGTGTAGTTCGAGTTCAACTCGCCGACGAGCGAGGGCAGGAAGAGCGGCCAGGCGCCGGAAACCCCGCCGCCGATGACGGCGAGGCCGTCGATGAGGGTGAGCGCGTTGCCCATGGCGTCGCCAGCGACCTCGCCGAGGCGGCGGAAGGCCTCGATCGCGGCGGCTTGGTCACCGGGTTTGCTGCCATTGCCGATGTCGAAGAGATCCTTGGGCTCTGGCACTTCGTCGAATGGGATGCCGGTTTGTTTCGCGTAGGCGCGTCGTACGGCGCGGATGCAGCAACCTTCCTCGGCGTTCATGCCGGGATCGAGCTTGTTGCGCAGCAGCCAGACCTCGCCGGCCATCGAGTTGTCGCCGGTGAAGAGCTCGCCGTTTCTCACGATGCCGCCGCCGAAGCCGGTGCCCATGGTGACGCCGAAGAGGTTGTTGTAACGTTTCGGGCTGCCGGCTTTCTCTAACAAACCATTCACGTAGGGCAGGAATCCGCCGATGGCCTCGCCGTAGACGAAGAGGTCGCCGTCGTTGTTGATGAAAACGGGGATGCCGAATTTCTCCTCAAGCATCGGCCCGAGGGCCACGCCGCCGCGGAAACCGGGCAGGTTGCCGAGATCGCCGATGATGCCGTGCGGATAGTCCGCCGGACCGGGAAACGCGAAGCTGATCGCGGAAGGAGCCTCGGGGCAGAGGGCTTTCACCTTGGTGAAGCCTTCGATCAGATTGGCGAGGCACTTCTGGAGGTCGTCGCCGTTGGAGGGCAGGGCCACGGTTTCGGTCACCGGTTTGCCGCCGCGCACGCCGGCGAAGCGGAAGTTGGTGCCGCCCGCGTCGAGCGTCATGACGATGCGTGAGTCGGATTCGAGATTCATGGGAAGAAACATGCCTTGAGATTAGGAACGCGGCGCCTGCTGCCAATCACGGATCACGCCTTGGCGGATTTTCCGCCCTTGAGCGAAAGCAGCAGCAGGTAGGCGAAACAGGCGGCGGGGACGATGAAGGCGAGCATAACCGCTTTCGAGTCCGTCATCACCCATGCCTTGTCCACTTCCTTGAGACCTGAAGAAATGATGCGTCCCATCAAAAGCGGAACCAAGGCTCCGCCGGAAATGGCCATACACATGAGGCCGGATAACTCGTTGGCGGCCTCGGGTTTCTCTTCCACCGTAATCGAGAAAAGCATGGGCCAGATGTTGGCGAATCCCAGACCTGCACAGATGACAGCCGGAATCAGCAGGCTCTTGACGCCTACCATCATGAGCACAAGCCCAAGCAGCCCCAGAAACGCTGAAAGACGGAAGAAGGCACGTGGGCTGACCTTCACGCTTCCCGCCACGATGCGACCGAAAGTGAGCGATCCGAGAAATGCAACTGGTCCCGCCCAAGCAGCAGAAGAGGGCGAAAAACCATACCCTTCGAACGCCGGTTTGAGAAAGGTCCCCATACACACTTCGGCACCGACGTAGAAAAAGATACCGAGCACGGCCATGGCGAAGGTCGGATTGCCTAACAGCGCGAGCGAACTGCCGATGCTCGGGGGGACATCCGCCTTGGTTTCTTTCACCTGCAAGATGGAAACCAAAAACAAGGCCAGTGCCATTAGGACGAAGAAGATTGGAAACACACCACGCCAGCCCATTCCTTGTAACACCGGCAGGAATGCGAGGGAAATTCCAGCCGTCGCCAAAACTGTCATCGTGGTTGAACCGACTCCCTTGATACCCTGTGCAAGAGCAAGGTTGCGGCTGTAGTCACCTTGCTCGCTGACGTCGCGCATGATCGGATTTCCCGCGACTTGAAGGAGGGTGGTGCCAATGCCAAGCAAGAAGATGCAGGCGAGAAGAAGGGCAAACGGAGGATTCATGAACGCTGGAACGGCCGTAGCGATAGTATTCAGCAACAAGCCGAGCAACAGCACGTTCTTCTTGCCAATGCGGGCCGCCAGAATGCCCCCAGGCACACTAAATATGGCGAACGCGATGAACACGAAGAACGGCATCAAGGCGGCCATGAACGGATTGCTAGAGACTTGACTGGACAACGGCCCCATGGAGTCGGCAACGCCCATGAGCAAGAAGGCGAGAAGAATAGGTAGGGTTTTGAATTTCATAATGGATGCTTCTGATGGGATTACTGAGGAAAACGAAGGTTTCAGGCGCGGGGTTTATCAAAACTTCGGAAATTCGGAAATCCGCCGGGATACCGGCTCTGGCCACCTGGTTGGAACGGGGCTCGGATGCATGTGGTGTGGGTTTTCAGGTCCGCGGCGCCGGGTGAACGGCCGGTTCCCGGAAATGGCGTGGGCGCATCATGGGTTGGATTTTCCGATCAAATCAAGCATGCCCGCCCCCCCGTTCGGGTCGCTTGGGAGTGGATCGGGCGACGGGGCGGATTGTTGCCAGCAGGCCCGCACAAGCAATCCCGGTGGGCCTCCGCGGCGCAAAACGACGATTGCTTGGCACAAAACCACAAAGCCGAAACTCCCGGACGATGGGATTCACAAGCGCGGATTCCATGGATAGGATTTCCGCGCCCCACCCATGTCCCCACCGGCACCGAAAGCTCCGCGATCCCCGGCGAGCCCCGTTTCAAGGGCGGCCCAGCCGTCCGTTTCGCTACTGCTCGATTGGTATCACCCCGAGATCCACGCGGGCGTGGTGCGCGCGGCGAGGGACTTCGGATGGAACCTCGACGACGACCGCTGCCGGGGACATCACGGGAGGTTTCTGCCGCAGGACTGGATGCCGGATGGCGTGATCGCCACCACCGCGACCGATCCCGTGCTCGAATGGGTGCGGAAAGTTCCGGCCCCCGTGGTGCGGGTCATGGACGACTGCGCTCCAGGTTCGGAGGGAGAGCCAGCCGATGGGCTTCCCACGGTGGTTCCCTGTCTGCGCGAGGCCGGGCAGATGGCCGCGCAGCACCTGCTCTCGCTGGGCATCCCTAACATCGCGTTTTACCGCTACTACCGGCCCCGGAATGACAACGCGGTGTTTCCCGCATTCATGGACTGCTGCCGGATGGCGGGCATCGATCCGATCATCCTCGATTTTCCGAAAGCCTACGCCGGTATCCCGCACTCGCAGTGGCCCGGCCGCCCGGCGCGTCTGGATTGGCTCAAGGAACAACTCGCCGCTCTGCCCCTGCCCTGCGCCATCATGGCGGACGACGACCGCTTCGCCATCGACGTGGTCACCGAGGCGATCGAACTCGGCCTGCGCGTTCCCGAAGACATCGCGGTGCTCGGCGTGATGGACATGAGACTCGTGCATCAGCGGCTGCCGATCGGACTGTCATCGGTAAACGTGAATCTCGAACAAGTGGGCTATGAAGCCGGCCGCAAACTCGACCTGCTGATGCGCGGCGAAAACGTGAATCGCCTGACCCGGGTGCCGGCCCGCGGGTTGATCGAGCGGAAATCCACATCCACCTATCAGTGCGACGATCCGAGGATCTCGCGCACGGTGGTCCGGATCCGCAGGGACCACGCGGAGCCGCTCAGCGTGCCCGTGCTGGCTCGCGAGGCGGGCATGTCTGTTAGAGCGCTGCAACGGGCCTACTCGATCCACTGCGGGGAATCGATCCGCGACGCGCTGATGGAGTGCCGCCTGAACGCCGCGGCGGCCTTGTTGCGAGACACGGATCTGAAACTCGAATCCGTGGCCTGCGAATCGGGCCTCGGCAACGCGACCAACCTCTGCCGCATGTTCAAGAAACGCTTCGGACGCACGCCCGGCGCGTGGCGGCTGAAAATGGGATCGGTTTAACCCGCGGGCTTGAGGATTGCGGAGAAACCGCCGCCGGGTTCCATGCGGAAACGGATGGGCTTGTTAGGATCGACTTGGTTTCTGCCGATTTCGAGACGGGTTTTCTCGCCCGGAACATCTGAGAAGGTAACAGCCTCCCAGTTGCCGGACTTGAGGAAACTTGGAACGATTTCCTTCTCCGTGGCGGCATCGGTTCCGTTGATCGCGGCGATCCACCAGACCTTGCCGGAGCGGCGGGCCATGAGGACGGTTTCACCGATCTTGCTGCCTGGCAGAACGCGCGTTTCATCCCAGACGACGGGTTTGTTGCGGATGAACTCGAACACCTCGGGAGCCTGCGCCTTGTAAGTCTGCAAGCTCTCCGCCCAGTGATTGATCGGCGAACTGTAGGCGACCGATGTGGAGAGCTGCGAGCCTGCGGTGGTTTTGCCCATCGGCCCGGCGCGGAACATCGTGGGCGTGAAATCGCCGGGACCTGTGACGAGGCGAGTGAAGGGCAGCGCGGCGAGATGTACGCGGCCGACGTTTCCTCCCTGCTCCATGCCGAAGATACCCTCGCGCGTCATCCAGTTCGGCCAGGTGCGTTCCTCGCCGGCGGGTTTGTTCGCGCCGTGGAAATTGATCATGACGTGGCGGCGCGCGGCGATCTCCAGGCAGGATTGATAGAAAGCGAGCCGCTCGTGGCTTTCGCTTTCCATGAAATCGATCTTCGCGCCGACGGCTCCCGCTTCGGAGAGGTTTTTGAAGAACTCCTCGCGTGCCGTTAGATCGCGGATGCGTTCCCAATGTTCCCAGACCATGATCTTCACGTTTTTCGTCGCGGCGTAGTCGCAGATCTCCTTGAGGCTTTGCCACTCGTCATGGCCGTTGCGATGCCAGCCCATCTTCTTTTCACGCCATGGATCATCGATGACGTAATACCGGCAGTTGAGCTCGGCCGCATCATCCACATAGCCGCGGATGCGCTCCCACCTGGCGGTTTCATACTGGCCGAATCCCCAGGTCCAGAACGCGCGGCCGGGCTGGATCCATGATTGCCCACCTTTGGGGAACAACTTCGGATCGGCTGGCGGCGAGACGTTGTAAACGATGCTCTGGTTCACCAAGGCATCGAGGTCATCCACGGTGATGAACACGCGCCATGGTGTGGCGATGTCGCCATCGAGCGTGATGCCTTTCGGATCGTCTTCGAAGATGCCGGTGAGCATTCTCCCACGCGGGCCGAGCGTCATGCCGGTGTAGCCGAGGGTGTTCACTTCGGTGATGCAGGCGAAGCCTCCACCGGGCAGTTCCGCTGTTAGGGGCATGGTCACGGGGCGCGCTGGCGAGTCGCCCTTGGCCACGAACGACGTGTAGTTCGCCTCGTAGCTCACCGTGTTGTGGTGCGTCCAACAGGTGCTGCCCTCGGGCAGGACGAAGGAGGTCGCCTCGCCTTCGAGTTTCCGCGCGCCCTTCCCGGGCACCAGATAGCGCCAAGCCACGCCGTCGTCGTAGGCGCGGATGTCGAGCGTCCATGAAACATCGGCGGACTTATTACGGACCGGGATTTTCAGGCCCTTGCACTGGTCCTTGAGATTTCCGCCGCCGAGCGGATTCGGATAGGTGGTGTTGGTGGTGTAGGTTTCCGCTTTTCCGATCTCCACATCTGAGCCGAGGTCCTGACCGTCGAGAGTGATGCCAAGCGGCGAGGGATCGAGCGCGGGTTTTCCGGAGTGTTTCACTTCCAGCACGAGCCTGCCGTCCGACACGCCGACGCGGGCGGACACCTTTCCATCAGGGCTGGTGAACGCGGTGACTTTCGCGGGCGCGGAGGGAAACGCGCCCTGATAGTGGGGCAGAACTGCCATCCAACGCGGCACAAGTCGCGGCGCCTCGCCCTCGTGGATGAACCGCGCCTCGCACCAATCGGCATGGTCGCAGTTCATGCCGTCGCCGGCGTCCGTCACGCGGAGTTCTATCAGTTTTTTCCCGGATAGATCCACATCCACATCTTTCGCAGCGTCGCCTTTGCGGAGGATGCCGCTGTCGAAGAGCTTCCGGTCGTCGCCGAAGATCTGGAAGACCACGCTGCCGGTTTCCTGCGGTCCGTCGTCCGCGCCGACCTTCGCCTTGAAACGCAGCGGGGATTTCCCATCCGCGCCGAAGGTGGCGCTGCTGGCGGCGTGGGTGCCGACACCTCGCTGATAGACGGTGCCGGCCACGGTGAGCGGCTTGTCGGAGATGGATTGGTTCGCGCGGGTGCTGGAGAATCCGGCGGAGATTTCCTTCACCTCATATTGATCCAGCCAGGTTTCGGCGGCTGATAGAAATCCGGACGCGGCGATGCCGAGGGCGAGCTGCCTTGTGATCATGTTGCGAGGGATACAGTCTCAATTCGCGGTCACTGTCACTTTGAGACGCGCGAATTTCGCGGGATCGCCGTTTTTCGGAATGGTCACGGTGATGAGATCGGGATCCGCTCCATTTTCCGCGACGGTCACGATGCCCGCACTGGTGGCTCCGATGGGCACGGAGGTCCAACCGGTCAGATCGCTCCCGTAATCCACCGAAACGGACACATCCGGCGTTTCCGAGCCGTCGCTGCGGCTGAAGGTGAACACGAGGTTGTCACCCGCAGCGGAGCTTGTGGGCAGTCCGGCCTGGGAGGAAACCGTGGGATTTCCACCGAGGACGTATTCGACCGCGTTGTCGATGCCATCGTTGTCCGGATCGGCGCTTGCGAGCGCGTCGTTTCCGGTCAGCGAATAGCCGCCAGCCCAGGTCAGGAAACCCGAGGCCG
>DAISZP010000623.1:0-1542 GCA_036824745.1 Luteolibacter sp.
CCGAAGTGGCCCGACTACCCGCTCACTCCGCAAACCTACGCCAAGTGGCTCGCGGATTCGCCCGGAGACATGGTCAACCTCTTTCTGGGTTACGAAACCATCGGCGAAAGCCAGTCCGCGAACACCGGCATCTTCGATTTCTGGAACGCCCTGCCCACCGCCGTGCAGGAAGCCAACCTTCAATGGGTCACACCCTCCGAAGTCGTGGAACTCTACCGCGCCTCCCGCGAATACCCCTGCCGCTTTCTCACATCCTGGGCCGACGCCGAACGCGACCTCTCCGCCTGGACCGCCAACCCGATGCAACGCGAAGCCCTCGCCGCGGTCTATGCCTTGGAAAAGGACGTCATCTCCGCCAACAACCCCGCCCTCACCGAGGCCTGGTCCAAACTCCAAACCTCGAACCACTTCCAATGGATGTCCACCAAAGGCGGCCACAACCCCTACCGCAATACAAAGGACGCCTACGAACGCTTCATGAGCGTGCTGGAGGATCTGAAAGCGCACCTGAGCAAGGCCGGGGCGAACGCGTGAATTTGCCATTGAACGCTGAACGCAAACTCCAATGTCACTTGGAATTCTCGAGCCAGTCACTTCGACGCATGATGCTCAGACCGTCTCTCAGCGTCTCAAGATAGGTTTCATCAACAATTATTTCGCTTGGAGATTTTAGATCAAGAATTCGCATGAAATCTTCCTTCTTCACAGGCTTGTAATTTTTGCTGCGTATCGTGTTTGGAACCACAATTTTCTTGAGACTCCTCAACCCACCAAGCTTTCTGGCATTTTCAAGCGTAAGGCCACTGAGTTCGCAATTCATGACTTCGATCCGGGAATCCTGCCAAGATTCGTCAATGAAACTCCCGGTCACATTAAAACATCCAACCAACTCAAGCCATTTCACGTTCTTGAAATCCACCAAAGCCCTGACATCATCATCGCTCGCATCAATCGGAAGCTGCAACATGACAAACTTGTTAGTGTTGGTCAATTTTCTGAAACTGAATCCGTTCATGCAAAGATTTGTCGGATACAATGCCTTGAGTTCCGTCAGGCGATTCAATTGACTCTCCAAGCTTCCCAGCTTGCCGGACATTTGAATCTCAGGGACACCAATCAATCGCCAATCATTGCTGATTTCCAACGCCGTGACATGAATTTCACCTGTTTCATTCTCCTCAGTTCCGATCCAGATTTCTCTGCATTTTGACATCCGCCGGATTTCCTTGATCGCGAGCAACTCGGCAGCACTCAATTCCCGCACCTTTCGCTTGGATTTCGACTTGCCGGCTTGGATCTCCAATTCGACCTCGAGATTCGAAATCCCGGATGATTCCGTAAATTCAATCTTTGTCGTTGGACGGAGGGGCAAAGGCAAATCGTATCGGGATTCGATGCGGTCAAATGATGGTTCGGTTTGAGCTTCGGCGCAGCTGCCGTGCGCAAGGTAGAAACCAAACGCCAGCAGTCCACAGCAGGCGGCACTCGTGCCCTTTGTTCGTTTCATGATCGCTGATTGTCTTGATCAAATCGTTCGTTCCT
>DAISZP010000194.1:0-6138 GCA_036824745.1 Luteolibacter sp.
AGGGTTTCCACTCCTTGCCATCCAGCGAATGCTCGATCTGATAGGCATGCCCGTGCGTGGGCTGAACGAAATACGCCTCCGTGCCGACGATCTTCTTCGGCGCGCCGAGATCGATTTGAAACCACGGCGACTTGTCGTCGGGCATGGCCATCCAACGACTGCCGTTGCTGCCATCCACCGCGAATCCGGCGACGTAGGCTTCCAATCGATCCAAGCTCTTGTCCTTGCGCGGCGCGATCTTTTCCGGGCTGCGGGACGATGACGCCTTGGCCACGGCCCCGCGTGCGAGATCCGGGCGATTGTAAGAGGATGGACGGATCGCGCCGACGCCTTGTTTGGTGACTTTGATGGGCCTGATGGTGCCGTCGGGATTGAAATCCATCTTGTCAGCGTAGATCTGCCGGTTCGTGCTGCCGCGGCCGTATTCGAGATAGACGAAATACCATTGGTCCGATCCCTTGGGATTGAAAAAACTACCGTGCCCGGGGCCAAAGACTTTTTCCGCGTGATCCGTGGTGGCGATGAGGTCGTGCTCCGGTTCCAACCACGGCCCGTTGACGCCCTCGCGGCTCATCATGTAGGCATACTGATAGGCCTCATCGCCGCCCTGGGTGTAGAGGAAATAGTGGATGCCCTTGCGCTTGAAAAGATACTGACCCTCGGCGTATTCCTTACGCTTGGCAGGCAACACGATCTGCCCGGAATCCTCCAGATCGAGAAGATCCGCGCGCATTTTCCCGAAGCCCCGCCGCTGCCAGACCATGTGGGCCTCGCCGTTGTCCTCGATCAACACTTCCGCGTCGATGCGTCCGCCCGCTTTCGTTTGAATCACCTTCCAACCCGGCGCATTCGTTTCGGGATGCAGGAAGGGACCGAGCGGTGACTTCGCGGTCACCACCGTGAGCTTCTCGTCGATCGTCGGATAGAGATAGTAGGTGCCATCACGGAACACCGGACTGCTCGGAGCCCAGTATTTCCCATTGAAACCCGGCGGGAAGATCGAGCCTTCGAAACTCCAGTTCAGGAAGTCCGTTGATTTCCAAACGACCGGCAGCCCGGAGGTCGATAGGTGTTTCCCCTCACCATCGGTGGTCGCGTAGCAGTAGAACACGCCATCGAACTCCACCATGCTCGGATCCGCGACGAGGTCGGGAATCAACGCGTTGCCGAAATCGTTCGGCGGCAGCTTCTCCATGGCATGAAGCGATGGAATCGCCATGAGAGCACACACGAGCGGGAGTTGAGCGGGGATAATTCGTCGATTCATGAGACTGCGGATACGCGTGTCATTTCAGCGGATTTGAAAACGAGATGATTTCCGTGGAAACCCTGTACCGATTCCATTCGTTGGGATCACTTGGTGTCCAGCTTCATCACGACGATCGAGCTCGCGGGCAGCGTGTAGCTGAACTTCGGCTTCACGCCATCGATCTCGATTTCCCTGGGCACTACGTTCGTCGGTTCCGCAAAGGAATTCGTCGCGTTGGAAGGCGCGGAGAGGATTTCCGCCTTCGCCGATGGGGCGACGGCTTTCACGCCCTTCAGATCGATTTCCAGCGGACATTCCTGATCGGTGGCGTTCACAAGTTTCACAAACACCTTGCCGGTCTTGGTTTCCCGCGTTGCGGAAACATGGATCTTCGAAGCCTCCGCGGGTTTCGCATCGAGGATCACATCGCCGAGGTTGTTGCTAAACATGCGGATCGTGTGATAACTCGGCGAGCCATAGGCCTTGAGCGCGTCGTAGCCGATGAGATCCGGCCGCCACTGGCGTTCGTTGAGGTTCACGAAGAGCGGCGCGTAACACTGCATGGTCACGATGTCCGAGTTCCGCTCCATGTTGGTCATGAACGCGGCGTCACCAAGCGCGGCCTTCATGTTAGGCGTCGGCGGGTCTTGTTTCGCCTTCGGATCCCAAGGCGGATGCGGAGTTTCATGCGCGGCCCACTCGCCGACGAAGATTTCGGGGCCCTTGCGGTCCGCCTTGTCATAATAGCCGCGCCCCATCTCAAGAAAGGTCTCGGCGGTCCGGTAGAAATGTTCGTCCAGCACGTCCGGCTTGCGGCTGTGGACGCGGAGTTTCTCAGGTTGTTCTCCGCCGATGCTGGAGATGCACTTGAGCTGCGGATAGCGCTTCTTGATCGCGTCGTGAAACTGCGCGTAACGGCCGTCGTAACTTCCCGATTTATCAAACCAGTCCTCGTTTCCGATCTCGACGTATCGCAGCTTGAACGGCGCGGGATGTCCGTCCTTCGCACGGCGCGCGCCCCACTCCGAGGTGACGGGGCCCATCACATACTCGATCTCTTCGAGCGCCTCCTCGACGAAGGGTTCCAGATCCTTGCCCGGTTTCACATAGGCCCCCTTGAGCGATTATCCGGCATAAAGGCCGAGCACCGGTTCCGCGCCCATGTCCTCCGCCCACAACAGGAACTCCATCAAGCCCATACCATCCGTCGAGCGATACCCCCACGGGCCCTGGTGGCCGGGGCGTTCGGTGAGCGGCCCGATGGTTTCCTTCCACTTGAAGCGCAGGTCGATGGTGTCGCCTTCCAGATAGTTTCCGCCGGGGAAGCGCAGGAACTTCGGTTTCATGTCCACCAGCATCTGCATCAGGTCCGGGCGCAATCCGTTAGGGCGATCCTTCCATGTCGGTGGAAACAGGGAAACCAGGGATAGGAATACCGTCCCAGGTTGATCCGCGGTCAGGACGAAGCGCGCCTTGGTGGTGGGTTTCACATCGGCGTTGGTTGTTAGGGCGACGTCGAACGATTTCCAGTCCGCCGCAAGCTCGCCGGATTTACCTTCCACGAAGGTCACCGCGCCATCCTCGCTCTGGATCGCGACCTTCAACGCGCCTTTGAAACCCGGGGCCGCCTTCGCATGGAACCTCGCGCGGTAGGTGGTCGAAGGTTTCACCGGGAAGCCCCAATATCCGCTGTTCGCGACGCCATCGCCCGCGGCGGCGGCGTCCAGCTTGAGGCTCACCGGCAGCGCCTTGCTGAGCGGCTGTGAGGCATCGAGCCCTATCTTCGCGCCCGCGATGGCGGACCAGCGGACCGGTTCCTTCGGATCATCGAGAAAGGCGCGGTTGCGGATCAGCTCGGCGTAGAGACCGCCGTCGTAGCAGTAGTTGATCTCCTCGGTCATCAGCCCGTGGTGGGTGGGGCTAACCTTGCCTAACGGTTTCGCAGCATCAATCGTGAGAGTCGTGGATTGCGACCACAAGGGAGCGCACATGGCGAGGGGCAAGAGGGTTCGGATAGCTTGGGATTTCATCGGATGCATGGGTTTGGGAATATCCGCCATCAAGGTTCCGGCGAACGCTCCCCATGGCGAATCAATTGCGGGGTGACCGTAAACCAGAACCCGGCCGCACAAATGGCGCGTCTGTTTCACGCCGCGGGAAGTTCTGAATTTCCACCCCTCCGGATCCGTCGCAAACTGGCTCCATGCCCGCCGCACTTTTCCGCACGCTCGCCGACGGCGTCCCCATCCTGCACGTCGCGTTTGTGGCGTTTGTCGTCATCGGGCTGTTGCTGATTCTGCTGGGCGGAATGTGCAAATGGGCTTGGGTGCGGAACCGGTGCTTCCGTTTCTGCCACCTCGCCGCCATGGGCATCGTGGTCATTCAGGCATGGCTCGGCATCATCTGCCCGCTCACCACCCTGGAGATGCACCTCCGCGAAAAAGCCGGCGACGCCACCTATCAAGGCACCTTCGTCGCACACTGGCTGCAAAGGATTCTTTTCTTCAACGCTCCGCTCTGGGTCTTCACCGTTTGTTACACGATCTTCGCGCTCGCCGTGATCGCGAGTTGGTGGTGGGTGAAGCCGGTTAGGAAACCATGATGATCGGACATCGATTCCCGCATTGCCATCCGTCCCGGGATGCATTCAAGATTCGCCATGACCCAGCCAGAGCGAGCCGCGGCACTGGCCCGAGCGAAGGAATCGCTGGATGGACTTTCCGTGGGCGACGCCATCGGTGAGGCGCTCAGCTATCAGCACTACCGCTGCCGGGAAATTTGTGATTTCTCAGCATTCCGTCCGGGTTCCGTCCGCTACACCGACGATACAGAAATGGCGTTGGCTATCTATGAGACACTCCAACGCATGGATGGCATCGACGAAGACGTGCTCGCATGGGCATTCACCTCACGCTATCGAAAGGATCCGGATCGAGGTTATGGAAAGATGGCGAGGAAGGTTCTTGAGGACATCAGTACGGGAGTGCCATGGAAAGACGCTTCGTCCCGAGCTTTCGGCGGTGGATCGTTTGGGAACGGAGCAGCCATGCGCGTGGCTCCTCTCGGTGCATATTTCTCCGATAGACTCGCAATGATACCGGAAATGGCCACACGCTCGGCCGTTGTCACCCACTATCATCCCGAAGGCATCGCAGGCGCGATCGCAGTCGCAACAGCCGCGGCACTTGCCTCGTCCGGCCGGGGTTCAGATCCCGAACGGGTTGCCGAATCCATTTGGGAAGCCGCCCTGGATTTCACGCCCGAAAGCCGCGTCCGCATCCGTCTCGCCACGGCGCGTACATTTCGCGACGTGTCATCCATCGAAGTTGCTCGTGAAGTGGGAAACGGTGCGGAAATTTCCGCCCAGGACACGGTTCCGTTCTGCATCTGGTCCGCTTGCAGCCATCTGACAAACTACCGCGAGGCCTTGCTCGACACCTTGGAGGCTGGAGGTGATTGCGATACGAACTGTGCGATCATCGGCGGAATCGTCGCCGCATACCTCGGCAGTGGGTCGATTCCCGGCGATTGGTTGATCGCGAGAGAGAACCTGCCGCAATCCATTTGAATCCCCCGCTTTCTCCGCCATGACTCCGCCGGATTCTGATTTCGACAGCACTGGCACTCGTGATTCATCCACTTCAGCCGACAGTTTTCATCCAGAATCGGCATCCAGAATCCACCGTGCTGTCAACCGCCTCAGCTCAATGCCCTTGGCGGACCTGGCCATCATTCTTTCGATCTTCCAGTTGGTTCACTTGATTCCAAGCGCCTTGGTGATGACTGCGGTTCGTCACCAATCCGGGAGCATTCAGAATGGTGCTATTGTCGGACTCGCAACATGGGTCGTCCCGGTCGCCTTGCTGATCTGGAAACTCGGCGCTTCAGGAAAAGCCTCCATTCCCAACACCGAACTGCGGGTATTCCACACACTTCCCGCCGTTCTTCTTGGGTTCCTGTTGATTCGCGGAGGAGTCGACTGGACCGTCATCGACTACCTTTTCGGTTTCGTGGATTTCGTGCTGTTGATCGCGTTGTTCCTTTATGGTTTTCTGTGCCTCAGCTTCCGGGTCAGGCCACCATGGGCTTATCCGTTCTATCTGACAGGTTCCATCACATCGTTTCTGCTGATGCTATCGCGCCTGTGATGGAAAACCCTCACTTCTCCGCCTTCGACTTCTTTTTGTGCGCTTCCAGCAGGATCTTCATCGCGGAGGCGGACTTGGTCAGATCATAGTGGAGGATCCGGCCGTTGAACTTGATGTGGATCATGCCCGCCTTGGCGAGTTCCTCGATGCTGCCGGGGCCGGTTTTCGGTTCGACGATGCGCGCCCATTTCTCACCCTTCTTGGAGGTGATGAGCTTGGCCTCGGAAGCGATCGCCGAGGCTTCCTCCTCAGGTGTGCTGTTGATGCCTTCGGAGAACCAGAAAGTCACCTGAAGTGGTGCCTTCACCGCCTCCAGTCCCGGACCGCGGAAATCGATGGTATCGCGCTCGGTGGTGAGGGAAACCCGCAGTCCCTCGTGTTCCGAAAACTGGCGCGCGGCGCGTGATGAAACGTATTTTCCGGCAGCGTTGGTGAAGGTGACGATGTTCCAATCGCCCGCCTTGGAATAGGGGTGGAGCGTGAGTTTCCCCTCCTCGGCGCGAAGCTCGGCGGGGGTGGAGAGCATAAAGACGGACATCGCCGCAAGGAGCCAGGTGCTTTTCACTGTGATGATTGGTTGGAGTGGATGGATCGGATTCAGAACGCCGGATCTCCCGCGGGAATCCGGTTAATCTTCTTAGGAAACCCACGCCAGACACGCCGCCCATGCAAGCCGAAACCATCACAGCCGAAACCATCACAGCCGAAACCATCACAGCCGAAACCATCACAGCCGAAACC
>DAISZP010000194.1:6238-9952 GCA_036824745.1 Luteolibacter sp.
ATCACAGACGGAATCGACGCACCCGATTCATCTGATCCGGCCCCATCAATCCACGAGCAAGCCAATGGCTCCCGGCTTCTTCGGTTTGCAATCAGTGGCTCATGAAATTAGAAACCAACCACGAATCACCTGCTTGCCCCGAGCCCGGAAACTCCAATCTCGAACGGGGTCTCATCGTCATCATTGCTGCGGATTCGAATCACTGCCTCACGCCGGCCCTTCCCCGTCGGAAGAAAGGTCACCCTGAAAATGGTTTTCTCCCCGGGCCCCAGGGTCTTGGCGGGCGAACCTGATAGACCAAAATCCTGTCGATTCCGACCAGCAGCAGAAACCGATAGAATTCTGAGCGTCGAATCACCCATGTTCCGAATGGAAAACGCAAGAGTCGCCCCTTTCGTCCCGATCTTCGCGGTTCCGAAGTTCCGTTTCGCCCGTCCGTCGGCGAGGCCGCTTCCAAATGGTTGCTCGACGCGAATCTCAGCTTTGGAAAGCAACGAAGCGCCTCTGAGGGCGAATTCCATCGGGAAGCCGCGGCTCAGACTGCTGCGCACCAAAAGCCGAGTGGTTTTCACCCCGGAAGACCGGGGGGCGAAGCGTAGAGTGAATCCCGCTTCCTCACCGGGCCTCAACTCATCTCCGGATAATTCGGAGGCCACCATAAAGCCGGATGAAGCCGCACCATCGAGATCGATACCCAATTCCGTCAACGGAGCAGTTCCCACGTTGCGAATGACAAACCGCCTTTCCACCGATCGACCGGTCTTGAGCTTCCCAAAGGAAATCTCATCGGTTCCTGCCAACAGCTGTCCGCCGTTTCCAAGCAGTTCCATCTTCGCCAACTCGGGATCGTAAATCTCCGCTGAAGCCGTCTCCACCGATTCTTGAAGATCATCGACCTGGATATGGGTTCCACCAACCGCGAGCAGCGTCCCATCTTCGAGTTCCGTCAAAGAGCCGCCCCCGCGAGCCACATGCATGGAAGCCGTGTCCTGCCAGGTCATCGTGTCGCCGCGGAGAACCTCCACGGATGCGCTGCCGACAACATGGTTTGTGAAACTCTTCCGGCCTCCGGCAATCAACAATCCGCCATCCGCCAACAAGGAAATCATCGCTCCGGATGGAGATCTCAACATCTCATCCGCATCACTCCACTGCCCGGTGGTTCCATCAAAAATCTCACAGCTTGTCAGCTTCCGGTTTTTCTCCGCAACACCACCGAGAACCAGCACTTTGCCACCTGGAGTAAGTATCGCCTGGTGGTTGGCACGTCGTCCGGACAATGATCCCGCTTCCGCCCAGGTGTTTGTCACCGGGTCATATCTTTCACAGGAAGCCAGCGGTGAATCCGGAGCGCCGCTTCCATAACCGCCCGCCACCAGCACGCTTCCATCCCGCATCACCGCCACAGAATGCGCGACTCTCGCGTCCTCGAGGCTTGGGGCGCTGGTCCAAAGTTTCTTCGCGGGATCATAGATTTCACAGGAATCAAGCGGGAGCTGATTCAGGTCATCACCCGATCCACCGATGACCATCAACCTGCCGTCGGGCAACAGGTTCCATGAGCAACCCCGCCTTGGGACGGGAATGTCGGGCAGCTCCGACAGCAAGTTGGCCTCCGGATCGTAGATGGAACAACGGGAACGCAATGGCGAAGCAGCCGAGTGGGTGCAGATGAACAACCTGCCGTCCCCCAGCAGGATGGCTTGCGTTTCGGAAGGTGTTGAATCGGGAAGTGATCCCGCATCACTCCAAATGCCTGATTCGGGATCATACAGTTCCAACGAAGGATCGTTCGCCGAAAAAACAAGCACCTTGCGGTTCCCTAACAACACAGCCTGATGGAAACTCCTGCGGCGAGACATCGGTGCCGCGGGCGACCATGCGCGGCTGGTGGGGTCATAAATCTCGCAGGAGTCCAGCCACGAGTTTCCCGCGACAGGGAAACTCATGCTTCTTCCACCGGTCACCAGAACCCGGCCATCGGCAAGCCGCGTAGCCGTGTGAAAAGCCCGCGGCTGGCTCATCGAGCCCACCGGCTGCCAGTCCTTTTCCACTGAAACGATCTTCTCACACGGAAATCCGCCTCCGGCAATCAGCACGCCACCGTCTTCCAGCAGCGTTGCGGTGAGGGAATCGCGGGAGTGGAGCAACTCACCGATCTCCCTCCACTGGTCCTTGGCTGGATCATAAACCTCAGCATGACGCCTGCCGGAATCATCGGAGGAGCCGGCCAGCAGCACCCGCCCATCGGCGAGCACTGTGGAAACCGTCCCGTCCCGCGGAAAGGTGCACGAGGCCACCGGTGTCCAGCTTCCGATTTCCGGATCATATATCTGACAATTCCTGCCGCTGATCAACACGGTGCCATCCGGCAACAAAGCCGCGGAATGAAAACCGGAATCCGCTGCCAACGGTGCAGTCAGGGTCCACGTGCCGGTTTCGGGATCATAAATTTCCCCTGACATCCGGATGGAGTCGTCAAGTCCACCCACCACCAGCACCTTGCCGCTCGGAAGCAGCGTGGCCGTGTGCATCATCCGCGGCTCGTTCAAGTCGCCAGTCCGAACCCATTCATCATTCACGGGATCATAGATTTCCGCGAACTTCTCGACCCCGTTGTGCTTTCCGCCTGCGATGAGCACCTTCCCATCCGGGAGCACCGTCGCCGTGTGCCCGCTGCGCCCGTTCTGATAGGCCGCGGTCTTGGTCCAAGATCCGGAAACTGGATCAAAAACCTCGGCATGGCTCACAAAAGGACCTCCAGTCACGAGCACCCGTCCATCTTTCAACAACACCGCGGCATGCCCCCTGAACTCCTCCAGCAGAGGCTCCGTGGCAGTGAACACACCGGTAGCGGGATCGTAGATTTCAGCCGTTTTGGAAACCAGGTGGGTTTGACTTTCCCCGGCACCGCCAGCGAAGAGCACCTTTCCATCCAACAGCCTCGTCGCCGTGTGACCACTCCTCCCCTCAAGCGGCGTCTCAGCACGTTGGAACACCTCGCCAGCGGCCAAACGGGTCCAGCAGCCGACCATCCATAAGATCCAACAAACTCGAAATACTGAAATCATGACGGGTGTGCCTGAAATCTCACGCGATGACCGCTTTTCCTGCGAGCAAATTCCGTTTCATGCACCCGATCACGCGATCCTTACGCCCCAAAAGAAAATTTCGATCCGATACATCCTTCCAAACATGCAGTGACGACACGAATCCCCCTCAACGACCCTCAAAGCAAAAACGCGTCCGCCCCCCAGAGGGGACCGGACGCGTTCGGGATCAGAAGGTGATCACTTCGCGAAGTTCTCCGCGACGACGTCCCAGTTCACCACGTTCCAGAACGCGGCGATGTAGTCCGGGCGGCGGTTCTGATAGTGGAGGTAATAGGCGTGCTCCCAGACGTCGAGTCCGAGGATCGGCTTGCCGTCGATGCCGGCGACGGCCTTGCCCATGCAGGGGCAGTCCTGATTGGCGGTGGAGCCGACCGCGAGCGAGCCATCGGCGTTTTTCACGAGCCATGCCCAGCCGGAGCCGAAGCGGGTGGCGCCGGCCTTGGCGAAGGCTTCCTTGAAGGCGTCGAAGGAGCCGAAGGCCTTGTCGATGGCGGCGGCGAGGTCGCCGGAGGGAGCCTTGGCACCGCCGGGAGCGATGACCTTCCAGAAGAACGAGTGGTTGGCGTGGCCGCCACCGTTGTTTCGCACCGCGCCGCGGATG
>DAISZP010000195.1:0-9944 GCA_036824745.1 Luteolibacter sp.
ACGAGAGCTGGGCGAGCTGATAGGCGGCGGCGCGCGCTTGTTTGCCCATTTGGTGGATGGTTTCCTGAACGGTGGACATCGGGCGGGAACGGTAGGGCGGGGAGGCGGCGACTCAAGGGCAATTGCCAGCGGGGCGGACCGAGGGTATGCACGGTCATGCCAGAACTGCGCCACTTGCTGCCATTGCTGGGTCTCACCGGGTGCCTGTGCGCGGCGGATTTCCATGTGAGCCCGGCGGACGCTGGAGCGGCGGCGGAGATTTTCAACAAGCGCATGCAGCCCGGCGACCGCATGTTGCTGGGTGCGGGAATCTATCAGGATCTGTGCTTGAAGCTCGTGACCGGCGGGGCGGCCGGGCGGCCGAAAACCATCGAGGCAGCGGAGGGTGCGGTGATGGTTTCCTCGTGGTCCGTCGAGAAGCCGGACAAGGGCGCGACGGCAATCACGCTCGCGCCGGGACTGCGGCATGTGGTGCTGAGAAACCTGTCGATCCAAAGGTATTGCATTGCCATTCGGGCGGATCGGGCACCGGAGAACCCGCGGGGGAATCTGGTTTTCGAGAATCTATCGATGGAGCGGATGCGGCACGGGTTTTATCTGTCGGATTGCGATGATGTGGTGATTTCCGGGTGCAAGCTGAAGCGCTACAGCAAGCATGGCGTGAGGTTCGAGCAGGGCTGCGACCGTGTGGCGCTGAGGGACTGTGTGGCGGATTGTTCAGAGGGCGATGTGCAATGGGAAACGCGGACCGAGTTGTTTCCCTTCGGTTTCTGCATCAACGACGGCGGCGCGCCCAACACCGGCTTCCGCTTCGAAAACTGCGTGGCGCGCAATCACATCAAGTCCAACCAAACGGTGAAATACACCAACGGCGACGGATTCGTGGTGGAGGGGAATGCGCGGGATGTCGCCTTCCGAGGTTGCCGCGCCTTGCGCAATCAGGACGGCGGATTCGATCTCAAGGTGGATGGCGTCAAGCTGGTGGATTGCGTCGCGATCGGACACCGCCGCGATTTCCGGGTGTGGAAATCGGGCACGCTGACGAATTGTTTCAGCGGGTGGTCCGAGGCAGGCCTGTGGGTCAAGGAAGGATCGGTGAAGGCCAGCCGCTGCACGTTTCTCCATCACCGGAAATCCAGCGTCGAGGCGGAGGATGGCGCCAAGCGGCCGGTTCTGCTGGATTGCCTGATCGTTTCAAATGCGCCGGGAAACTTCGAGGGAGGAAACTCCAACGTCGTCGCAAAGAGCACCGCGGATCTCGGGATTACGGATCCAAAGCCGGGTTGGGATGGATGTGGAAACCTCATGAATTCGTCGGTCCATCCTAACAAAGGCTACCGCTCACATTGAAACGGGCATCGGTTTCACCACATGCGGAGCGACCTGCATTTCAACCTCGACACCCCGCCGCCCGGTGTCTGGCATACATGGAAGAAATCCATGCCCGAGACCCAAGTTTCCACCGCCACCTTTCCGGTCGACGATGACGCCGGCGGCGATCTTCGCTGGCGCTTGTTGTTCGAGCAAAGCCCGCTGAGCGTGCAGATCTTCGCGCCGGACGGGAGGACCATCGGGTTCAACCGGGCGTGGGAGAATCTGTTCGGGCTCAGCCATGAGGAGGCGCTGGCGTTCAATGTGCTGGAGGACCCGGAGCTGCACCGCACGGGGGCGATTCTGGAAATCCGCAAGGCCTTTCAAGGCGAGGTGGTGCATGTGCCGCCGGTGCCGTTTCCGGTGCGCCGGGAGGGGAACGCGGTCCGCTGGATCGGTGGCACGCTCTATCCGGTGATCACGCCGGACGGCATCCTGCGGGAGGTGGTCGTGATCCACCACGACATCACGGAGCTGAAAGAGGCGGAGGAAACGATGCGCCGCTTGAACGAAATCCTCGAAGAGCGGGTGGCCGCGCGCACGGCGGAGCTGGCAGCGAGCGAGGAAAACCTGCGGATCGCCCTGGATGCGGAGCGACAGCTCAATTTGCTCAAAACCAGCTTCGTCGGCATGGTGAGCCACGAGTTCCGCACGCCGCTGGGCATCATCCAGACGGCCACCGAGCTGCTCTCGCGCCATCACGAAAAGCTGAACTCCGAGCAACGCACTGGATACACGGGCTCGATCCTGAATGCGGTCCAGCGCATGACCGGCATGATGGAGCAAATCCTGCTGCTCTCCCGCATGGACGGCGGACGCGTTTCGCTTTCCCTGACAACGATCGATCTCACCGAATGGCTGCCGCGCGTGGTCAACGAGCTGGTTTCCTCGTGTCCGTCGCAGAGCTATTGCACGGATGCCGACATCCGCACGACCACGGAACCCTGCCCGATCCGGCATGCGATCCACATGGACATCGCGGCGGATGATGCGCTGCGACGGGTGGTTTCCGACGAAGCGCTGCTGCATCACATCGTGGGCAATCTTTTCTCCAACGCCTGCAAATACTCGCCGCCGGAATCGCCCTTGGAAATCATCCTCCGCCACCGGGAGGATGATCTCGTATTGAGCATCCGCGATCACGGCTTCGGAATTCCCGAGGACGAGCAAGCGAACTTGTTCGAGGGATTCTTCCGCGGCTCCAATGTGGGAAACCTGCCCGGCACCGGCCTCGGGCTCGCGATCACGCGGCGCTGCGTCGAGTTGTTAGGAGGAAACATCACGCTGCAAAGCGCTCCCGGCCTGGGCAGCACGTTTCATGTCACCCTGCCGATCACCGCATCATGACCGGGCTGCTGCTGATCGAGGACGACCCCACTTTGTTAGAGCTGATCGCCACGGCGCTGGAGTTCGAGGGATTCCGCGTCCACCGCGCGCCGGACGGAGCCGCGGGGCTGGAGATTGCAAGAACGGTCCGGCCCGCGCTGATCCTTTGTGACGTGATGATGCCCGGCATGGACGGATACGCGGTGCTGGCCGCCGTCCGGTCCGATCCTCGGATCGCCGGGGTTCCGTTCATCTTCCTAACAGCCCGCGGCGAGAAGAAGGACCTGCGCCTCGGCATGACGAGCGGGGCGGACGATTACCTGACGAAACCGGTGGCCATCGACGATCTGTTAGCCGCCGTGCGCGGCAGACTGGCGCGCTCGGCGGCAACACAGCGGGCGCCGGATTTTTCCAGCCACGAGCCGCTGATCGCGCTCGGGCTTTCCCCAAAACAAGCCGAGACCCTGCTGTGGGTGGCTCAAGGCAAGAGCAACGCGGAAACGGCCGTGATCCTCGGCGTTTCCGAAGCCACGGTGAAAAAGCACCTGGAGCACGTTTTCGAGAAACTCGGCGTGGAGAAACGCGGAGCCGCCAGCTTGTTGGCGATCGAGGCGCTGAGCCGCTGAGGGTTTCCGGCATACGCCGAAAGACGAATTCCCGGAACGCGGGATTCCTGAGCATACTGCCCGCCAAGCTTTCCATTTCCTCATGGCACGAGGAAAGCGCCCTCCCACCCCGGACAGTCCGCCCCCCCTCCGTTTCGGTTTCCGAAGCGGCGGCTGTTCCGGGGTTTCTTTGCGGAAATTTCAGAATCGCATCCGCGGGAAAACCGCCGATTCTCGACCTCCGACATGGAAACCCCGCCCGCCCGCCGCACGCTCTTCACCACCCTGCTCGGGGCGGGCGTCGTGTTTCTTGGTGCGATGGGAACGGTCTTCAGTCTCTTCGCGCTGCTGATGGCGGTGGGGAAACCGTACGCCGTCTCGCACACCGGCTTGTTAGATGTTCTCGTGCTGTTCATCCTGCCGCCGGGAACCCTGCTGGCAGGCATCGGACTCATCCTGCGCCACCGCTGGGCGCGGTGGTGGATCATCCTGCTCGCGGCGGGACTCGTCTGGCTCGGGGTGAAGGACCTGATCGCACCATGGGACGCGGATCCGGCCTTTGGGGGGAATTCAGGACCGGCGGCGGAAACCTTGCAACGGGTGCGACTTGTGCAATCGATCGCCTGCATTGGAGGGGGCGGCGCGTTTTTGTTGGGATTGCTGTCCCCACCCGTCCGGAGGGAATTCAGGAAACTAACAGATGATCCGCCGCGATGAACGAGGACGAACCCGTCGAGATCCCGATCCGCGATGAGATCGACCTGCACACGTTCCGGCCCAGCGAGATCGGCGAGCTGCTGCCGGAGTATTTCCGCGCCTGCCGGGAGAAGGGCATCCTCGCGGTGCGCGTGATTCATGGCAAAGGCACCGGGACCTTGCGCGAGGGAGTGCATCGATTGTTGGAGAAACTGCCGGAGGTGGGGAGCTTCCAATCCGCCGGCGGGGCATCCGGAGGCTGGGGAGCGACATGGGTGTATCTGAAGCCGCTGGAGCCGTCTTGATTTTCCATCCAAATGGTTACGATCGCTGCATCGAATCGGGAGCGGCGCGGCGGATCATCCGGGATGAGCGTGAAATGAATTCCGCTTCAGAAACACCAACCTCGAATCTCCATGAAACTCCCAACCAACCGACCCACTTGGGCGAAACTGCTGTCCACTCTCGCGGTGGCCGCGTTTGCCACCATGGCCGCACCCTGCGCCGATGCCAAGCCACGAGACATCGATGGCGACGGCATTCCCAACCGCATCGATCCCGATGTGGACGGCGACGGCATCCTCAACGGCGATGATCTCAACGTGGACGGCGGCCTCTGCAAACGAGGACCCAAAAAAGGCTTCTACGTCGGCGACAAAACCTCTAACGGATCAGCAAAAGAGAAGGACATCGATGATGACGGCCTGGCCGACGATTCCTCGCTGGAAAAGGACATCGACGGTGATGACCTGTTGGACGACAGCCCGAAGGAAAAAGACATCGATGGCGACGGCATTCCGGATGTCTCCGATGACGACATCGACGGCGACGACAAGGACAACGGCCTCGATGACGATTGTGACGGCGATGGCAAACGACGCGGCCGCGACAAGGACGATGACGGGGACGACGCGGATGATAATTCGGACGATGATGACGACAACGACGGCATCTCCGACAATGACGACTTCGGCGAGATCGAGGTGGGCCTGACTAGAAGCAACGACGCTCCGTCCGGCAGCCGGGTGCGGGTGAAGATCCGCAGGAAACTCTCTGGAGAAATCGAACTGGAGTTCGATGGCAGGGACCTCGCCGCCGGGACTTATGATATCGTCGTGGACGGCACGAAGATCGGGGACTTGGAAATGGTTTCCGACAAAGGCCGCACCGAGGGCGAGACCGAGTTTGAAACCACACCGGATGATGAGGATGAGAACGCGCTACCCTTCGATCCCTCGGGACTGCCGGTGGAGATCAAGCAGGGAGGCACGGTGTTTTTCTCAGGAAACATCCGGACTCCGATCTAACGGACCTTCAGGTCCTCATGGCAAAGCCCGGTGCGTGTGTTCACGAGCCGGGCTTTTTTCTTGGCCAGACATTCGTTTCATTCCGCCATCTTCTGAATGGTTTGGAAATAGCCGCTGTAGAACGAGACGATCTTCCAGCCGATGAAGAGCAGGATGAAGAAATAACAGACCTTGGGCAGCACGACGGCGGCGGCGCGCATCGAGGAGGCGGCATCGGATTGAAACAAGGCCGCCCAGCGCGCGAGATCGGTATCGAGCGAACCGGATTCCTCCGCGGTGGTGTAGGATCGGGAAAACGCCAGTGGAAACGCGCCCTCCGCCATGAAGGCGGGACCTAACGGATGGCCGGAGTCCGCGGTGGCGGCGAGTTTCGCGCCGGCTTCGCGGATCAGGCCGCTGCGGCTGGCGTCGCAGGACAGGCGCACGGTTTCCGCCATGCTCACGCCGGAGAGCAGGCAGGAATGATAGACCTGGCTGAAACGCGCCATGGCGAGATTGCGGCGCGCCTTGCCGATCCATGGAAGCCTCTGGAGCAAGCGGTCGATGCCGGGATGATCCGCGGCTTTTCGCCAGAGGAAACGCAGAAGGAGCCACGCGGCGGCAACGGCGAGGTAGGTGAGCAGGAGATTTCTAACAAAATCACGGAGCACACCGGCGAGGGTCATTCCTCCGAGAATCCAATCGCTCGGCACGCTGGCGATGAGGATGCCGAGGTGCAGGACGATCAACGGATAGATCAGGCTCTTGACCGCTTCATCGCGGGCGGAGGCGATCATGCCGAAGTGCTCGGCGAGATGGCGGAACGCTTCGGCAAGGCGGCCACCGCGTTCGCCGGCGTGGATCATCCGGCGTTCGAGATCACTGATGATTCCCGATCCGGTGTGGAAGGCCTCGCTGATGGTTTTCCCGGAGGCGAGGCCGAGGTGGAGCTCTGCTAGAAGGGTTTCTTGAGCGGCGGGCAGACGGGTATCCTTCAGGACATCTGCGGCACGACGGATATCGAAACCCGCTTCCAGCAGCTTCGCCATTTCGGCATGGAACAAGTGCTTCTGGCGGGGTCCGGGTTTCATGAGGGATCGGTCCGATTCCAAACCAGATCCCGCGCGGACGCCAGCGGCAAGTTAGACCGCCGGATGGAAGCGGGTGGAAATCCCCTTGCCCGCGACGATGCCGGCGAGGCGCTCGGGATGGCGGCCGTGGGCGATGTGGGTCTCGATGCCGGCTTCGACGGCGAATTTGATCGCGGAGAGCTTGGAGGCCATGCCGCCCATGGAGAAGCGGCCCTTGTCATCGCGCACGTGTTTGAAGACCTCGTCGATGGCGGGCACTTCGGGGATGAGGGCGTTGGTTTCCGGATCTAACAACCCGTCCACGCTGGTGAGCAGGATCACGCGGGTGGCCCCGGCGAGTTTCGCGACGCGGACGGAGAGCATGTCGTTGTCGCCGAACTTGAGCTCCTCTACGGCCACCGAGTCATTTTCGTTGATGATGGGAAGGATGCGCGGTTCGGCGAGCAGGCGGCCGAGCGTGTCGGAAACGTATCCAGCGCGTTCCGGCGTGCCAAGGTCGCCGGCGGTGAGCAGGACTTGGGCGATGGTGACATCGAAGTTGGAAAACAGGCTGCTGTAGGTCTGCATCAGCCGTGCTTGGCCGACGGCGGCGCAGGCTTGGCGGGTGGCGGTGTCTTTCGGGTACTCGCTGAGGCCGAAAGCGGAAACACCGGAGCCAACCGCGCCGGAGGACACGAACAGGCAACGGTGACCGGCATCGATCAGCCCGGAGATGGCGGAAACGAGGTGGACGAGAGCGGCGCGGTCGAGCGTGCCGTCGGCGGATTTCGTGAGCACGCCGGTGCCGGCTTTGATGACGGTGAGATCGGGGGTCATGGAGGATGGCCCGTGGGGCGCGCACGGCATAGCGGCAGATGCCGCGCCATGCCAGCGCGAATCAGTTTGCGGCGATGGCGCGCTGTTTCGCCCGGATGATTTTCACCGGGATGGCGTCCGCGGCATCCTCGAGCATCCGACGGCGGGCCAGAAGACCGAAACGCGCCTGATCCGGCGGTGTCCAGCCCTCACCCGCCTGCACACTCTCGGCGGGGGTCAGCAGGGCGGCGGCGGATTTTTTCAGCCACGGCTGGATCCGGGTGATTTCGTCCGGGCTGAACCGCTGGAAGAGCGGCTCCTTGAAGGTCACGATCATGTCACCCTCCGCGGTGGGTTCGGTGAGAAACTTGGCGTCGGGCTGCTTGCAACGGGAGAGAATCCGTTGCGCCTCGGCTTTGGGATCCTGGCAGGGTTCGTTGATCACCACGCAGGTGCCGCGTTTGAAAACCACGAAACTGCGTTTTTCGGTGACGTGCTTGGAACAAAAGGAAATCAGGTCCTCGGAAGTGCGGGCTACTTCCACCGAGTCCAGGTCCGGATCCATTGGTGCTGAGGTCAAGGCCTGCGCGGACCCTACCTCCACAGCATTCGGAGCAGGTGCGGCCCCGGGCGCGGCTTGCTGTAGGATCGCCGTAGTCGGCACGGTGGCCACCCCCAATCCGAAGACCCCAGCGAGCATCAACGCGATGGGCAGGGCGATCCGGGAAGAGAGCGGACTCTTGGATGCATTCAGCGGGTTGAGCATGGAGAAAAATTATTTAGGTTTTGACATTTAAGCAAACTTAATTTTTAAAAAAGGCGTTGCTTGTCCACACCCGCATGAAAACAACACCCACCCACACCCTCATGCCGCGCCGGGACAGTCGCCCCCAACTGTCCCTCCCGCTGGCCATGGCCATGTGCAGCCTCGCGGCTTGCCTGGCCGAAACGAGAGCAGAGAACGTCGATAACGAGATGGTTCTGCTCATCGACATCACCCGACCCGGATTGTCCACCACGCAGTTCAGCCAATTGATGGATGGATACGCCACCGCGTTTTCCAGCACCCAGGTCCTGGACTCGATCCAGTCCGGCCAATACGGGCGGATCGCGGTATCCATGATGTTCTACGGAAATTCCAGCACTCAGATCGTGGGAATCCCATGGATGGAGATCGGAAACATGACGCAGGCCCAGCAGTTCGCGTCCCTCGCGCGCAGCTTGACGATGCCGTTTTCCGTTTCCACCGCCAACCTCGGTGCCGCCCTCAATGCGGCGACCATTTCCTTCGGAACGGAAACCGGCTACGCGGACAATGGATTCCAGAGCGTGATCCAGACCATCGAGGTCGCATCCGCGAAAGCCCAGCCGAATCCAACCGGGGCAGCCACCGCCGCCAGCAGTGATAACGCGCTGGCCTCGGGAGTCGATCTGATCAACGGCCTCGCCCTCGGCAACCAGGCGAACGCGATCAACAACTTCTACACGAACAACGTGATCGGCAGCACCATCCCCGGTGTTCTGCCCACCAGCACCACCTCGGCCATCAACGGCGCGCTCGCTTCCACAATCAGCGGCTTGATGAATGACAACGTGCAAACCGGAGCCGCAGTCTCGATCACCGCCGTTCCAGAACCCTCGACCTTGCTCGGACTGATCCCGGCCGCCCTGCTTTTCCTGAGAAGACGCCGCTGAATTTCCCCCGCCCCCCCTCTGAATGAATAAGGCGAACGAGACACCAGCAAACTCGGGAAGGGACCCCAAAGTGCTTGCCGCGGCCCGCGAAGTGGCCGAGCAGGTAGGACGGGAAATCCTTGAGTCGCGCCTTGATCCCGGTGCCTGGGCCACCGCTCTCGCCGAGTCCAAAGGGCGCAAACAGGAAGCGCTCGCCGCCTACACCCGCATCCGGGTGAAGCAGCTCACCAAGGTCCACCGGCTGCAGAAGGTGAAGAACCGCTCCTTCGAAACCCGCCGCATCGCCAAGTGCATGGGCGACAACGAGACCCGCGAGGCGATCGCCCGCACGATCCAGGACATGCTTCACAACACGCGGCGTGACGGATCGTCCAAGAACTACTTCAAGCCGAAGGTCTCCTTCCTCTGGCTCCTGCTGCTCTTCATCGGCACCGCGGGCAGCGTGGCTTCGCTTTGCCGGATGTTGGTTCCACGTTTCCCGGAATACTTCAATCATCCGCCCGTGCTGGTCGCGGCCCTCGCCGGCGTCGCCACCGTCTGGGGCGCGCTGGTCCTGCGCTACTTCCTGCCCAAACGCTGGGTCGCTCTCGGCTGGAACACCGGCATCGTCGTCACCTGCAATCTTGTCTGCCTCTGCTCGCTCTTCCTCGGCACCCGGCTGATCAAACAAGCCGTCGCCAAGGGAACCAGCGTAGTGCCTTACGAACAAGCCACCAAGCCGGCCCAACCGAAGCCGACCGCGAAAAAGGACACCAAACGCGACACCTACCTCGTTTCCAGCAAGCAGGATCCGAAGTCGGACAAAAACTGAGTCGCGCCCCGCAATCACGGCTTTTCCACCCGCGGCCGGCGGCTACCATCGCGGCGGAATGAACCCTCCGCCCGCTGATTCAGACGCCGCCTTGTTAGGAATCCTCCAGGAATCCATCCCGTTTGTTAGGGATCCTTTCGCGGAACTCGGCGCGCGCTGCGGACTCACGGAAACCGACACCCTGTCCCGCGTTCAGGCGCTCAAGGACGCCAAAGTCATCCGCCAGATCAGCGCGATCTTCGACACGCGCAGCCTTGGCTACGCGTCG
>DAISZP010000196.1:0-9908 GCA_036824745.1 Luteolibacter sp.
TTGGATACGGAGAAACCTTTTGCGACAAAGCCATCAGCAAAACCAAGAGAGGCAGGGCAAGCCGGCGTTAGTGCTTCGGCCGCAAGGATTCCCGAAAGCAAACGCCACTCGGACGATGTGGTGGGAAAGGATCGCGAGGAAAAAGCCAAACTGCGCGAGCTGGAAAAAGCCGTGGCCGAGCAGGAAACAAAACTCGCCGCCGCACGCAAAGAACTCGGCAATGTCGTGAGAACCAAGGGCATCGTTTATCAAGGCCCGGGAGGAGACTACAGCGGTCGTGAGAATCCGAATGCCAAGGAGGACGCGGCGGCTTACATCCGCAATCGACTGGCGGTGGATCAGGAATTCAAAACTCTGCTCCGTCTGCAAACCGAACTGGAGAAGGAAAAAGCCCGCCTCGGCATCGCCAGTCCGCCGGAAGCGAAGTGATCCGCCTCCTTTCTCTTGAAACCCGCGCCATTCCCGTGCTGCCTTCCCGCCGTGGCCACGGTGACCAACATATCGACCTACAAATTCGCCCCCTTGAGCGGGCTTAAGGAATTGCGCGAGGAACTCATCGCCTGCTGCAAGGCCTGGCACCTCAAGGGCACCATCCTTCTCGCGCCGGAGGGCATAAATCTCTTCGTCGCCGGGGCGGGGGAGTCCATCGATCGTTTGTTAGGGCGCTTGCGTGCGATTCCCGGGTTGGAGGACCTCACGCCGAAAGTGAGTCTCAGCGAGGAGCAGCCGTTCAACCGCATGCTGGTGCGGTTGAAGAAGGAAATCATCTCCTTCGGCGTGGAGGCGGTGAGGCCGGCGGACTACACCTCGCCGAAGATCGCGCCCAAGGAACTGAAGCGCTGGCTCGATGAGGGGAAACCGGTGACGCTTCTCGACACCCGCAACGACTACGAGGTGAAACTCGGCACTTTCAGAGGAGCCGTCGATCCGGACATCAAGACCTTCCGCGGTTTTCCCGATGCCGTTAGAAAACTTCCGGATGAACTCCGCGATCAACCGGTGGTCATGTTCTGCACCGGCGGCATCCGCTGCGAGAAGGCCGGTCCCTTCATGGAACTGGAGGGATTCAAGCAGATCTATCAGCTCGACGGCGGCATCCTCAAATACTTCGAGGAATGCGGCGGGGATCACTATGACGGCGATTGTTTCGTCTTCGACCAGCGCGTCGGCGTGGACCCGGCGCTGCGCGAGTCCGAGCACGCCGTGTGTTTCGCCTGCCTCGCTCCGCTGGACGCCGTGGACCAGGAAGATCCGCGCTACGTGGAAGGCAGGAGCTGCCCGCATTGTTTCAAGGGCGAGCCGGAGAAACTCGCGGAACGCATTGCCTCGCGTGAGGCGAAACTTCGGTCTGTTAGCAGTCCGTTGCCGGGCTCGATTCCGCAGGAGAACCGCAGGCCGGTGAACATCCCGGCGGCGCACGACGGACGAACTTTGTTGGAAACGCTGATCGATCTGTTTCCTCAAATCCCCGCGGAGGAATGGGGGCGGCGCTGCGATGAAGGCCGCTTCGTGAACTACGGCGGCGTGGTGCGCGGCAGGGATCACCTCGTGCGCGCCGGCGAGCGGGTGGTGCAGGTGTTTCCGCCGGATGTGGAACCGCCGGTTTCCACGGACATCGGCATCCTCTACGAGGACGAGTCGGTCATCGTCGTGAGGAAACCGGCGCCGCTGCCGATGCACGCGAGCGGGCGCTTCCACCGCAACACGCTGCAGCATCTCATGAACCTCGCGTGCGAGCCGCCGCAGCTTCCGCGCCCGGTACATCGGCTGGATGCGAACACCACCGGCATCGTGCTCTTTGCCCGCACCCGCCATTTCTGCCGGATTTTGCAGCGGCAGTTCATCGAGGGCACGGTGGACAAGCGCTACCTCGTCAATGTTTCCGGTCATCCGGAAACCGACACCTTTTCCTGCGATGCCGCCATCTCCGCAGCTCCGCAGGTTTTGGGCACCCACGCCGTGGATGAGGAGGATGGCCAAATCTCGCGCACCGACTTCACCGTCCTGGAGCGCAGACCGGATGGCACCGCTTTGTTAGAGGCGAAGCTCCACACCGGCCGCACCAATCAGATCCGCATCCACCTCTGGCATCTGGGCCACCCGGTGGTCGGAGATCCGGCCTCTCTGCCTGGCCGTTTGTTAGGCGACACCCAGACGCTCGATACCGAGGCCCCGCCGCTGCGCTTGCATGCGTGGAAACTCTCCTTCACCCATCCGCGCACCGGAGAGCGGATGGACTTCGAGACAGCGGCCCCGGATTGGGCCTGAATTTCAGACCTCCTCGTCGATTTCCGCCAGGTCCTCCCGGCAGCAATCGGACTTGAGGAACAGATAGACGCCGGCGGCCAGCAGCCCCACCAGCACCGCTCCGCCCACCCAGGCCGCGGCTGGTTGGTTCACCTGGCCGCGCAGCGCCCGGAGATGTTCGGCGGAATACGTGCGTCCCGCTTCAAAGCGGCTTCGGGCCGTATCCGCCAGCGTGCGCACCCCGGCGGGCAGCGTGTGGCGGCGGGTGTGGGAGAGCAGGTTGCCGACGTCCTGGCGGAGCAGGGAAATGTCGCTGCTCACGCGGGAAAGTAGATCGGTGGCGCGGGGATCGTTGATGTTCATGGTGATTATGGTTTCTATCCATGGGTACGTTAGAACGTGCCTCGTGAGGACGCAAGGGCGGAACTTCAGGACTGACGCATTGAGGTGAAGGAATCGAAACGCGGAGGCGGGGAGCACGCGGAGGGAAGAATCGCAGAGGCTGGAAACCGAGGCATCCATGTTCCAATCTTGTGGATTCACCCATGAAACTCAGCGCTTTCCTCCGCGCGCTCCGCCACTCTGCGTTTCGCTGAAATCCCAATGGATTGCGTCGGTCCGGCGGACCTTCCGGAAAACCTCACGTGGCCCGTCGCCCCACGGCGATCAAGCCACGAGTCAAATCCTCCCGGCACTTGCAGGCCCGCCGCGCATCTGACACACCAGCGCCGTGAGATTCGGCTTTGAGTTGTTGGCCGTGTTCGTGGCCGCCGTCTCCGGCGCGCTGGCGGGCCGGCAGAAGGACATGGACCTCTTCGGCATGTACGTCGTCGGCGTGCTCACCGGCATGGGAGGCGGCACCTTGCGCAGCATCCTCATCGGTGATCTCCCGCCGCCCTTGTTCCGGGATCCCGTTTATCTGCTCGTCATCCTCGTCGCCGTCGTCTTCGCCCGCTACGCCGAGCCGCTGTGGAGCCGCGTGCGCAGGGTCGTCTCCGTGGTGGACGCGCTCACTCTCGGACTCTTCGTCTCCATCGGCATGCGCGTCTCCCAGGAACACGGCCTGCCACCCTGGGCCTGCGTCATCAATGGCGTCATCACCGCCACCTTCGGCGGCGTCCTGCGGGACATCGCCCGCGCCGAAGTCCCGCTCATCTTCCGCCGGGAAATCTACGCCACCGCCTGCCTCTTCGGCGGCTTCGTCCTGCTCGGGCTCGATTTCATCGGCGTCCCCGGAAAAATCGGCGTCGTCCTCATTACCGTCCTCATCACCACCATCCGCCTCCTCGCCATCCGCTACGCCCTCAATCAGTCATCGGACTGAGTGGAGGCCGGAGAGCGGAGGTCGGAGTTCGCCAATGAACCGCCTGTAGCGTCAATCCAGCAGGAGCTGTAGCGACTCTGAAAACCGGCACAGCCCACCCCGGATGGCCGTCAGGCAAACTGTGTCCGTCAAGCCAATGCCTCGTGTGAAACTCCGCAGTAAGGAGCAGCGGCGAGGTCTCCTCACCCACTCATCTCCCCTTCGTGAACATTCGTGTCCTTCGTGGTCAAAAATCCAAACGACCTGAACCACGAATTTCCCGAATGGCCACGAATGGGAGATCCCAAGGCGCATACGACCGAACCCGAACTCCGGCGTCGATGGGGGAATACCAGCTCATCCGTTTCAAAAACTCAGTTTCCTCGGCGGTTCGCTGTGTTTCAGTGGTTCCAAATTGCCGGAAATCCAAATTGAACTCCGGTTCCCGGCACAAGCCGTACCCGCATTCCTCATCCTCCTGAAAACAAGGTCCCTCGCCGCAACCCATGTTGCAAAGGCCGCAACCCATGTTGCAAAGGCCGCAACCCATGTTGCAAAGACCGCAGTAGGGAAGGTTGAGGTCTCCTCAACCCATCGCCGCCGACACGGAGTGAATCCCCGCTCCCTGTACATATACCGCAGCCCCCTCCAAGGTGGCGCGCCCTCGCCGAGGGCGCACGCGACTGAACCGCCTGTAGCGTAGGCCTATTCCGCCGGACACCGTCCGCCGACGCTACGCCCGTGGTTTGGAAAACCTCCGCAACAGCTATCTTGGGGTTGTGGATGAGTGGTCGATCTACGATGGTTCCCAAGACCCGCCGCTGCTGCTCGAAACCGGCGACCATCGCCCGCCCACAAAGCTCATGGAAGACGCCACCGAATACCGCATCCACGGGGACGCGCCGCGCCCGGTGAAACCGTTGGACGATCCGGACTTCATCGGTGCCGAGGCCGCGCTGCGCCGCGGGTCCGCCAAGGCCGTCGCCCGCGCCCGTGCCGCCGGGCTGGAACCGGTGGTGCGGAAACCCGGGGAGGTGGAGAATTTCCGAATGATGATTGGGGATTCTTGATTTGGGGAGAGATAATGCGGGCGGGGTCTTCAAGCCTCAACTGTTCCTGTCCGGCCATCATATGAACTCGCCACGGCGCGTAGGTGGTGTTAGTTGCCATCCCATGCAAGCCGAGTCCGTGCCGTATCAACCCGTGAATCATGTGTTCGTGGATCTGGAGAACGTGAAGCGCATCGACGTGGCGGTTCTAGGCCGCAAGCACCTGAGGCTGCACCTGTTTCTGGGGCCGCAGAACAAGAAGCTGGATGTGGAGGTGGTGGAGAAGCTGCTGGAGAACGCGCAGGCGGTGGAGTTGATCCGCAGCACGTCGGTGGGCAAGAACGCGCTGGACTTCGTGCTGGCCTATCATCTGGGCCAGGCGGTGCTCACGGACCCCAAGGCGTATTTCCACATCGTGAGCAAGGACACGGGATTCGATGCCTTGGTGGAATTGCTCAAGTCCCGCCACGTGAAAGCAAAGCGGCATGGGGACTGGAACACACTGCTGGATCAATTGGCCCAGAAACCGGTGACCGCGGTTTCCCCCGCACCCGCTGTGCCCTCCGCGCCGAAACCACCCGCGAAGCCCGCCTTGTCCGAGGCGGCGGAGAAGCTGTTGGAGAATCTGAGGAAATCCCCGAAGAACCGCCCGAAGAAGGAAACCACCCTGCTCGCTCACTCGATCAATTTCACCGGCAAGGACAAACCGGATTCGGAGGCCAAGGCGAAGAAGGTGATGGAGGAGTTGAAGAAGGCGAAATTCATCTCCGTGGATGAGAAGGGCGGGGTGACGTACCAGGTGTGAGTAGGGGAGGAGAATGGGAAGATTGATGATTTTCGATTGAGGACTTTGGATTTTTGAATGGGTGGTCACGGATCCAATCCCAGTTCCTTGCGATGGGCGGGAATGGATGGAGCGAGGGTGAGGGCTCCGCAGCTGGTGCAATAGAGTCCGCGGGCGGCGCGGCTTGGGCGCATGAAGGCCATCCATGAGCGGCCCTTGAGGCGGATCTGGAGTTCCGAGCTGCCGAAGCAGGTGAGGAGGACGTTCCAGAAGACGCGGTTCAACCCGGCTTCCACTTCCACGAGCAGATCGCCGCAGAGCGGGCAGCGGGGTGGCTCACTTGTCATCGGATCCGATGAAGCGATAGATGGCGGCACCGAGGGCACCGCCGATGATGGGGGCGACCCAGAAGAGCCAGAGTTGGGAGATGGCCCCATCTCCCACGAAGACGGCGACGCCGGTGCTGCGGGCGGGGTTCACGGAGGTATTGGTGACGGGGATGCTGATGAGGTGGATGAGGGTGAGGCAGAGGCCGATGGCGACGGGGGCGAGGCCCTGCGGCGCGCGTTTGTCCGTGGCTCCCATGATGACGAGCAGGAACATCATGGTCATGACGACCTCGGTGACGAGGGCGGCGGTGAGGCTGTAGTGGCCGGGAGAATGGACCGGGCCGTATCCATTCGAGGCGAAGCCGCCGGAGAGGCTGAAGCCGGCCTTGCCGCTGGCGATGAGGTAGAGCACGCCGGCTCCGGCGATGGCTCCGATGGTCTGGGCGAGGATGTAGGGCAACAAGTCCTTGGCCGGGAATCGACCGCCGACACAGAGGCCGACGGAAACGGCGGGATTGAGATGGCAGCCGGAGATGTGGCCGATGGCGAAGGCCATGGTGAGCACGGTGAGGCCGAAGGCGAGGGAAACGCCCAACAGGCCGATGCCGACATCCGGGAAGGCGGCGGCGAGCACGGCGCTGCCGCATCCGCCAAGAACGAGCCAGAAGGTTCCGAAAAATTCCGCTGCGAGTTTTTTCATGATGATGGGAGGGTAGTGGGATTTGCAAAAGGCGGGAAATGCCTTGTCGGAAGCCCTAGCAGAAGCGGCGGGTGTTCGGCAATCGGGAAATTGGGCTGGTGCTGGTGATCCCGACATGGAGCCGGGCGTGCCGAGAGTGTAATGAACGTGATGAAACACAGATTCCACGGATGGGAACGGGTGGTTCCATGAGAAAAAGAAAACGGCGGACTGGTGAGGTCCGCCGTTTTGATTCATGAGATGTTTGGTTTCGCTCAGGAGATGTGGGCCTGATAGGCGGCGGCGTCCATGAGGGTGGAGGCGTCAGCGGCGCTCTTGACCTTGAGCTTGAAGATCCAGCCCTTGCCGTAGGGATCGGAGTTGACGAGGGAGGGATCGGCCTCGACCTCGGGATTGACCTCGACGACCTCGCCGCTCACGGGGGCGTAGATGTCGCTGGCGGCCTTGACGGACTCAACGACGGCGGTGGGATCTCCGGCATCGACGGCGCGGCCGAGGGCTGGGAGCTCGACGAAGACGACGTCGGTGAGTTCTTCCTGGGCATGATCGGAGATGCCCACGGTGGCGATGTCGCCCTCAAGGCGAATCCATTCGTGGGACGGGCAGTAGCGGAGATCGGTGGGGATGTTCATGGTTGGGTTGAGAGTTGAGGGTTGAGAGTGGGTAGAGAGATGAGAGCGGGCGTTTTATTTCTTGTAGAAGGGTTTTTTGACGATGGTGGCGGGGAAGAGGCGGCCGCGGACGTCGATCTGGACCTTGGTGCCGAGTTTGGCGTAGTCCGCGGGGAGGTAGCTCATGCCGATGCCGGTCATGAGGGAGGGGGAGAGCACGCCGCTGGCCAGCTCGCCGATGAGCTTGCCGGTATCTGATAGAACCGGATAGTGCGCGCGCGGCGGGGCTCCCTTTTCGGTGTATTGGATGGCGGCGAGCTTGAGCCTGGGGCCATCGGCTTTCTGGCGGGCGAGGGTTTCGCGGCCGATGAAGTCGCCTTTTTCGAGATCGCAGAAGAAGCCGAGGCCGGCCTCGATGGGGGTGCGCTCGGGTGAGAGGTCGCTGCCGTTGAGCGGGTAGCCCATTTCGAGGCGGAGGGTATCGCGCGCGCCGAGTCCGCAGGGGGCGGCTCCGGCGGCGAGGAATTTCTCCCAGTAGGAGACGCCCTGCTCGGCGGGGCAGAAGAATTCGAAGCCGTCCTCGCCGGTGTATCCGGTGCGGCAGACGATGGCACCGCCGGTGGTGGTGGCGATGCCGTTGCGCGGCGGCAGGGTTTCACCGGGGCAAACGGTGGCGAAGGTTTCCGCGGCGAGCGGTCCTTGGATGGCCATGCCGGCCCAGAGTTCGCTTTCGTTCCGCAGGGAAACGGATTCCGGCTGGTGCTTGGCCATCCAGAAGAAGTCTTCGTCGATCATGGAGGCGTTGACGACGATGAAGAAGTCGTTCTCGCCGGTGCGGTAGGCGATGAGGTCATCGATCACGCCTCCGTTTTCATTGAGCATGAGGGTGTATTGGCCTTGGCCGGGAGCGAGCTTGGCGACGTTGTTGGTGAACATCGAGTTGAGCCACTCGACAGAGCCGGGTCCGCTGACGAGGAACTGGCCCATGTGGGAGATGTCGAAGATGCCGACCTTTTCGCGCACCGCGCGGTGTTCCTCGATGATGGAGGAATACTGAACCGGCATGTTCCATCCGGCGAAGGGGACGAGGCGGGCTCCGAGAGCCTGATGAGCGCCTTCCAAGGGGGTGCGTTTCAAGTCTGACATGACGCGCGGGACTGTGGGAACCCGGCCGCGGCTTGTCAATGGATTGCCGGTGGGAGAAGTGCCGAGTGAGGAGTGGGAGAAGGGAGCTTGGGGAGATTTGCCGTGAAGGCTCGAAGGGAACGTGGAGGTGGTTAGAGTGGGGGGGGATTGATGATTCCCGATGGTTGATTTTGGATTTTGGATTTTGGATTGGGATGCGGGACGGCGGATGCACGCGAATGAACGCGGATTGAAATCCGGATTTCTGAGGCGACAAGGATGGTGACGCCGCTGGAAGAGTCCCCGTAAACGGGGACTACGTGCGCTTGTGGCGGAGCGTCAGAGAGGCCGGCGCCTCACTTCGGCAGCACGTAAACCGGGCCTTGGTAGGCCTGTGGGCAACGCGAGAAGTAGGCTTCGATGGATACGAGCTTGTCATGGCGATAGCCGAGTTTGACGTAGCGTTCTTCCTGGAACTCATACCGCGGGGCCTGTTTGGAGCGTTTGTTGTAAACGTGGTATTCGGTTCCCTTGTCCCGGAAGGTTTCATCAGGTGCTCCCCAATGTTCCAGAACCCAGGACTTCCGGCCTGAGCCTCTCAAGCGATAGCTTTCAACTGGTGCATCACTCGCCGGAGCATACATCGAATGGCCCACGACTCCGCGCCATGGAGCGAGTTCGAGCTGGTTCATCGCGCCCTTCGGATCGAGGTCATCATCGCGGACGATCACGGCGTTTCGTGGCGGCGCGCAGGCGGCTAATAGGAGGCAGGCAAAGACTGACAGATGGAGTTTCATGTGAGCGGTGGGAGAGAAGTGCCGCGGATCTTGAGGCGCATTATGAGTCGCCTACGAGCGTGCCGGGGCATATTTTTCTTCGCTTTCCGTCCCGGTCGGCTAGCTGTTGGACCGAAGAGTGATGAGTATCAGGAGGCTAGGCAAAATCACACCGGCGTTTCTCTGCGCGTTGGCCGCAGGGATGGGCATTGGCTGGTTTTTGAAATCGATGGTGGCATCCAGTGAAGTCACGACCAAGGCCGGCGGTAGCGGAAATGCGATGGCAAACGCCGATCCCCGCAACCACCTATCGAATGAATCCATCCCCACCAAGGGTGCCCGAAGAGATGAGGGCAAGGTGAAGCCAGCATCTGGAGCGCGGGTCTATCAGATGGCGGATATTTCGGCGATTCCCACCGCGGCCTTTGCCCGGGAATTGTCGAAGCTCATTCACGACTCGGATGTGACTCCCGATTCACTGGAGCGTCAGGCAGCCCTGCTGCGCGGAATGGACGCCGGGAAAGCGATGGCGACGTTCTTCGAATACAAAAAGACCTACATGGGCAACCTGGCGGAGTTTGACCCCAAGCTTTCCGGTCTCCTTCAGGTGGCGGGCAGCCTGGATGGACGGGGATGCGCCGACACGATTCTCCATGCGTCGTCGAACGGGATTCCGGAAATCGGAGGACTGTTGCATGGCTGGGCAAAGACCCGGCCGGCCGAAGCGGCGGAGTGGTTCAACCGATTGCCGGCGGAATATCCGATGTACCGCAATGCGCTCCACGGTGTGTTTTTCGGTCTGGCTGAGAAGGATCCCGCCTTTGCGAGAACGACATTCACCTCATTGAATCGCGCATCCCTGCCTCCCGAGGATTATCTGGTGGCCGCGGAAAGCGTGACATCCTCCTTGATCAGTTTCCATAGCGCGGAAGCGGCCGCCTCCCACATCCAATCCCTGCCGGAAGATTTGCGCACCATCACACT
>DAISZP010000197.1:0-9607 GCA_036824745.1 Luteolibacter sp.
GCCGGCAGCTCGCCGCCGGCCTCGGCCTGTGGGCCGGGTACCGGCTGGCACCGACGCCGGCTACTGGATGTTGGTCGGCACGTCCAATGCCACGGCCACAGGCGTATACAATTTGGCGGACACCGCGGGATCCGGTGGCACCCTCACTGGATTTGGAACCGGTAGCGGCAATCTGAACGTGGGTGGCCCGAGCGCCACATCCGGACGCCTTTACATTGGCGGCCGCGAGAACTCAAATGGAGGCACCGGCACGTTCAATGTCAATACCACCGGCACGGTGAAAATCGGCAATGACCTGGTGGTCGGCTCTTCGGGCGGCACCGGTGTCGTGAATTTGGACGCTGGCACCATCACCACCAACGGATGGAACTTCTTCGGCACCCGAAACAACCAGGACGGCGGCAATGGCACGCTCAAGATGAGTGGTGGCACGTTGACCAACGGCACCACGAACGGTTCCGGTTGCCGCACCTACATCGGTCTCGGAAACTCCACCGGCTCTGTCCAGATGACCGGCGGCACTTACAATAACAACAAGAGCGGGAACGACACCCAGTTCATCGTTGGCACAGGCAACCTTTCCAACGGGACCACTCCGACGCTCACGATGACCGGCGGCACCATCAATTCCGGCCGCCTCTTCACCATCGGTGGCACCGAGGCATTCGGCGGTAACACTGGCAATGTCGGACCGGGCAAGGGCTCCGCCACGATCAATGGCTCCGGCGCGGTCCTCAATTCCACCGGCGAATTCTGGGTGGGTCAGGGTACAGCCAGTGTTGGCGACCTCACTTTCAATGCCGGTGCGATCAATTGCGGAAGCTGGGTGGCTGTCGGTCGTGGCGGTGGCTCCGGCACGGTGACGATGACCGGTGGCACCTGGACCAAGACCGGCAGCGGCACTTCCTACATCATCGGTGCCAGCGGCCCGGGCGTGATGACCCAGTCCGGTGGTTTGGTGGACGTCCAAGCGGGCGATACTTGGATGGCTGAAAGCAATGTCTGCACCTACACCTTGAGTGGTACGGGTGAATTCCGTGCCGGATACTTCCAAGTGGCGCGCAACGGTGGTTCCACGGGCAACGTGAACCTCAACGGCGGCACGCTCCGTGTGAATCAGATTGTCGGCGGCGGCGGCGTCGAGAATGTCTCGTTCAATGGCACGCAGATTGTTGCCAAAGTAAACCAGACGAACTTTATCGGCGGCATGGACGCGGGTGGAGCCACCATCGATGCCGGCGGGCTTTTGGTGGACAGCAACGGATTCACGCTTACCGCTCCTCAAGCCATTGATGGCTCCGGTGGCGTTGTGAAATCCGGAGCCGGCAGCCTCACCCTCAGCGGCCTTAATTCCTACACCGGCAACAACACGGTGAACGCCGGAGCCCTGATCCTCAGCTCCAGTAGTTCCGGAACCGGCAACATCACCGTCGCCGATGGAGCCACTGCGGGAGTCACCGCATCCATTGCTGTCGGCGCGCAACTCAAACCCACCGATGTCACCTTTGGAACCACTGCCGCTGGTACCGGCCTCAGCCTCAATGTTGGAAATGTGACCGGAACCAATCCCTCGACATCGATCCTAGACGTCACGGGAAACCTCAGCCTCGCTGGCAACGTGACGGTCAACGTCTCCGGCAGCCAGTTCCAAGCCGCCAATTTGCCGTTGGTTTCCTACAATGCCGCGAACCGCACCGGTTCCGGCGTGTTCAACCTTGGCGCATTGCCGAATGGAGTCGTCGCCACCATCGTGGATGATCCGAACTTCTACGGGGCGAATCTTGGCTTGGTTTATCTCAACATCACCAGCGTCGCCCTTCCGAAATGGGATGGAACGGATGCCGCCAAGTATGCCAAGACCGCTGACCTGACGACCGGCCTGTTCGATATAACGGTGAACAACACCACCAACGTTGCCATCGGGCAAAAGGTATTTGGCACTGGTATTCCCGCAGGGGCAACCGTTGCCAACATCAGCGGGCTTGTGGTGACCCTCGACCAGGCGGTCACCGCCAATACGGTGGGCAGCTCCGTGGTGTTCACATCCGGAACCGGAACCAACGATGGGGTCTGGGACATCAACACCACTCAGAACTGGGTGGATCAGGTGACCTCGGGCAACTCGGTTTACAAAAACCCCAACCCGGTGCTGTTTGACGACAGCGCGACGGGACCGACGGCGATCTCCCTGGGAACCACGGTGAATCCAAGTGATGTGGTGTTCAACAACTCCACCTTGGCCTACAGCCTTTCCGGTGCGGGTGCCATCGATGGCGGCATTGGTTTGACCAAACAAGGTACCGGCTCGCTGACTCTGGGCACCATCAACTCCTACGATGGAGTGACCCGGCTCGAAGGTGGCGTCACTTCCATCTCCACCATCGAGGACGGCGGAACCGCCAGCCCGATCGGAGATTCCTCCGCGGCACCGGCGAACCTCGTGCTTGCAGGTGGTGTTCTGGAATACACCGGAGCCGCCGACTCCACCAACCGTGGATTCACGCTGACCGCAGCGGGCAGCGGGCTGCGGAGCGCGAACGACCTCGCCTTCAGCGGTCAGATCGCCAGCACTGGTGGCAATTTCCGCAAACAAGGCGCGGGGAACTTGTCCCTGACCTACGGTGGAATCAACACCTTGGGTAACGGCGGCCAAGTGGTCTATGTCGAGGCTGGCACGCTCACCTTCGACGGCACCGCAGGTGGCCAAGTCAACAACGTGCTGGGAGAAATGTGGGTCGGTAGCGTTCTGGACGTGCCCGCCAACCTCACCGTCACCAACACCACGCTCAACCTGAATAGCTGGTTGGCGGTCGGCCCCGGTAACGGAAATGACGGCGTCACCAACATCAACATCACGAACTCGACGGTCCAGACCGGCGGATTCAGCACCGGCTACAACAACGGCCAAGCCAACAACGCCAGTGAGTCCTTCGTGACCGTCAGTGGATCCACCTGGACCAACACCGGACAGATCCACATCGCGGAAAGCCTCAATTCAACGGCCACCGTCAACGTGATCAACACCCCGTGGACTTCCGACTCCAACAACGCGGACATGTCCACCGGTGCCGGCACCACCAGTAACTTGAACATCAGCGGCACCTCGGAAATGAAGGTGAACCGCTTCCTGATGGCTCTCGGTTCCGGTTCCGTGGCGAACGTGGTCATCGAAGACAGCGGCAAGCTGAACAAGACCGGCGGCAGCTGGATGTCCATCGGCAACAGCAACAACGGCATCGCCACGATTACCGTCCGGGACAGTGGTTCGCTGACCAATGCGGGTGGTGACTTCAACATTGGTGACGTGGATACCTCCAACGGCACGTTGATCCTTGAGGATAGTGCGACCGCCACATCCGGCGGTCCGGTCTTCATCGGCAAGAACGGCACTACCGGTGCGGTCAACATGTCCGGAGCATCCGTCATGACGGTCAACAACAACACCAACGTTGGTGGCAATACCTCTTCCAATGGCACGTTGAATGTGGGCGGAACCGCATCCTTCACTTCTACCGGTCGCATTCAGGTCGGTCCGAATGCTGGCTCCACCGGAACCTTGATCGTCCAAGGTTCCGGCGTGTGCGGCACGAGTACCTATATCTCCATCGGTTACAACGGCGGTGGCAGCATGACCGTGAAGGACAACGGCATCTTCAATGGCGGAAACGACTTCTCCGTCAATGAAAGCGGCGACGTTCCTACCAGTCTGACCCTTCAGGACAATGGAACGGTCAACGTGACCGGCAGCACCTTCGTCGGCAGAAACACTGGCCGCGTGGGAACTGTCACGCAGACCGGCGGCACCTTCAATGCCAACGGCAATGAGTTTCAGGTTGGAACTTCCGGCACAGGAACTTGGAATCAGAGCGGTGGCGTCACTATCGCCGCTGGATGGCCAGCCATCGGAAGGCAGGCTGGCGGCGTCGGCGCCCTCACGGTTTCCGGAACTGGAAGTTTCAGCCAAACCGCAACCGATCGCGCCTTGATCGTCGGGGAGGTGGGAACCGGAACTCTGACCATTCAGGGAACCGCCACCGTCACTTCGGCTGGCTCCAATGGAGTGCTCGTCTCGAACAACGCTGCTGGTGTCGGCACCGTGAATCTCGACGGCGGCACGCTCCAAGCCCGCAAGATCGCGGATGGGGGTGGAAACAGCACCTTCCACTTCAACGGTGGTCTTCTCAAGGCGGGTGCCGGAGCGGATCTCAACTTCATGGGCGGACTGGATGTCGTGGACATCAAGCCTGGAGGAGCCTTCATTGACAGCAATGGCCAGACCATTGCGATCGCTCAGAGTATCGGTGACCAGGGTGGCAACCTTACCAAGCAGGGAGTCGGTACGCTTCTGCTCAACGGTGCCAGCAGTTATTTCGGCACCACCACGGTTTCTGTAGGTGCGCTCGGTGGCACAGGCTCGGTGGCTGGCGAACTGGTGGTTTCCTCCGGAGCCACCATCGCTCCCGGCGCATCGGCAGGAACCTTCACCGTAGAGGATACGCTTGGCAGCGGATCCACCATCGACGGCACCTATGCCTGCGAAGTGGATGGTGCTACGGCGGACAAACTGGCGATCCTCGGCGGTCTGACCGTGGGCGCGGGCGCTGTGCTGGATTTCAGCACGCTCTCCGCACCGACTGCGGCGTCATACGAAATTGCCACCTTCACCTCGATCACCGGAACGTTCGTCGAACAGAACGTGCCGGCGGGTTACGAAGTGGTTTACAACGCAACCAGCATCACGCTTGAACAAACCGCCACGCCCTATTCCACCTGGGCCAGCAGCTTCGGACTCGATCCGTTGACGGACGGTGCGCCGGGCGTGGACAAGGATGGTGACGGCCAGTCCAACATCGTGGAGTTTGCTCTCGGCGGTGATCCCACCAGCGGCAGCAACAACGCCAAGATCTACAACCTTGTGGCGGACAGCGATGCCGACGGTGATTCCACCAATGAACTCGTCCTCACCATCGCGGTGCGCACGGGCACTCCGGCCTTCGCCGGCAGTCCGTCTCCCACGGCGACGATGGACGGCGCCACCTATCTCATCCAAGGCAGCACGGACCTTGGATCGTTCACCACCACGGTCAACATCGCCAGCCCCGTGACCACCGGACTTCCGGCGGCTCCGACTGGATATGAATACCGCAGCTTCAGTCTGAACGGTTCCAACGGCCTGCCGGACAAGGGCTTCCTCAGAGTGCGGATCAACAACTGATCGGCGCGACTGACCGGTGACTTCGTTCCCCCGGTCGCGCCCGTGCGCGCGGCCGGGGGTTTTCTTTTCAAACCCAATCTTTATCGGGAACTGCCGGGCTATCGCTGTCGGCTGCCATTTTCCCGAACCCCGTCCTGAGCGACGATGCATCGTGAGCTCCGGATCGCACGGATGTCTAACAAACCCATCAAAAACCCCAATTGATCACACCATGAAATTCTCCACCCTGATCCGCCGTGAATCCCTGATGGCTACGGCAAGCCGCCACTCCCGGATCTTCGCCGCAATGATGTTTGCCGGCGGCACGGTATTCGTCCCCACCAGCGTGCTCGCCGGGACTTGGAGCGGAGCCACCAATACGGACTGGAACACCGCTTCCAACTGGAGCAACACGACCGGCGTTGCCGTCGTCAACAGCACCCCAGCCAACATCGCCACCATCTCCGCGAACATCACCCCGATCCCAACCTCATTCCTGATCGGAAGTACCTCAGCGGGGCGCGTGAATCATGTAGCCGGAAACGCATCCGCCGCGACTGGTGGAGACTTGGTGCTCGGCCGCACCACTGGAGCCACCGGCACATGGAACCTTGCCAACACGGCGACGTCAGGAGGAGTTCTAACGGGTTTCGGCCAGGGTTCAGGCAACCTCGCGATTCCCGACCAGGTCATCGTGGGTGGACAAGTGGGACCTGGTACTGGCACACTGAACGTGAACACCTCCGGCACCATGTCCGTGGATAACGAATTGTTGATCGGCGCATCCGGAGGCACGGGAACGATGAAGATGGATTCCGGAACGGTAACGGTGGCCAACGATATTCACATCGGCAGCGCCATCGGCTCCAATGGCACGCTCAGCATATCCGGCGGGTCATTCACCAAGTCCGCAGGGCTCTCCACCTCCGAAGTGTCCATCGGAGGATCCACAACCACCGGAAACCTTTCCGGTGGCACCGGCACGCTCAATCTATCAGGCGGTTCGTTCACCTCCGCCAGAGTGGTGAACGTGGGAAACCGGCCCTCGTCCACGGGCACGCTCAACATCACCGGGGGAACCTTCACCGCTTCCAGCGTGTTGAACGTGGGCTATCGCGCCACATCCAACGGCACCTTGTCGATCTCCGCAGGCACCTTGAACGCGAATAGCGACTTTCAGGTCGGCAGTTTCACCGGAGCTTCCGGCACGGTGCAGATATCAGGGGGCACCATCAACAGCGGCAGTTGGGTGGTTATCGGCCGTAGGGATGTAACGGAGGTCGGTCTGGTAGCCGGCGGCGTCGGCAACGTCGTCATGACTGCCGGAACTTGGAACAAGACCGGTACCAGCAACTTCATCGTAGGTGCCCATGGCAACGGAACCATGACCATGAGCGGAGGCATCGTTGATGTCGGTACTGATCCGGCCGCGAACCGTGGGATCACCTGGGTGGGTGAACAGAACAACTGCGCCGGAACACTCACACTCTCCAATACCGCGGAGTTTCGCACCAAGAGTTTCACCATGGGCGTGCAGGCGGGAACCACCGGCACACTCAACCTCAATGGAGGCACCGCCAAAACCACGAAAATCGCGGGCGGCGCGGGGACCTCGGTGGTCAATTTCAACGGCACCCAGATCATCGCCACCGGCGCTGCGGCGGACTTCGTCAGTGGTCTGGGCACCGCCACGATCGGAGCCGGCGGTTTGAAAGTGAACTCCAATGGATTCGGGCTGACCATTCCACAGTCGATGGATGGTTCAGGTGGTGTCGTCAAATCCGGTGTCGGAACTCTCATCCTGAGCGGAAGCAACACCTTCACCGGCACCTGCCAGGTGAACGCGGGCAAACTCGCGCTTGATGTCAACTCCTCGGGGGCGGGAGATTTTTCGATCGCGAATGGTGCCGCCCTGGGAGTGATCCAGAATCTCGATTTTCCGCTCGCCGTGAACAACGTCACCTTCGGAACAACGGCAGCCACGTCACTCGACATCGAAATCGGCAGTGGCTTGATCAGCAATCCCACCTCGCCGGCGCTGGCCGCTGCAGGCACCATCAATCTCAACGGCACCGTCACGGTCAACATTTCCCAGGTGAACTCCGGAGTCGGTTCCTTCCCCGTCATCACCTATGGGGCTAAAGCGGGAGGAGGGTCTTTCGTTCTTGGAACCCTGCCGCCGGGTGTTAGCGCCATCCTGACAGACGACAATGCGGGTAACGTCACCTTGGAAATCACCAACATCTCGTTTCCGAAATGGACGGGTGAGGCCGATCTGCTCAACGCGACCGGAGCATGGAATACTACAAGTCTCAATTGGATCGATCAATTGAGTTCCCTGCCAACCGCCTATTCGAACGGGCTCCCGGTGTTTTTCGACGACTCCGCGGGCGGCCCGACATCAATCACATTGAATGAAACCGCAACACCCGGCGGAGTGACGTTCAACAACAGCTCGCTTCCCTACACGATCGCCGGAACGGGCAAGATTTCCGGAACGACTGGGCTGATCAAGAACGGCACCGCCGATCTCACGCTCAACACCTCGAATGATTTCACTGGTGCGGTGGAACTCAATGGCGGGACTATCAATCTTGGCGACGCGAGTTCACTTGGCATGGGAAACTCACAGGTCGTGCTTGGTGGCGCCAGCCTCAACTTCACAGGACCGGCTGGAGTTTCGAATCACGGACTGGCGCTCAACGCTCCGGCGACACAAATCACCACCGCCAATGACCTGACCTTCAGCGGCCTGGTCTCATGCAGCAACGGAAACCTCGTCAAACAAGGGCCGGGCAACCTGAAGTTCTCCCATGCCGGGGCGAATATTCTCGGAAACAGCGGTACCGTGTTCGTTCACGCAGGCTCGCTCACACTCGATGGTGGCGGCCTGCAAACCAACCAGGTGACCGGGGAGATGTGGGTTGCCGATCAACCGGATATACCGGCGAATCTTGTCCTGAACAACACCTCTCTCACCACCTCCAACTGGCTCGCCATCGGCCGCGGAAACGGGGACAATGGAACCGTCAATCTAACGGCTACCGGCTCCACGCTCACGACGGTGAACTTCAGCACCGGTTACGACAACGGACTCGCAAACAACGCCAGCGAGGCCTTAGTCAACCTCCACAACACGGTCTGGACCAACAACGGCCTCACCTATCTGGCCGAAAGCCAGGGATCGACCGCGGTGATGAACCTCACCGGCAACTCGCAGTACAACATCAACAACAACCTGTTGCTCTCGCGCAATGCCGCGACCTGCGTGTCCACCCTGACCTTGTCGGACACCAGCAGCATCACCAAGACCGGAGGTTACACCTCCATCGGAACCAATGGCACCGGCACGCTGACAGTCCAGAACAGCGCCTCGTTCACCTCATTGAGCGGCGATTTCAACATCAGCGACGTCGGCACATCCATCGGCTTCCTCAACCTGAAGGACTCTGGTGTGATCAACGTCACCAACGTGTTCATCGGCAAGAACAGCGGGACCACCGGGACCTTCAATCAAACCGGAGGCTCGTTCTCGAGCACCAGTTTCATTACCATTGGCCGCTATACCGCGAGTAATGGAACCATCAACATTTCGGGCGGTTCGATGACGTCCACCGCTTCGATGTTTGTGGGAGAACAGGGAGCGGGAACTCTCAACGTTTCCGGAACAGGAACGGTCACCGTGAGCGGCGATGCGTTGTATTTCGGCAGCGGGCCGGTGAACTTCGGTGGCAGCGGCACCTTGAACCTCAATGGCGGCACCGTGACCACCAAACAGGTCTCCGGGGGGCTCGAGGGGAACAGCGTGGTCAATTTCAACGGTGGGTTGCTAAAAGCAGGTGCCGGTGCGAATGTCGCCTTCATGGGGGGGCTGGACCTGGCGAACATCCTTTCCGGTGGCGCGCGGATAGATACCAATGGGCAGACACTGACAGTCTCGCAGATGCTCACCGGGACAGGTGGCTTTACCAAGTCCGGGACGGGAACACTCACCCTGTCCGGAGCAAACACCTACACGGGAAGCACCGCCGTAAATGCCGGAACTCTCTCGGTCACCAGTGCGTTTTTTGGAAACACCTCCGCCATCAGCATTGCCTCAGGGGCTGTGCTCAATCTCTTGCACGGATCGACGGATCAGGTGGGCTCCCTCACCATCAACGGCGTGTCCATGGCGGCGGGAATCTACGACTCCACCACAAGTCCCGGAGTCATCACCGGAACCGGAAAACTCCAGGTCACCGGAGCTGCGTCCGCTTACGATACCTGGATGTCCGGATTCCCCTCCATTCCGCTCGCGGATCGGGATCCGGGCGATGACCCGGATGGCGATGGCTCCACCAATGCGCTGGAATTCGCGCTCGGCGGCATCCCTAACAATGGATCGAACAACCCCAAGGTCTATTCCATCATCGC
>DAISZP010000197.1:9617-9886 GCA_036824745.1 Luteolibacter sp.
CGCGGACAGCAGCGTGGATGGGGACGCCATCAAGGAGATGTTGATGACCATCGCGGTGCGCACGGGGACTCCGGCATTCAGCGGCAGCCCGTCGCCCAGTGCTGTTCAGGATGGTTACACCTATCGCATCGACGGCAGCACCACGCTGGGAACCTTCAACACCGTCGTCAACGCGGTCAACCCGGTGACGGCGGGGCTTCCCACGGTGCCATCCGGTTACGAATACCGCACCTTCAGCCTGAGCGGATCGAATGGCACGTCGGGCAAGG
>DAISZP010000198.1:0-9852 GCA_036824745.1 Luteolibacter sp.
GTTTCATGCGCTCGCGCAGGATGCGGGCGACGGCCTCGTTCGCCGCGAGCATGCATTCCTCGATGAGCTGGTGGCTTTCCGTGTGGATCACCGGCTCGGCGGCGACGGCGCGGCCCTTGTCATCGAGGCGCACTTTGATTTCCGGCATTTCCAGATCGAGCGCGCCTTCGTTGAAACGTCGGCGGCGAAGCGTGGACGCCATGCGCCAGGCTTCGCGAACCATCGGCACCAACTCGGGATCGGAGCCTTCGGGCGCGGGTTTGCCATCGAGGATGGCCTGCGCTTGTTCGTAAGAGAGCTTCGCGCGGCTGTGGATTACCGCATCGAGGAACCTCGCCTTGGTGATCTCGCCCTTGGCGGAAATTTCCAACAACGCGCATTTCGTCAGCCGGTCCACGTCCGGTTTCAGCGAGCAGATTCCGTTGCTGAGCTCCACCGGCAGCATGGGCAGCACGCGATCCACCAAGTAGGTCGAGTTTCCGCGTTCGATGGCTTCCTTGTCCATGGCGGAGCCGGGTTTGATGTAGTGGGAAACATCGGCGATGTGCACGGCGAGCGTCCAGCCGTCGCGCTTTTTCGTAAGCCAGATCGCGTCGTCATGGTCTTTCGCATCCGCGGGGTCGATGGTGATGACAAGCTTGTCCCGCCAATCCTCGCGGCGGGCGATTTCCTGCGGCTCGGGCTCTTCCGGCACCGAGCGGGCGGCGGCCAGCACTTCCTCGGGAAACGAAGTCCGCAAGCCAAAGCGATGGATCACGGAAATGATGTCCACTCCCGGATCGCCGGGCCAGCCTAGCGCTTCGATGATCCGCCCGCGCGGGGTGAGGTTCGGGTCCTTCCAGTTGTCCAGATCCACCACCACGAGTTGGCCCGGCTGGGCGGTGGTGTCGCCGACGAGTTCGATGCGACCGTCCACCGCCTTGTCATCACATTCCACCCAAGAGAACCCCTTGTTTCTCCGAAAAATGCCGATCAAACGGCCGGAGCGGCGGGCGAGGACTTTTTCCACCCGGCCGCGGATTTCCTCGGTGGTATCAGGCTCGATTTCGCGGCGCGTGCGGACTTGGCGCTTCGGGCTGGGTTTCTGGAGAGTGACGAGCACGCGGTCTCCATCGAGGGCCGTGCCGGTATCCCGCCGGGAGATTTGAATTCGGGGTAGAGCCTTCAGGTCGAGACCCTTGGCGAGATTCGAGGGATCCCCGGCATCCGGGAAAAACATGCCATGGCCCTTCGGGTGAAACTTGATGGTGCCCACCAGCGTGTCGTCCGACGGGGCGGTGAGCATGTAGCAGGCCTTCTTTTTTTCCTCGGCGAGGCCTTCTTCGACCAACGAGGCGATCGCCCGGCGCAGTTCGGAGCGCCGATCCACTGGAATTTGAAGGTGTCGCGCGAGGGAGGACTTGGTCACCGGCTGGGCCGGGTTGGCGCGCATGTGTTCGAGAACGGCGTCTCGGAGATTTTCGCCGGGCATGCCCTGAGTCTGTCCGCCACGCGCATTCTTCGCAACGGCAAACGAGAAATTCCTGTTGCGCTGATGCGAAATGGCGCGTAAGTGTTTACCATGTGAATGCGATCACCTCCGGGCTCCGTGATGGAACTGGAAAATTGTGTTTGCCCAGTCCAGATGAAAACCCATTCTAACGCCGATATGAAAATCCCAGCCTCCCGCCGTCGCAACGGCTTCACCCTGGTCGAGCTCCTCGTGGTCATCGCGATCATCGCCGTGCTCGCCGCCGCCGGATTCGCCGCGGGTAACGCCGCCATTCAGAAGGCCCGCAAAGTCACCTGTCTCAATCAGGCAACCGGTATTGAGACTTCCGTCAACAGCTTCTTCACGGACTACGGCTACATGCCCAAGGAAGGCAGCACGGACACCACTGTCAAAACGGACAAGGAAGTCACCCTGCTCACCGTCCTGCTCGGCCTCGAGGGGAACAGCGGCAACATTCTCAACAGCCGTGGTGTGAAATACCTCGTCGCCAAGGAAGGCAAGAAAGTCGGCACCAAAGGATCCGGCGGCCTCATCTACAACTCCACCGGCTCCGCGGTCACCGGCCTCTACGATCCCTGGGGTGGCGGATACAGCGTGATGATGGATCTCGATTTCGACGAAAAACTCATTCCCGTGACCGCCGCCGGCGGCAAGAGCATCACCCTCAACGGAAGGCGCGTCGCCGTCTGGAGCGATGGCGCGGACGGAGTGAACGGCGGTGGCAAGTCCTCTGACGACGTGACGACCTGGAAGTGAATTTCTCTGAAAAGAAAGGTTGCTGATATCTCAAAACCCCGCCCGGTGAGCCGCGGCGGGGTTTTTACTTTTCCGTAGTTCACTCTCAGCGCACCACTTCCGTGCCGATGCCGCCATCGGTGAAAATCTCCAGCAACAGCGCGTGCGGCAGACGTCCGTCCACGAAGTGGACCTTTCTAACACCCGCGTTCAACGCGTCCACCGCGCTGCGGATCTTGGGAATCATGCCGCCGGAAATGGTGCCGTCGGAGATCATTTCATCCGCTTCCTTGCGGCTCACGGACTTGATGAGGGTGGAGGGATCCTTCGGATCTGATAGAAGCCCCGGCACGTCGGATAGATAAACGAGTTTCGCCACGCGCAGCTCCTTGGCGAGCGCGGCGGCCGCGAGATCGGCGTTGATGTTGAGCGGCTTGCCTGTGGCCAGTTCCGCGGCGAGCGGCGAGATCACCGGGACGATTCCGGCGTTGTAAGCCGCGTCCATGTGCGCGAGCTGGCAACCCACCACCTCGCCGACGCGTCCGATGTCCACCTTGTTGCCTTCGGAATCCGTGCCCTTGATCTTTTCTCCGAGGAAAACGTCGTTGCCGGGGATGCCCACCGCCTTGCCGCCGAAGTCGCGGATCATTCTAACAAGCCCGGGGTTGATCTCTTCCGATAGGACGCGGGCGACAATGTCGATGGCCTCCTCGGTGGTCACTCGGAAGCCGCCGATGAATTTCGCCTCCAGTCCCGCCTTTTCCATCGCCGCGGAGATTGCCTTGCCGCCGCCATGCACCACGATGGGATTGATGCCGGCCACTTCGAGGAAAACGATGTCGCGCATGACCTTGGCGACGAGGTCCGGATCCTCCATGGCCGAGCCGCCCATCTTGATGAGGAACGTCTTGCCGCGGAAAGCCTGCAGGTAGGGAAGCGCCTCGATGAGCGCGTGGGCCTTGTCGATCGGTTGCATGGCGGGGACGCTAGGCGGCTCGGCCATCCACGAAAAGAGCAAATGCAGCGCTGCCGCTCAACGCCTGCGGCGCAGCAGCAAGCCGGTGCCGGCGAGGGCGAACAGGCAGGCGGAGGTTTCCGGAACCACCGGGTTGAGCGGGTTGTCCGAGAAACTGTTCGCGCTGATTCCCACGATTTTGAAGTCCGCCTCGAAATCATTGTTGATCCGCAGGCCGAACACCGGTCCCGAGGGGCCGATGGTGGATTCGAAGAACTTCTGCACGGAGAACAAGGTGATCGCCTGGGATTGGGTGGCCACGTTGGTGGAGGCCGCGTAGCCGGTCACCCAGTCATAAACCTGATAGCCGTCCGGCGTGTAGATCACACCGCCGTTCGCGCCGATCCGCAGCACGTTCGCGTTGGCGTATGGATTGCCGTTCTGATCGAGGGCGGTGACTTCGAACTCGGAATTCCCCCAGCGTTCGGATACCATGAAATAGTCATCAAGCTGGAGCCCGCGGTAAAACAATAAATCATAGTCGGCTCCCTGGCCGCTCACCGTGTTGGAGAGCAAGTCGTGGAAGGTGAAGTTTTTCAGATCCGTGTCCATCGAAGTGCCCGCGACGGCGTCGGCATAGGCGGCAAGGCCCACGTTGCTGGTGGTGACCGCGCCGTTGTTGAAGACCCCGATGCCGCTGATGGTGAGTTGCTGTGAATTGACGTTCACCACGACGGCTCCCTCGGTGTTGAAGTGGGACAACACGACAGGCGAACCATCGCTGATGCTGACGCTTTTCACATAAACCGGAGTGTCGCTGTTGCTGACCACATCCGTGGCCTCCGTATTCTGGACCACATCCGATCCGTTCACGGAATACGTGATGGAGAGAATCGGCGCGTTGTGGGATCCGGGAATTACGTCGATCACCGCGGCATGCAATGAGGGGCTGCAGAAAAGAAACGCGATGAGCGCCTTGTGGGGAGGAAATTTCACACCTGTCCCATGGTCCAAGTCCTAACCGGGGTAAAGCGGAAAACGCGCGATGTCGTAACTGTCACTTCGAAAGCCTGTGACTCATTCAGAAGGTCAACATTGCCTGACTGATGCCGGAGCCTGACAGCCCGCCGCTCAGGAATCTTTTTTGGGCTTGCCGCGTTTCTGTGGCGCTTTCTTTGCGGCGGCTTTGCGCGGTTTGGCCGGCGTGGTTTTGGTTGCCCGGGGCTTTTTTGTCGGAGGTTCCGCGACTGCTTCCGGGACGGCTTCGGAGGTCGGTGCTTCGGAGGTCGGCTCCGTGGGTTTGGTTTCGCTGTGGACCTTCGATGGCGGTTCAGATTCCACGACAGGAACGGGAGCGCTTGCCTTCTCCGGCAGGATACGGCAGAGCAGCGCCGCTGTGAACACCCCGCCCATGGCGGCGATTCCGGGAAACCAAAGCTGGGAGAAACCCGCTGCAAGCCATTGGCTGATCAAGCAGAGCCCGGCGAGCGACAGGAATCCCACGGTTTGTTGGAAACGTGTCCGGCCCGCGAGCCAGGCGATGATGAGCGTCAGACCACCAAGCGTGGCCAGCTCGGTCCTGGTTTCCGCCCTGCGGAAGACGGCGGCCTGCCGCAGGCCCGCGTCCGAAGTGATGGCGGTGCTGATCGTTGCCAGGCTACGGGAAAACGCCCGGGTGGCGGAGTCCGCGGCGCTGTGATCATCGCGCAGGAAAACGAGCGAACGGTCCGCATCCGGAATGATGCCGGGATCGGCATCGATCAGATCTTCGGCAGGGACGGTGGTTCTGGCGGAAACTTCCGGCAGCGGCATGGTGAGCCGGCCGAACCTGTCGATCGGCAGGGTGGGGCCCTTGGGGCCGAGTTTCACCCACTCGCCGAGCCGCACCTCGACCTGCTGCGGGGAAACCGTTAGATGTTGCATCGCCGCCACCAGCGGGAAGGCGAAAACCACCCGGTCGTCCCAGCGAGCGAGCATCGGAGGCCTGCCGCCGGTCTGGTCCGAATCGATCGATTGAAAGCCGGCGGTGCAATTTTCCCCGCCAAGGATCACCCCGGAGACGGGCACTCGGTTTACGACGGGCAGCGTGTTGCCATCCCCGGCGACTTTCTCTAACGGAATGGAGGCGCGGCGGAACGACGGCGGCATGGTTTCCGGAACCGCGCCTCTCGCCAAAGGCGCGGCCATGGTCACCGAGGGGAAGGACGCGAGCTTGGTTTCTAGCGAGTTGAAACTCATCACGTCGGGATTGTCCCACGCGAGCACCGCGGCGATGGCGGGGCGTGTCACGCCGTGGCGTTGGAAATTGGAGAGGATGACCGCCAGATCGAGCGGAGACTGCGGCGAGGATTGGAAGATGTTGTTGGGATCATCGCCGAGCGAGATGACGACTGGTGTTTTTGCCGGATCGATCCGGTCGTTGTCCGTGAAGCTGCGCAGCTGCCATGGAGCGGAGGGTTTGCCTTCCCCGTTGACGAAATAGGGCGGATTGGTGAACGCGCGGCAGACCGCGGTGAAGGCCGCGCGATCCAGCGAAGTGCCGGGAACCCACGCCCAAACCGCGATGGAAGCGGCGCTGGCGGCCAGCGCGATCCCGATGCGGCGTTGGAAAGGCCCGGGCACGGTCGATCAACGGAGGGCTGTTAGGACCTGTGCGAGCGGTTCCTCCAGCGGCGTGCCGGAGGTCACCGTATCTAACAATCCGGCGGCGGTGGCGATGTGCGGGCGGTACCACTCGTCGCCGCGGTTTTTCACGATGTTTCCATACGCGCCGAGCGCCTGCATCAGTCGTTGCGCGGCGCACTGGTGGAAGAGCGTGGTCTCGGGGCGCTCGTCGGCGATTTCCTCCCACAGTTCCAACAAACGCTCGCGCTCGTCGGCGCTGTGGTTCATGTAGGGATCGAAAATGAGCGAGGCGAGGTCGTATTCCTGACGGCCGCGGCGCAGGCCCTGGAAATCGATCATCCATGCCTTGCCGTCCTTGATCATGAGGTTCTGCGATTGGAAATCCCGGTGCACGAGATGCCGCGCCACGGTTCCGAGTTTCTCCGCCATCTCCGTGAAAACCGGGTTGGCGCGCAGTGGGGCTGCATCCATGCCGAGATGGCCTTCCACGATGTGCTCGAAGAAATATTCCTGCTCCCAGCGGTAAAGCGCCGCGTCGAAGGGCGGCATCAGATGGAAATCCTTCGGCGGCTTCGCGTAGAACAAACGATCCACCTGCTCGAAGGCGGACTTGTAAAGCGGCAGGCGTTCGTCAAACGACCGGTCGCGCAGTGAGTGCAGGTCCGTGTCTCCGAGGTCCTCGACTAGGGCCACGCGGTATCTCGCGCGCTCGTGGATGATCTCCGGCACGCGCAACTTCGATTGGCGGAGAAAATTTCCGACCGGGATGAACTGCTCGTTGTCCTCCCGTTCCTCGGTCCAATGGATGCCGATGAACGGCTCGCGCAACGGTGTCTTCACGCGCACGATGGTGCGGCCGGACGCGCCGCGTTTGATCGGCTCAAGGGTGATCTGAACGGTCGGGTCCACCCCGAGGAACTGCCGGACGGTGGAAAGGATCGCTTCGGTAGGCATGGGCGGCGGAGACTAGGGGTGAAAACCCGCGTTCTGCCAAGGGCAAATCCCGTGATTGTGCCAGTCTCGGTCGCGGCAGTGGCGTCGAATTCGCGGATTTCAATGGCTGGGAACAGGCCACAGCGGCGCTGTGTTCCCGTTTCAGGGTGCGGTCTTCTTGGAAAGCGCGATGATGAATGCCTGCACCGCTGCTCCTTCCGCAATATCATAACTTTCAGCGAGTTTGCGCGGGTCCTGCACGTAGAGCTCGATCGGGTGGTGGTAGCCGGTGGCTGAATTCGTGGAATTGAACAGGGTTTTTCCCGCTCCATCGACGAGGCTGAAACGGGCCGTGACCCGCGGCGTGACTAGAATTTCGCCCTCTGCGGTCTTCGAGGCCCGCACCAGGCCATAGTTCAAGACCTCGACCTTGAACTGATTGGGTGACGCGGGTTTCAGGCGCGGGCCGAAGAATGAATCATCCTTCAGGTTTTTCGTCAGTTTCTGGGAGAGGATTGGAGCCGGGTTGGGCGTGACTTCCTGGAGCCGGGTGTAGTGCTGGCGGTGCTTCGCGTCATACAGGCCGTCCTGGGTGGCGGCGATCGATTCGCCGATGATGGCTCCGAGCGCGCCCCCGATCGCGCCGGTTCCGGAGTTGACGCCGGCCATGGAGGCCGCCTGCGCGGCGCCTCGGTCTCCACCATCGGGTTCCTGATAGGCATCCTCCGCAAGCGTGCCGGGAGCGACGGCGACCGTGGCCAGGCTTTGTTTCTGGGCTTCGGTGAACTTCGTGGCGCAGGAAGCGAGCAGCGATGCCGTGATGATTGGAAGAATGTGGATCGGTTTCATGGATGAACTTTTGTTAGATTGAGGGGGCGGCCGGCCAATGACAAGCGTGTTTCACGCGGGATCCGGCTTATCGCGCGGGTCCAGGCCGGGTTGTCTATTCGTGGTGGAAAAACCACAGCAGCACCAGCAAGACCACCCCGACGGCCCAGACCAGGATGCGGTTGACGATGAAATACGGATACAGCATCAAGGCCCATCCGATGGCGCGCGGCTGCCAGAGCTCAAGCTGTTTCCCATAGCGGGTGGCCCCCCAGCCGATGGTGCCGAAGACGAAGCCGGCAAGGAGGTTGTAGGGCTCGAAATTGAGGTCCATGGCTGGATTGTAAACGAAACCGAAGCAACGGCGAGTCTAAGTTTTCGCGGGCTGGAAGGCCGGGATTCGGGAATTGTCTGTCTCTCGCCTTTGGGTTTCCTTTCGCCATGTCCAAAACCCCGAGACTGCTGATGAGTGCCGTGCTGATGGGAAGCGTGCTTCATGCTGCTCAAGGAAAGCATCCCGAGATCCCTGCGGTGTCGGAGAAGATGACGGAGATTGTTCAGGCTCATGAAATCGCCGGAGCCGTGACCTTGGTGGCGGATGAGAAAAACACCCTGCATCTCTCCGCGGTCGGCATGGCGGATTTGGAAACCAAACGTCCGATGAAAACAGACGACGTCTTCTGGATCGCCTCGATGACCAAGCCGGTCACCGCCGCTGCCGTCATGATGATGCAGGAGCAGGGCAAACTTTCGGTGGATGATCCGGTGGAGAAATACCTTCCGGAGTTTTCCCATCTCAAGGACGCCGCGGGCAACAAGGTGACGATCACGCTCAAACAATGCCTCACCCATAGCTCGGGACTCAGCGAGGTGTCGGTGGAGGAAACGGCGAAGGTGGCCACGCTCGCGGAGTTGATGCCCTTGATCGCGGCGAAGCCCGTGCAGTTCGCGCCCGGCGGCAGGTGGCAGTATTGCCAGACGGGCATCAACACCGCGGCCCGCGTGGTGGAGGTGGTCTCTAACGAATCGTTTCCCGGGTTTCTGGAAACGCATCTCTTCGGCCCGCTCGGCATGAAGGACACGACGTTCTATCCGGATGAGAAACTCGCGGCGCGTCTGGCAACCTCCTATCGCAAGGCGGATGGGAATCTGGAGAAGGTGCCCATCGGTTTCCTCGGCGGCAAATCGCTGACAGACAAGAACCGCTACCCGCGCGCGAACGGTGGCTTGTTCTCCACCGCGGAGGATTATTCGAAGTTCGCCCGCATGATCCTCAACGGCGGGGAGCTCGATGGAAGGCGCTATTTAAAACCGGAGTCCGTGAAACTCATGACCACCGTGCAGAGCGGCGGTTTGCAGACCGGTTTCACCCCCGGCTGCGCGTGGGGGCTCGGTTGGTGCGTGGTCCGCGAGCCGCAGGGCGTGAGCGCCGCGCTTTCGCCGGGAAGCTTCGGCCATGGCGGAGCGTTCGGCACGCAGGCTTGGATCGATCCGGTGAAAAAACGCGTGCACCTCCTCTTCATCCAGCGCGCGGACCTGCCGAATTCGGATGGCTCGGACATGCGCAAGGCCCTTCACGAAACCGCCGCCGGATCATGAAACTGCTGTTGATTGGAAATGGATACCTCGGCACGGCGGTCGGTCGGGTCTTCAACGAGGCCGGTTGGGAGGTCGTCCCCGTTTCCCTCTCGGGCGGGGAAGGGGTGATCGCGTGCGATGTTTCGGATCCGGAAATGGTATCCCGTCTTCCCGCCGCTGATTTCATCATCCACTGCGCCGCCTCCGGCCGCGGCGGTGCGGAGGCCTATCAGAAAGTGTATGTGGAGGGCTGCCGGAATCTAACGAAAACGTTTGCCGGTGTTCCCCTTTTGTTCACCTCAAGCACCTCGGTCTATCCGCAGACCGACGGCTCGGTGGTTAACGAGGAAAGCCCCGCCGCCCCCGATCGGGAGACTGGCCGACTCTTATTGGAGGCGGAGTCCATCGTGCTCGATGCGGGCGGGATCGTCGCGCGCTTGTCGGGCATCTATGGGCCGGAACGCAGCGTCATCCTGAAGAAGTTTCTGGCAGGTGAGGCGGTCATCGAGGAGGACGGTCGCCGTTTCCTCAACCAGATCCACCGGGACGACGCCGCGCGGGCGATCCTCCACCTCGCCTCCATCCGCGCCACCGGGGTTTTCAATGTCTGCGACTCGACACCGCTGTCCCAGATCGACTGCTACCGTGCTCTCAGCGCCCTGTTTTCCCGCCCGCTGCCGCCGAGCGGCCCGCGCGATCTGAACCG
>DAISZP010000199.1:0-9801 GCA_036824745.1 Luteolibacter sp.
CTGAAACTGTAGATTTTGCAACGAATCTGCCACTCCCCGCCCCTGCCCCGCCTGTTGCGTCGCTCTTTGGGTGCCAGGCGAAGGAGAACGCCGGAACGCCCCCGCTTCCCCACGACGTCCCCTGCCCCCATTCATTCGCTTGCCCTCACTGCCGAAATTCCCGACAAATCGCCTCAGTCATCCATGTCATTCCTCCTCGAAGAACTCCCCTATCAGGACAAGGCCATCAAAGCCGTTGTCGGCATCTTCGAGGGGCAGCAACGGAACTTCTTCCACAATCCGTTCCAAGGCGACGTCCACCCGAACATTCTCACTCTCGGAATCGAGGAAATCACGGCGAACAAACGTGCCATCATCGCCGCCAACAATCTCAGGGAAGGCGAGGCTCACCTTTGCAACGATCCGGATTACTGCATCGAGATGGAGACCGGCACCGGCAAGACGCTGGTCTATCTACGCACCATTTACGAACTCTGCGAGGCTTACGGCTTCACCAAGTTCATCATCATCGTGCCTTCCGTCGCCATCCGTGAGGGCGTTCTGGACACCATCCAATCCTTTGGCCCGCAGCTCCACCGCATCTATGGGCCGCGCCTTCATGCCTTCGAGTATGACAGCAAAAAACTCACGGAGGTGAAGCGCTTCATCAGCGGCACCGACCTGCAAGTGATGGTGATGACGACCCAGTCGTTCAATTCCGACGACAACATCATCAACCAAGCCGCCCGCGACGATTCCCCGGAGGGGCTTTCCTACTGGCAGGCGCTCGCTAGGATCCGCCCGGTGCTCATCATGGACGAGCCGCAGGAAGGCATGGACACGCCGAACATCGTTCCGCGACTTGAGGCGCTCGATCCCGTGGCCCGTCTCCGCTATTCCGCCACACACAAAGTCACCCGGAACCTGCTCTACCGCCTCTCCGCCCGTGAAGCCTACAACGAGCGGCTCGTGAAAAAACTCGAAGTGCTTTCCGTGGCGGAGAAGAACGACGAGGCCACGCTCAAGCTCGAACTCGTCGAAATCCAGACCGGGAAAGGCGATCCCAAGGCCAAACTCAAGGCATGGTGCAAGACCGCCACCGGATTCAAATACAAGGAAACCCGGTGGTTGGATGCGAAGAAGCACCGTAGTCTGGAAGAGGCCACCGGCAATGTTTCCTACCGCGGATTTGCCATTGAAACCATCCGTGCCCGAGGGCTGCGCGGTGGAGGCGAACTGGTGAAGTTTTCCAACGGCATTGAAATCACCAGCAGCGCGACCACCGGCGATGTCGCCGGCATCTTCCGCCAGCAGCTCTACTGGCTCTGTTTCCGCCATTTCGAGAAAACCGAGTTCCTGCGCCCGCACGGCATCAAGCCGCTGTCCCTCATCTTCATCGACCGCGTCGCCAGTTACACCGATCCGGACGGACTGATCCGCACGCTATTCCGCGAGGAGTTCCCCAGGGCCTATCGCGATCACTACGGCTCCGATGCGCCACACGGATTGGTTGAGGAAGTGCAGGCCTACTACTTCGCCAAGACCTCCACCGGCGAGTTCACGGACAGCGAAAACTCCATGGCCAAGCAGAAGGAAATCTACGATGAGATCCTCCGCGACAAGGAAGCCCTGCTCGCCTTCTCGAACCCCCGCCAGTTCATCTTCTCCCACTCCGCCCTCGGCGTGGGTTGGGACAATCCGAACGTCTTCAACATCGCCACGCTCAACTACACCTATTCCGACATCAAGAAGCGCCAGGAAATCGGTCGTGGCCTGCGCATCTGCCGGAATCAGGAAGGCAAGCGCGTGCATGATCCCGATGGCACCGAGGAAGGTAAGGAAATCAACCTACTCACCGTCATCCCGAACGAAACTTACGAAACGTTCGTCACCCAATACCAGACGGAGACCGGCAGCACCGGCATCACGCCGCGCCACATCCACAAGGGGAAACGCCAGGGCGAGAAGAAAGTCCGCCTTCAGGACAAGCATTTCAAAAGCGATCCCTTCCGCCGTTTCTGGAAACGGCTCGGCCAGCGCACCGACTACACCGTCCACTTCGAGGAGGAAACCCTCATCGGAGCCTGCGTCGATGCCATCAAGGAAATCGAAGTCCCTCACTACGAGGCTGAGATTGTCCTCACCCGCATCGATGAGCTCTCGAAGGACGGCGTGCGCTCCGCCGAACTGGGGCGCGACACCGCGCGGCTCGACGCCTCTTTCAGCCCGCTGGATCTGGTGGAGGAACTCTCGGAAACAACCCAACTCGCCTATCCCACACTGATCAAGCTTCTCTCACGCCTGCCGAACCAGGATCAGTTCGTCCGCAATCCGCCCCGTTTCCTCCACGAGGCCTCCCGCGCCATCAACCGGATCAAGATCGAGGAAATGGTCCGCACCATCGACTACCGCCCCACCGGCGAGCATTTCGGCTTCGATCTCTTTAAGGACATTATTCCCACCTACAAGGAGGTGGTGCCCATGCCCGAGCGCGGTGTTTATGACCACGCCATCATTGATTCCGGCTCCACTTATGAATCCACCTTCGCCAAGCAGGCGGAGATGGACCCGCGCGTGGTCTGCGTGCTCAAGCTCCCGGAGTGGTACAAGATCCCCACACCCGCCGGAAACTACACGCCGGACTTCGGCATCGTCGTCAGCCAGAAATCCCTGCGCGACCAATCGGCGGTGGAAATCCACCTCGTGGTGGAAACCAAGTCCACCAGCGTGATGGCGGACCTGGATACCGAAGAGCAGATCAAGATCAAGTGCGCCATTCGCCACTTCCACGCGCTGGGCGTGAATGCCAACACCTCGCTCATCTATCAGGCCCCGGTGGACCGCATCGGAAGTGTACTGAAAGAGGACGAAGCCCCCTACGGCGGCAGCCCCGCGGCCATGGGCTACTTCGCTCCCAAGACAAACCTCCCGGAAACGCTGTCCCAAGCGCTCGCCACCGAATAGCCCTCTTCGATTCAAAAATCCAAAATCAACAATCCTCAATCGGAAATCTTCCGGTTCCCACGCCCGCCTCTCCATCCATGGATTCTCCTTCCACCCTCAACGATCTTCTTCCCACCACGCCGGACCTCCGTGAGGAACGGCTGGCCGAACTCAAGCGGCTTTTCCCCGATCTCTTCACCAACGAGGGCCGCCTTGATCCGGACGAACTGAAACGCCTCGTCGCACCCAACGAGGTGCATGAGGCGGAACGCTATGAATTCAAATGGTACGGCAAGGCCGCCTCCAAGCGCGAGGCCTTCACCCCCACCACCGCCACGCTCGTTTATGACGAAGACCGCTCCGTGAATCCCGAAAAAGCGGATGGTAACATGATCATCGAGGGCGAGAACCTCGAAACGCTCAAGTTGCTGCTGGCCGCCTACCGCGAGCAGGTGAAGGTCATCTACATCGACCCGCCTTACAACACGGGAAAAGACTTCATCTACAAGGACAACTACGCCAAGGACCGGAAGAGCTATTGGGAGGAGACTGGTTCGGCGGAAGAGGGAGTGAAGCTTTCGAGCAATCCCGACACATCCGGCCGATTTCACTCCGACTGGCTTTCGATGATTCAGTCACGTTTGCTCGCATCGCGGGGCCTTCTTTGTCCGGAAGGGTATCTCGTTGTCAGTATTGATGACGCCGAAATGCCGAACATGACACGATTGCTCGACGAAGCCTTCGGAAAGGAAAATCGCGTTGCAGTGCTGGTGTGGGACAAGAACCGGAAAAATGATGCTAAGTTCTTTTCGGTAGGGCACGAGTACATGCTGGTGTATGCGAAAGACAAAAATCTCCTCAAGGAAAGTGACACCAAGCTTCGAGCCAAGAAGGAAGGGGTGGACGAGGTGAGGGAACTTTTCGACCGGCTTTTTACAGAACACGGCAGCGACTTTGGTTCGATTCAAAAGGAACTATTGTCATTCTATAAAACGATCGAAAGCGATGACCCACGAAAGGCCGTGACCAGATTTCGGAAGGTCGACGCAAAAGGTCCATACCGTGACGACGGAAACATCAATTGGCCCGGCACGGGCGGACCTCGCTACACGATTCACCATCCCCTAACAAAGAAACCGTGCAAAGTTCCGCGAAGCGGCTGGCGGTATCCGACAGAGGATCGATTTTGGGAAGAGTATAACGCGGGGCGGATTGTGTTCGGTCCAGATGAAACAACAGTTCCATCGGTCCGGACCAACCTCTTTGAGCAGGACGATCAAGTTCTCGCATCAGTACACTACAGCTATGCACAAACAGCGTCGGATATGTTCGACCGCATTTTCGGGATGCGCGTGTTTGACCATCCCAAGCACTTCGATGATCTTCGTCTGCTTGTTGAATACTTGTCTAATCCTGGAGAACTCATCTTGGACTTTTTCGGTGGCAGCGGTTCCTTGGCTCATGGCGTATTGGAAGCGAATCGCCGGAATTCTTCCGAGGGTAATCAAGACCGTCAGTTTATTGTTGTCCAAATTCCAGAAGTTGTTGACTCAGGGAGCACCTCCGGAGCGAACGCGGTTAGTGTAGGCCTGCCCACCGTTGCGTCGATCACCATCGAACGCGTCAAACGCGTGATCGAAGGCTACGGCGACAACCCGCAGCCGATACCGGACACCGGCTTCCGCGTCTACAAGCTCGCCAAGTCGAACTTCCCGCGCTGCGAGTTCGTTCCCGATCCAGCCTTGAGCGAGGAGGAGAACGTGGCCGCGCTGCAACGTTACATCCAGGAGAAAGAGGCCTCCTACCTCCTTCCGCTGGATGAAGGCGCGGAACAGGCCATCTTCGATGAAGTGCTCCTCAAGTGCGGCTTCCAGCTCCACTACACCCGCACGCTCCGCGAGGACTTCACGGAGAACACCGTCTATCAAATCACCGACGGCCGGCGCGGCACCCTCGCCTGCCTCGCATGGAACGAGGGCATCAAGGACGCCACCCTCAAGCGACTGCGCGAGCTGGACGAAGCCGGAGAAAAACCCTTCTTCATCTGCCTCGAGCGCGCTCTCTCCACCACCACCAAGTGGAACCTCAGCCACCTGCTGGGCAAGCGCCTCACGGCATTCTGAATTCACGCCATGGCCACGCTGTTCTTTTCATACTCCCATAAGGACGAAGCTCTCCGTGACGAGTTGCAGAAGCACCTCGAAATGCTGAGACGCTCCGGCGCCATCGAAACGTGGCATGACCGCATGATTCCCTCCGGTGACGAATTCGATGGAGCCATCGACCGAAAAATGGAAGAGGCGGACGTGATTCTTCTGCTGGTGAGTTCGGATTTCCTCGCCTCGAAGTATTGCTTCGACGTGGAGGTAAAAAGGGCGATGGAACGGCACGAGGCTGGCACAGCCCGCGTGATCCCGGTCATTCTCCGTCCCTGCGATTGGCCACACGCTCCATTCTCCCATTTGCTGGCAGCGCCGACGGATGGCCGACCGATTACCAAATGGCCGAATCAGGACGAAGCCTTTCTTGATGTGGTTCAACAGATCCGGAAGGCATTGCCGAAAGCGCCGGAGCCGCCCGTATTTCGTGCCCCGCATGATCCGGCGGAAACTTTTGCCAAGGTCATGGGACAAATAACCGCTCCACGGTCCAGCAACCTGCGGGTGAAGAGAACCTTCACGGAGGCCGACAAGGATCATTTCATGGATGAGGCGTTCGACTTCATGGCGCTCTTCTTCGAAGGTTCATTGAACGAACTTCAGCAACGCCACGCCGGGATCGAGACCCGCTTCAAGCGCATCGACGCGCATTGTTTCACGGCGGTGATCTATCGGAACGGGGAAGCGGTATCGCGTTGTTCCATCCGGCACAAGGGAGCGTCCGCCTTCTCCAAAGGCATCAGCTATTCCTACGATTATCAAGGGAACGTCAACAGCTTCAATGAAGTGCTGAGCGTGGAAGTGGGAGAACAGTCCCTCAGCCTAAAACCCATGGGCATTTCATCCGTCATCAGTGGTCGCCGTGATTCCCAACTGACCGCCGAAGGAGCCGCGGAACTTTACTGGTCGATGCTGATCGAACCGCTGCAGCGGTGAAGCGTTTTCACAAACGCACCTACGGGCGGAGGGCGGTTTTATTTCCGGCGAGGTGAAGCGGGTTTGTGCCGCCGTAAAACGGATCGTGAGGAAAGCGGCGCCCTTCACTTCGGAGTATCCGCGGGTTCCGGAGCGGGAGTTTCCGCGGCTTTTTTCAGGAGGGCGGCGGTGAGGGTTTTGAGTTCCTCCACGGGGATGGCGAAGGTTTCGGCGCGGTTGGCGCGGGCGATGTTCATACCGACGCACTTGCCATCAAGGTTCAGGACGGGGCCTCCCATGACCTTGCTGTTTCCCATCACGTCGTGCTGGATCACACGCGGGAAGCCGCTGCGGCGTTTGGAGAAATCGCCGCTCATCATGTCGTTGCGGTTCACTTCGAGTTGGAACATCTCGGACTTGGAGGCGAGCCTGACTTGGGCGGACATTTCCTCTTCGCCCCGCCGCCATGTGACTTTCACCATGGTTCCCGCCTTGCGGTCCTTGAGCAGCTCACCGATTTCCGTACTCTCCTTCACCGGCTTGTCCTCCACCGCGAGGATGACATCGCCTTTTTGCAGACCGGCTTCCTTGGCACCGCTTTTCTCGCTGACATCCTCGATCTCCAGGGCATTGGTGTCCTTTTTGAGCACGACACCCAGCGCGGCCCCGCCGGATACGGCAATTTCCCGGGCATTCGCACTGATGATTCCCGCCAACGCCCTGCGCGCGAACCGTGAACTCACGCCATTGACCACGATCCATGTGCCCTCGGGCAGATCGCTGGAATCCGCGAAGACCACGGGCGTGAGGTCCGCGGCGTCGATCTTCATGAGCGCGACATCCCACTCGGGATCGGTGGCGACGATGCGGGCGTTCGGATAGACGGTCTTGTCGATGGTGACCTTCGGCTGCTTGAGCGGCTCGATCTCGCTGGCCTTGGCTAACAGATAGCCATCCGGCGAAACCACGATGCCGTAGCCCGATTCGTCGCGGCCCTCGGCGACAAGCGCGCTGGAGGATTGCAGGACCCTGCGCTGCGGCTCGAAGGCGGCCATCACCGTCTGCCCGGAGGTGCGGAAGGCGGTTTCCAGGCTCTGCTGCGCGGTCGCGGGAAGGACCAGCGCGAGAAACAGGGATGCGAGGGTTCGATCAGCGTTCACCGAGGTTGAGAGTGAGGGTTTCCGTTTTGCCGTCGCGTTCGAGTTCGAGTTTGATCTCATCCTCGGTAGCCATCTCCTTGAGCATGGCTTGAAGTTCCTCGCGTTTGGAGAGCGGCTGATCGTTGATCTTGAGGATCACATCACCCACCTTGATGCCCGCGGTGTCCGCGGGAGATTTCTCGCCGACCTTCGTCACCCGCAGGCCTCCTCCATCGCGGGATTCGGTGGCCAGGCCGAGGAAACCGCTGCCCTTCTCCTTTTTCTTCGCGAAGGGACCTTCGCCGATGAACTCGGAACCGAGCATCTGGTCCCAGTTTTTGACGAACTCACTCATCGGCACGTGCATGTTCGCGGCGAGCTCGTCCCCCACCCGCGAGTTGATGCCGATGAGCCGCCCGTTCAGATCAAACAAGGGTCCGCCGGAGTCGCCGCCGATCAGGTTGCAATCCGACTGGAAGGTGGAACCCGCGATTCTAACAAGCCTGCCGAGCCGCACGACAAGTCCGCGCGCTTTGTCGAATCCGCCGGAGTGACCGAGCGCGAACACCCAGTCTCCCAGACGGGTCTCGTTGTTGCGGTCGATCTCCACAAACGGCCAGGGTCCCTTGCCCGTCAATTTCATCATCGCGGCGTCCGACTCGGATTGCAGACCCAGCGTGATGGCCTCGTGTTTCGTGCCGTCCTCCATCACCACGGTGACCTTCTTCTTCACCCCGCCGCTGACGTGGGCGGCTGTTAGGATCAGGCCATCCTCGGAAACGATCACCCCGGAGCCGGAACCTTCGCCGATCTCGATGCAGACCGTGGCGGCGCGCGCCTTGGGAAGCGACTGGATCAGGGTGTTCTGGATGGTTTCCAGATCCTTCCGGTCCTCGGGAGCCTTCTTGTCGTTGATGTAGGGGCGGGGTTCCGCGCATGTCATCCCGATGGGAAGCAGGGCGGCGATCAACCAGTGGAAACTACGACTCATGGCCATGGGATAGCGGCACGCTAGCGTGATCCTGTCTCTCCGGCAACCTGTTGCGCGGGGAGCCTGCGATAAACCGCGAGCCACTCCCGCCCTTCCCTGCCGGGGTAGGCGTTATCCGGCACCCATCCCTGAAGTCGCTCGAACCATGGAGCGAACCTGCGGTCGAGTTCCTCGATGCTGCTCATGAACGGCGGCCCCGTGTCATCCTCGCCCGGATCGAACGGTTTCAGATAGAACACCCCCGCGAGATGCGCGCCTTCCGGCAACACCGCGGCAGCGGAACGTGCATAATCGTCCCGAAGCGCCGGATTGATGGCGCAGAAACAGGTATGCTCCCAGATGGCGGCGAAACGTTTCCCTGCCGGCCAGTCCGCCGCGAGGAAATCGCCGGTTTCATAAGTCTCAAGACCCACCGGCGGCAGCGACCGCGCTTTGTCCACCGCGGTGGTGGAAATATCCAGCCCGGTCACCGTCAAACCCTGCCCCGCGAGCCAGCGCACGTCGTGGCCGAGGCCGCAGCCCGGGACCAGCACGGTTCCCCCGCCCCAGAGGCCGGGGCCGAGACGCGCGGTCAACTCGATGAGAGGAGGCGCCGCGAAACCCTTGTCCCACGGCGTTTCCCCGTTCTGATAGCAGGCCTCCCAATCGCGCATGGCGTTTCGGTTTCAGGCGAGATCCATGACCAGCACCTTCGCCCAGATCGGCTTGAACTTCTCGATGAAAGCGTGGTGATCGGGATCGACCTGATAGGCATCGTGATCGGCCAGCGTCGCGAACTGCATGCTCAGCGCGTAGTCCCAGGATTGGTCCACCACCGGGCGGAGTTCCACCTTCGCGGGAACGGACCAGCGTCCGCCGGCGCAGAGGCCGATCTCGAACAAGGCGGCCAAGCCCTGTTCGAACGCCGCGCGGTCGGTGGCGTTCTGATGTTCTTCCTTCAGCCAGAAATAAACGTGGTGTTCCATGCCGTATGCACCTAGCCCCCGCGAGGCGGAGCGACAAGCCTTGAATCCGATCATGAAACACGCACTTCTCCCCCTTCTCGCCGCCGCTTCCTGCCTAACAGCCGCCGAACCGCTCCGTCAGGCGTCCGAAGCAAGACTCTGGCTTCAGGTTTCCAACGACCAGCCCCCCCTGAAAGACATCCACGCCTCGACAGGAAGCGTGGGAACCGCCCATTGGGAAAAAGACCCGCTTGCCCGCCAACGGTTTTCAGACATCTCCTTTCCGATCCGCTGGTGGAAATGGACGGAGATCATCATTCGTTTCACACCGGTCGAAAACGGCACCGCGCAGCTAACCCTGAGCGGTCCTTGGGCGGCGGATGCGAACCAGACGATGTTCCGCCAGGAGATTCTCTGGGATCAGATCACCGCCACAGGCACCACCATCCAAAACGGTGGTTTCGAAGAGACGGAGGAGAACCATCCCGCCGGGTGGACCTCGTCCTGGGCACCTTATCTGGCAGAAGATGCGTGGCCGCTCAAAAATGCGAAGGCGGCGCAGGGAAAGCGGGTCGGAGCGAGTTGGCACAACCGTCCGCTGGTCCAATCCATTCCGCTGACCGCAGGCAAGGAGGTATCCATCAGGCTTGTTGCCCGGGCGGCGACCCTTCCGGACTTTGTCCCGCCAAAGACGTTTCCCGCCAACAGCCACGCCCATCGCGAGTGCGCGC
>DAISZP010000200.1:0-9772 GCA_036824745.1 Luteolibacter sp.
TCAGCGCGCGCGTTCACAACAACGGCGCGAACGCCTCCACTCTCACCCTCGTGGGCCCAGGCGTCACCACACTCTCCGGAGTGAACGATTTCACCGGCGGAGCCTTCGTGAACTCCGGCACCGTGCAGATCGGAAACAACGCCGCGTTCGGCACCGGCACGCTCACCATCAACGGCGGCAACATCCGCGCCACCGGTGCCGACCGGACGATGGCCAACGCCGTCGCCATCAACAACAGCTTCACCCTCGGCCGCGGCACCCATTTCAGCGGAACCGTCACCTTGAACAACGACATCACGGTCACTTCCGCAAACCCGGATGTCCTCGCCGCCTCCACCTCGTCCTTCACCGGTGTCATCAGCGGCTCGCGAGCTCTAACATTCTCCGAAGGAGCCAACCCGATCGGCACCATCATCCTCAGCGGCGCGAACACCTACACCGGAGCCACCACCATCAACGGCGGACCGGTGCAACTGAATGGAACCGGTTCCATCAACAGCAGCAGCGGCATCACCATCAACGGCAGCACCGCCAAGCTCATCCAGACCAGCTCCACCGCCTCCACGCCCACTATCAGCCTGCTCAACGGCACCTTGGATGGAACCGGAAGCGTCGGAGCCGTCACCGTCGCGGACAATGCCACCAGCGGCGTGACCAACGGCAACGGCGGCACGAATCCGCTCACGATTTCATCCCTCAACTTCGGCGGCGACGCCGCCGTCACCGCGAGATACGGCAGCTCCGCTCCCATCGTCGTGACCGGTGCCCTGACCACCACACCCGCCAACGGACAAGTGGCCCTCAGTGCCCCCGGCTCGTTCCTGAACGGACTCTACAATCTGATCAGTTTCGGCAGTTTCACCGGCAGCCTCACGGATTTCAACATCACCGTGCCCGCGCTCGGACCCCGACAGAACGCGACGCCGCAGTTCAACGGCAACAACATCGCCGTCAACATCACCGGCGAGAGCCTCGTGTGGAGAGGTGCCGACGCCAATTGGCAGACCGCCACCACCGGCGACGAATCCGGCACGAACAACTGGGCGAAAAAAACCGCCCACACCGCCACGAACTTCTGGGCGGGCGACATCGTCGAGTTCAACGACACCTACAACCTCGGCTCAGGAGACGTGGCTGTCACCCAGACCGCGGTCACCCTCGTCGATGCCGTCGCACCGTCCTCCACCACCTTCAACAACTCCGCCATCGACTATCAGATCAGCGGCAACGGCATCTCCTCCGGCACTCTCAACAAGAACGGAACCGGCACTGTCACGCTCACCAACGCCAACACCTACACCGGTACCACCACCATCAACCAAGGCACGCTGCAGATCGGTGACGGAAACTTGGACGGAAGCCTCGCCGCCACCTCCGCCGTGACCAACAACGCGTCACTCGTTTACAACACGATCGGCGTCCAGACCGCAGCCAACACCATCACCGGCTCCGGCACATTCACCAAGAAAGGTTTCGGCGCGCTCACCCTCACCGGCGCGAACACCTACTCCGGCGGCACCACCATTGACGAAGGCACCCTCACCGCCGGCATCAATGGACTGAACGGCGGCCCCATCACCCTCAACGCGTCCGGCACGCTCACCTTCACCGGCAACAACCAGGTCAGCACCAGCACGCTGACCGGGTCCGGCCTGATCCTCAACTCTACCGCGAACACCATCGTCATCACCGGGGATCACAGCGGTTTCAACGGGTCATTCACCCACAGCGCGGCGGCGAACAACACCCAGTTCAACAGCTCGGTTTCCACCAGCCAGAACGCGACTTACAACCTGAGCGCCGGTGAAATCATCTTCGCCCTATCCGGCGACTACACCGTCAAGTTCGGCTCGCTTGCCAGCGCAGGCGGCACCATCCGCGGCGGCAATACCGCCACCGGAACCACCACCGTGGAAGTCGGAAACCTCGGCACCGACTCCATCATCGCGGGAGCCTTCAACAACGGCGCCACCAAGGTGCTCTCTCTCCGCAAAGTCGGATCCGGCACGCTCACCCTCAACGGAGGCTCCAACTACACCGGAGCCACCACCGTCAACGCGGGCACCCTTGCCTTTGGAAACACCGTCAAGACCCTCGGCGGCAGCGCCTTCACCATCGCGGACGCCGCCGGACTCAGTGTGAAAACCGCCGCCGCAGGCACCACCATGCTGCCCACCAACAGCCTCACGCTCGGTGCCAGCAATCTGACCTTCGATTTCAACACGCTCAACCCCACCGTCCCGCAGATCACCACCGGCTCGCTCACCTTGAACGGCGCGTTGAACGTGAATCTCCTCAACACCATCGCCCTCGGCACCGGAACCTACAAACTCATCGACTACACCAGCTTGTCGGGCACCGGCACCCTTCCAGGCGGCTCCTTCAATGTGAGCAACCGCGCCACCGCCACCATCGTTGAAAACACCCTCGATACGTCCATCGACCTCGTCGTCACCGCCGACACACCGAAGTGGACCGGCCTCGACAGCGGCCAGTGGCTCGCGGGCTCCACCGGCTCTAACAAAAACTGGAAGCTCGGCGTCTCCGGAACCGCCACGGACTACCTCGACGACGACCAGGTCCTCTTCGACGACAGCGCCGCCGGCACCCGCAACGTCGTGATTGATTCCAGCGTCTTCCCCGCGAGCACGGTCTTCAACACCGCGACCAATACCTACACCCTCTCCGGCACCTCCGGCATCTCTAGCGGCACCCTCACCAAATCCGGCGCAGGCACCGTCACCATCACCAACACCAACAACTACACCGGCGTCACCACCATCAACGCCGGCACCCTGCAGATCGGAAACGGCAGCACCGATGGCAGCATCGCCGCCACCTCCTCCGTCACCAACAACGGCACGCTGGCCTACAATCTAACCGGTGATCTGGCCGCACCGCATCCGATCTCGGGAACCGGAAATCTGACCAAATCCGGATCCGGCACACTGACTCTCACCGGAGCGAACACCAGCTCCGGAGGATGCTCTCTCAACTCGGGAACCATCACCCTCGCCGGAGCCGGTTCGCTCGGAACGGGAACCATCGCCCTCGCATCCGGCACCACGCTCAACGTCAACAGGGACCTGCCCGTGGCCAACACCGTCACCGGCGCGGGGGCCATCGTGAACACCGGCAGTTTCACCAACACCGGCAACTTCAGCGGTTTCTCCGGCAGCTTTACCCACAATTCGACCGTGGTCTCCACCGGCTTCGCCTCCGCCAGCACCACCAGCCAGAACGCCGCCTATCACATCGCCAGCGACCAAGGCTCGATCCAGGGCATGATCGCCAACGGCAATGGTGACTACACGCTGAAACTCGGCTCGCTTTCCGGCGTCGCGAATTCGCTCTTCCGCGGCGGCAATACCGCCACCGGCACCACGATCCTTGAAATCGGAAACCTCGGTACCAGCACCGAATTCGCCGGTGCCATCAACAACGGAGCCACCAAGACCATCGGAATCACCAAGGTCGGCTCGGGAACACTCACTCTATCAGGAGCCTGCGGCTACACCGCCTCCACCCTGATCAACGTCGGAACCCTCAACGTCACCGGCAGCCTCGCCGCCGCCAGCTCCGTCACCGTCAACAGCGGAGCCACGCTCAAGGGCACCGGCAGCGTCGCCGGAAGCGTCGCGGGCAGTGGAACCATCGCTCCCGGCGCCAGCGCGGGCACCCTCACCACCGGCCCCGTCGCCCTCACCGGCACCCTCGCCGTCGAGATCGACGGAGCCACCGGAGACAAACTCCTCTCCACCGGAGCCATCGATCTAACCGGATCCACGCTCACCGTCACGCTCCTCTCCGGTGGTTTCACCGAAGCCTCCTACGTCATCGCCGAAGGCACCAGCATCACCGGCACCTTCTCCAGCATCCCCTCCGGATACTCGGTGAACATCATCTCCGGCGGCACCGGCCAGCAGGCCGTCCTCACCTCTTCCGCGGGCGGATACACAGGCTGGGCTTCCAGCCATGCCGGCGGCCAAACCGCGAACCTCGACTTCGATTCCGACGGCGTCGCCAACGGCGTCGAATACTTCATGAACTCAGCCGCCGGATTCACCGCGAACCCCGCCATCGTCTCGGGCGCGATCACCTGGCCCAACGGCGGCAACATCCCCGCCAGCGCCTACGGCACCCAGTTCAAGGTCCAGACCTCCTCCAACCTCAGCATCTGGACGGACGTCCCTGCCGGAAACCTGACCACCAACACCAACAGCACGCTCACCTACACGCTGCCCACCGGCGCGGGCAAACTCTTCGTCCGCCTCGTAGTCACTCCTAACTGATCTGCCCAAAAACCCATTCCCCGCCAATCATGAAACCCAGACTCACCTCCCTACCATTCGTCGTTTCCCTAACAGGACTCAGCCTCGCCAGCGCGAACGCCGCCACCTTCACCTGGGCGCGCGGCGTCGCCGCGGGCGGAAGCGGCGCGTTCTCGTGGAATAACAGCACGCTCAACGGCGACGTCACCAACGGCAACAACTGGAATGCCAGCCCCACGGCTTTCCCCAACGCCGTCGGGGACATCGCCATTGTCGCCAACGCCGCCGGAGCCAACAACCAGACGATCAATCTGGATCAGAACATCACCATCGGATCCATCGGCAACATCGGCAGCACCAACGGAGCGGGATCCAAGACCGTCGCGGCGGGAGGAGCATTCACCCTCACGTTCGACAACGGCGCGAGCAACTCCACCATCAGCAAGCTCAACACCACCAACTCGAGCGCCGCGACCATCTCCGCGCCCATCGCCATCGCGGGCAACGGCAACCTGGCGCTGGCTAACAGCTCCTCGAACTCGCTCACCATTTCCGGCGGCATCACCTCCGCCCTCGCCAGCGGAACCCAAACCCTCTCGGGCACCGGCGGAAACATCAACATCAACGGAGTCATCGGCAACGGCTCGTCCGGCGGCACCATGGCCGTGGACGTCGCCGGTGGAAACCTCACGATGAATGCAGCCAACACCTACACCGGATCCACTTCGATCTCTTCCGGAGCCACTCTGACTCTCGGCGGCACCACCGGAGCGCTCTCATCCAGCAGCGCCATCACCAACAACGGCACCTTCGCCATCAACCGCACCAACACCGTCGTCCAAGGAACGGACTTCGGCACCATCAGCTCCGGCACCGGCGCGCTCAACGCCACCGGCACCGGTCTCAACCTCACGCTCAACACCGCCAACACCTACTCCGGAGGCACCACCATCGGAGCAGCAGCGAACAACTCGATCGTCCGCGCCACCGCCAGCGGCGCGCTCGGCAGCGGCAACATCGTGCTGGATCAGACCGGCAACGCGAGCACCGCCCGCCTCGAAGTGCAGGGCGGCATCACGCTGGCGAACAACATCCTGTTCACCGCGCGCAACAACACCTCCACCGGCATCCTCAACGTCAGTGGAAACAACACCCTCTCCGGAGCCATCACGCTCGGCACGGGCGGCAGCACCTACACGATCGAGTCCGCCTCCGGCAAGCTCACTGTTTCCGGAAACATCACTCCGCCTAACAGCTCGACTCGCAACATCGTCATCACCGGCGCCGGAGACGGGGAACTCAGCGGAAACCTCAACTTCGTCAGCGGAAACACCCTCGCCCTCACCAAGTCCGGCGGCGGCACGTGGACGGTCTCCAGCACCGGAAACACCTACACCGGTGCCACCAGCGTCACCGCCGGCAAGCTCGTCGTGAATGGAAACATCTCCACCAGCATCTCCACCACCGTGTCCGGAACCGGCACTCTCGGCGGATCCGGAGTCGTCGGCAATCTCGTCGCCCAGTCCGGCGGCACCGTCGCTCCCGGGAACTCCATCGAATCCCTCGGCGCGGGAAACGTCAGCTTCGAGTCCGGCTCCACCTTCGCCTATGAGCTGGACACCCTGAATCTCAACGGAGACCTCCTCCACTCCACCGGCACCCTCAACCTCACCGCCGGAGCAAACCTCACTCTAACCGAACTCGCCTCCGCCACCCGCGCCATCGGAGACAAGCTCACCCTGATCAGCTACACCGGCGCATGGAACAACGGCTTGTTCAACTACCTCAGCAACCCGCTCGCGGATGACTCCCTGATCCTGCTCGGAAACACCACCTGGCTCTTCGATTACAACGATTCCTCCGGCGGATCGAACTTCACCAGCGACCAGGCGGGCGCCACCGGCTTCGTCACCATGACCGTCGTGCCCGAGCCCGGCTCCATCTTGTTAGGAAGCATCGGCATGCTCGCCCTGCTCCGCCGCCGTCGCTGACCGACTCAGCGGCCATCGCCAAACATCCATCCCCCGGAAGACGGCAGATCCATGATCCGCCGTCCCTCCGGCAGGCTTTTCACACCCCGTCACCCGACCGCATCGATTCAATGAAGCATCTCTTCCGCCTGATTCCCGCAGCAGCGCTCTGGCTCTCAACGTCCTCCGCTACCCGCGCGGATCTCATCTACGTGGATGCCTCCACCAGCAACACCACCCTCGCCAACGGCTCCGCCTTCAATCCACCGCTGAACGGAACCACCGGAAACGACAACAACTGGGAGCAACGCACCACCTTCGGCTCCGGCGGAAACATCTTCGAAGCCGGCGGCGAACAACCCGCGGAGAACGCGCCGGAACTCAAAACCACCCTCACCGGCCTCACACCCGGCGCCAGCTACAACGTCTTCGCCTACTTCTGGGACCCCACCAGCACCGCCGAGGACTGGAACATCCGCGCGGGAAACACCGCGAACCCCGGCGCCAACACGCTCTTCTCCGCCGCGGATTCCACCGGTGACCTCACCTCCACCGCCTCGGTTCTCGCCAGCACACAGACCTTCTCCACGGCTCCAACCGTTCTAGCAGAAAGCTCGCGCGCCCTGCTCGCCGCATCCATCGGCACCCTCACCGCCGACAGCGGCGGACAGATCTCCGTTTACATCGACGACCGCAACGCCGCCACCTCCGTGAATCTCCGCACCTGGTATGACGGCCTCGCCTACGAACCCGCGGCCGCCGCTCCTAACAACGTTACCTACGTGGACGCCACCGCCGCCAACACCACCCGCTGGGACAACCAGCCCTTCAGCCCCGCGCCCGAAGGCGTCACCGGCGCGGACAACAACTGGGAGATCCGCAGCCTCGGAAACAGCGCAAACGTGTACGAGGCGGACGTCGAAGCCATCGAGGACGCGCCGCTGCTCGTCACCACCCTCACCGGACTCGCGCCAAACACGCAATACGTCCTCTACGCCTACTTCTGGGACGCGGCCACCGGCAACTGGCGCGTCAAGGCATCCGTTAGATCGTCCGACATCCAAAACAACGGCACGCCCGCGAACGCCGACGACGACTTCCTCCCCACTTCTCCCCTCACCCACTTCGCCGCGGACAACAACGATGGAGGAAACGCCACCGACGCCGCGCCCGCCTCCACCAACACCTTCATGAGCAACCCGCTCTTCACCGAAGGAGACCGCGTCCTCATGCAGGCGCCGCTCGGCACCGCCACCACCGATGGTGCGGGAAAACTCGCGATCCACATCGACGACCTCGCCGGCGTCGATCAATCCAAACGCACCTGGTTCGATGGCGTCGGTTACAAGCTCGCGCAAGCCCTCGTTCCCACCGCTGACGAGGACGGAGACGGCTTGACCAACGGCGACGAAATCACCCGCGGCACCGATCCCTATCGGCCGGACAGCGATGGAGACAGCTACAGCGACGGCGTCGAGGTGGCCGCCGGATCCGATCCGCTCGACAAGTTCTCCGTCCCGCCGCTTCCCGGAAACTCGCTGCAGATGACCGCCAACGGCGCATGGACCTGGTTCAACGACGAGCGTGCCATCTTCCATCAAGGCTCGCTCTACATCGGCTACGTCAAGAGCAACGGCCAATACGGAGTCACCCGCTACAATCCCGCGACCAACCAGAGCGCGGACATGATCATCAGCACCGCCGCCTCGCAACAGCAGGACGATCACAACAACCCGTCCTTCACCGTGCTGCCGGATGGAAAACTCATGGTGCTTTACGCGAAGCACCTTTCCGAGCCGCGTTTCTATCAGCGCACCTCGCTCGTGCCCCTGCCCTCCACCGACGCCGACTGGGGCCCGGAAACCATCCGCACGCTCACCGCGAACAACACTTACAACAACACCTACATCCTCAGCGGCGAGTCGAACCGCATCTACAACTTCCACCGCAACATCAACTTCAATCCCACCATCACCTTCTCCGACGACCTCGGGGCCACCTGGCAGGCATCCACACCCTTCATCGCCGTCGGCTCCGGAAACGTCCGCCCCTACCCGCGTTATTGCTCGAACCGCACCGACCGCGTCGATCTGATCTACACCGACGGCCATCCGCGCGACGTGGACAACTCCATCTATCACATGTTCTACAAAGCCGGCGGCTTCTTCAAGACCGACGGCACGCTCGTCGACACCTTCGCCAATCTTCCCCTCGAACACGAAACCGGCCAGCGCGGCTCCGTCATCTATCAGTTCTCATCCGCCGCCTGGGGATCGGGCCAGGGCCCGGACGACTGGATCCCGAACGCCCGCGGATGGACCTGGGACGTCCACTACGGCGCGGATGGAAACCCGGTCTGCGTGTTCCAGGTCCAGACCGGCACCGACGCCACCTGGTCCACCTCCCGCATCTATTACTACTACGCCCGCTGGACCGGCAGCGCCTGGCAGAAACGTTTCATCGCCCAGGCCGGACGCGGCATCTACGCCGCCGAGTCCGACTATGGCGGCGGCATGTGCGTCGATCCGAAGAACCCGAACGTCATCTACATTTCCAGCAACGCAGCGAATCCCTTCGATCTAACAAACATCAGCAACGTGCCGCTCAACACCAACGCCCGCTTCGAGATCTATCGGGGCGTGACCAGCGACGGCGGCCTCACCTTCAACTGGACGGCCGTCACCAGCAACTCGGAGTCGGACAATCTCCGCCCCATCATTCCCGAGAACAGCCCTTACGATCAAACCCTCCTCTGGTTCAACGGCACCTACAGCAGCTACACCAACTTCAGCGCCCGCGTGCTCGCCATCCTGAGAAACGATCTGAAAATCAAGACCTCCGCGTTCACCCCCTCATCCAATACAGGCACCTTGGAATGGAACTCCTCTCCCGGTTGGCGATACCGGATCACCGGCTCGGCCGATCTCAACGGATTCCCGCACACCGCCGCGCAGGGCATTGATTCCGAAGGCGATACCACCAGCGCCACCTTCTCGTTTCCCGCCGCCCTGCAGAATCTCCCCAAGACGTTCTTCCGCGTGGAGATCGAGTGAGCATCCGGGCATATGACGGTCACCGAGATTCGGATTCGGAAGGGACACGCGCACTGCGTATCGCTGCGGTGATGAAAACCCCATGCGTCGTTCTGCTCGCCGCCGTTTCCCAACTCCACGCGGCAAACCCGGTCATCACCGATGTCTTCACCGCGGACCCCGCGCCGTTGGTCGTGGGTGACACGGTTTACCTCTATTGCGGGCAGGACGAGGCGAAGGAAAACGAGAACTACAAGATGTTCCGCTGGCTGTGTTATTCGTCGAAGGACATGAAGTCATGGAAGGCGGAGGGCTCGCCGCTCAATCCGAAGGATTTCAAGTGGGCGGTCGGCGACGCATGGGCGTCACAAGTCATCGAGCGTGATGGCAAGTTCTACTGGTATGCCGCCGTACAGCACGACAACTCGCACCACGGCAAAGCCATCGGCGTGGCCGTGGCGGACAAGCCCACCGGCCCTTTCAAGGACGCGCGCGGCTC
>DAISZP010000201.1:0-9769 GCA_036824745.1 Luteolibacter sp.
TCGGATCTTTGGAACGACTATCATGGTTGGCGGCAGACTATCGGCCCGCGGCGGGGTGGCAACCCTGTTTTGACGGCGAATCCCGCGATGTTTTTGCGTTTGCGGGCCATGCAGGGGATGTTATGGAAACGGCCATGCAGTGGTATTTTGCGAAGAACGGCGTGCAGATGGGCCCCATCGGAATCGATGAGCTGAAGGCAAAACTCGCATCCGGCGAGGTTTCCGGAACCGACATGGTCTGGCGTGAAGGAATGCCGGATTGGCGGAAGGCGGGAGAGGTTCAGGAGTTGGCTGTGATTCCCGCGGCTCCTCAGCAGGTCGTTCCGCAGCCTACTCCCTCCGCTTCCAATTCTCCGTATTCCACGCCGCGAGCGCCTTCCGGCTACAACCCGGGGCCCGCGATCCCGAACTACCTCTGGCAGTCGATCGTGGTGACGGTGCTGTGCTGCGTGCCTTTCGGCATTCCGGCGATTGTTTACGCGGCGAAAGTCGATGGATTGAAGGCGAGAGGTGATATTCAAGGAGCGATGGCAGCCTCCAAGAATGCCAAGATGTGGTGCTTGATCGCCATGATCCTCGGGTTGATCGGATTTGTCGTGATCATTGCCCTCCAGGTCTTCGCCGCGACGTTGTCAACGCCCAGTGCCTCTCCCGGATCGTTCTGAACATGCCTTGGGTCAGAGGGCTGGTGTTGCTTTCCGGCATGGCGATCGGCGGGCTGCTACTGGTGTTCCTTTACCAAAGCGGTCCTCACGCGGCTTGGCTGCCGGGCTGCATGTTTCACAAGCTCACCGGCTTCGATTGCCCGGGCTGCGGAATGACCCGGGCCACCCACGCCGCGCTGCATGGCAGAATCCTTGAGGCGTTCCGCTACAATCCGCTTGGCATGATCCTGCTGCCCACCGCCCTCGTCGGCGTGGGGATCGAAACCCTCGGCTGGGTCCGTGGGAAACCGTTGCCGGTGAGATTCCGCATCGGCGGCAACTGGGTGTGGGGTGTTTTCGGCCTGCTGATGGCGTTTTGGATCCTCAGAAACATCCCGATCTGGCCGTTCACCCTGTTGGCTCCCCCGGCGTGATTCGTTTCCCATGGCCAAGTGAGTCTTGCCCGGAGGGGAGGGAGAGGTTATTGGGCATCCATGCCTTTGTTACTGGGAGTCAATATTGATCATGTCGCCACGCTGCGCCAGGCGCGCTATGCCCGGACTCCCGGTTGTCATAATGCCGAGCCAAGCCCGCTGACCGCCGGGTTCGATGCCATGGCGGGCGGCGCGGATTCCCTCACGCTTCACGTCCGCGGGGATCGGCGGCACATGCAGGACTCGGATGCGTTTCAGGTCCGGAATGAGGTCCCGCTTCCATTCAATCTGGAAATGGGAGTGACCGAGGAAATGGTGGGCCTCGCGCTGAAACTGAAGCCGGAATTCGCCTGCCTGGTTCCCGAAACCCGCCAGGAAATCACCACCGAGGGAGGCCTCGATGTGTGCGCCGGGTTTGACAAAATCCGCATGGTGGTCGCCCGCCTTCAGGACGCGGGGATCAAGGTGAGCTTGTTCATCGATCCGGATACCGACCAAGTCGAAGCCGCCGGGGAAACCTGCGCCGAGATGATCGAACTCCACACCGGCTGTTACGCGAACGCCTTGGGTGACTCGGTGGAATCCGAACTCGCCCGTCTCGTCAACGCGGCGAAATGCGGGCACGCCGGCAAGCTCCAGGTCAACGCCGGCCACGGCATCAACTACACGAACATCTCCCGCCTGCTCGAGGTGCCTCATCTCGCCGAGTTCAACATCGGCCACTCCATCGTTTCCCGGGCCTTGCGCGTGGGCATGACCACCGCGGTGCGGGAAATGAAGGACCTCATGGCCGCCTACACCCTCTGATCATGCGGATCTTCGGCATCGGTATCGACATCGTCGAGGTGGAGCGCATCGCGTCCGCCATCGAGCGCCATGGCGAGTCGTTTCTAGCCAAAATCTTCACCCCCGGCGAGCGCGTCTATTGTGATGCCAGCAAGAACCCGGCGATCCACTACGCCGCCCGCTTCGCCGCAAAAGAAGCGGTTTCGAAATCTCTCGGAACCGGAATCGGGGGAAATGCCGGATTGCATGATATGGAAGTGATCCACGACGCTCTGGGCGCTCCGAAAATCCGCCTTTCCGGCGCCGCCCAAGCCTTCGCCGGAGAGCGGGGCATCTCGGAAATCCAGATCAGCCTTACCCACACGAAGCAATACGCCGCCGCCAACGCCATCGCGCTTGCGGACCACTGATCCATCATCGTTTCACCCTCATGCTGCGCCCCCGCCGTAACCGCCGCACGCCCGCCATCCGCTCGATGGTGCGGGAAACCATGCTTTCTCCCGCGAATTTCATCCTGCCGTTGTTTCTTCACGAGGATGTGGAAGACACGCCCATCGCATCCATGCCGGGCGTCACACGATGGTCCCTCGAAAGTCTTGTTAGGGAGGCTGGGGAAGCCCACGCGCTCGGAATTCCCGCCGTGGTGTTGTTTCCGAAAATCGAGGAGGCATTGAAATCCCCCGATGGGAAGGAATGCCACAACGATGACGGGCTGGTGCCTCGTGCGATCCGCGCCCTGAAGGCTGCGCATCCCTCGTTGTGCGTCATCACCGATGTGGCGCTGGATCCCTACAACTCGGATGGCCATGACGGCATCGTGAAACGATCGGAAAACGGCGACTTGACCGTTCTCAACGACGAAACCGTGGAAATCCTCTGCGAGCAGGCGCTCTGCCATGCCCGTGCCGGTGCGGACATCGTCGCGCCATCTGACATGATGGACGGACGTGTTACCGCGATCCGTGATGCTCTCGATGCGGAGGGTTTCACGGATGTCTCGATCCTCAGCTACACCGCGAAATACGCTTCCGCGTTTTATGGTCCCTTCCGCGGAGCCCTGGATTCCGCGCCGAAGGAAGGCGACAAGAAAACCTATCAGATGGACCCCGCGAACGTACGTGAGGCGGTCCGCGAAACCCTGCTCGATGAAGCCGAGGGCGCGGACATGCTGATGGTCAAGCCCGCAGGCATCTACCTCGATGTGATCGCCAGGGTGCGTGAAACGACCACGCTTCCTGTTGCGGCCTATCAGGTCAGCGGCGAGTATCTCATGCTCAAGAGCGCCTCCGCCGCCGGATGGCTCGACGAGCGCGCCATCGTTCTCGAATCCCTCACCGCCATCAAGCGCGCCGGCGCTTCCATGATCCTCACCTACTTCGCCAAACAAGCCGCAGTCTGGCTGCGCCCATCCTGATCGACCATGAATATTCTGAAATTCCTCTTCCTTCTCCCGTTTCTGGGTTCCGCCGCCCTGCTTCACGCGAAGGCTCCGGCCGCACCCACGGACTTCAAGGTGAAAGTTCTCGGGGTCAACTGCTTTCAGATCGATTGGAAGGATAATTCCAACAACGAAAAGGGCTGGGAGATTTCCATTTCCCTCGGTGAAACCAAGAGGGCGGAGCGCTTCGTGCTGATCACAACCCCGAATCTATCTCCGACCTCTCATCTGATCGTCACAAACGAATTGCCCGGAAAAACACTCACCTTTCAGTTAGCTGCCTACAATGGCAATCCGGGGCTCGAGCGTTTCTCCAAACGCACGCCGCCCGTGGTCGTCAAGACGCCGCCATCCATCACATTCGCCGCTCCCACCAAGCTCGCAGTCACTCCTGTGAACGACAACACGGTCCGCCTGAAGTGGAAGGACAACTCCAACTCGGAACAAGCTTATCAGATCGAAGCCAAGAAGAATCTCGGAAACTGGGCGGTGATTCAAACGGTCAATCCCCAAAAGAAGTTCAACGTCCTCGTCTCCAATACTTTGGAACCTGGCACCAGCTATTCCTTCCGCGTGCGCGCTTTTCGCAACAACGGGGTGACCCTCACACCCTACAGCAACGTGGCGAACGGAGCTCCTTACGCATTCCTCGCACCCACCAACGTCGTCGCCTCGCCGAAAGGGGAGGGCGACATCGAGTTGAAGTGGGTGGACAAATCCAACATCGAGGGAGGTTACGAAATCGAAAGCAAAACGGGCACGGCGGAATTCTCCAAGCTCTATACGGCAGGATCTAACAGCACGACGCTCAATCATACCAATCTGGCGATCAACACCACCATCTCCTACCGCATGCGGTCTGTTCGAAGTGTGGGCGGCACCCTGTTGTACTCACCCTACTCTCCGGTCACCACCGCCACGACCTCGATGCTCAAGACTCCCACGAACCTCGCGGGCACCGTGCTGAGCGACAGTTCGGTGAAACTCATCTGGAAGGACAACTCGAGCCGTGAGTCCACCTACGTCGCCCAATACCGAAAGGTCGGTGACACCGACTACACGACGGCGAACAACTTCATCGCGGCGAATTCACAGGAATACACGGTCACCGGCCTCAAGTCGGATACGAACTACGAATTCCGCGTCGGTGCCACGGACTTCACCACGCCGTCCTTCTCCACCACCGTGCAGAAGAAAACCAAGCAGGGCCTCATCGGAAACTTCACTCCGGCGATCAAGGCGAACGAGTCGTTCCTCTATCCGCTTCAATACAACGATCCGGCCAGCGTGACCTCGGTCAGCGTCACCGGCCTGCCGTCCGGACTCACCTTTGATTCCGTGAACCGCGTGATCAAGGGCAAGGTGACCACGAGCGGCACCTGGACCGTCACGATCACCACGACCTACAGCGACGGAACGACATCCTCACGCACCATCACGCTCAAGGTCATCACCGGTTCGCCTGTTGCGAGCCAGGGTTTCGCATCCGTATCCGTCGCCGCCGGTGCGGGGAAAAACGTGGCGCTGGATGGAAAGTTCTCCGATCCGGACACCCTCGACGCCGTCCGTGTCAACACCACCAAGGGCAACTTTGACATCATCCTCTATCCGGATTCCACTCCCGAGACCGTGGACAACTTCCTCGCCTACGTGGACGACAACCTCTACAACAATTCGTTCTTCCACCGCGCTCCTGACAACTTCGTCGTCCAAGGCGGAGGCTTCAGTCACACGGCCGGCGCGGGTTTTGAAAAGATCCCGACGTTTCCTGCGGTGATCAATGAACCCGGACTGAGCAACGTCCGCGGCACCGTGGCCATGGCGAAGATCGGCGGTGATCCTAACAGCGCCACCAACCAGTTCTTCGTGAACCTGGCGGACAACTCCGGCGGTTTGCCCGCACTCGACACCCAGAACGGTGGTTTCACCGTATTCGGCCGCGTGGCCACTCCGGGGCTAACCGTTGTCGATGCCATCAACGCGCTACCCAAGGCTGATTACGACATCACCATCGGTGCGGAAACCAGCACCTTCGAGGATGTGCCCGTGGACGCGGCCTCCGCGCCGGTTTCCCTGGATCCGGCGCTTTTGGTGAAAGTGAGTTCGGTGACCTTCCCACCGCTCCTCACCTATGAGGTCACCAGCGCGAACCCCGCCATCGCGACCGCCGCACTCAACCCGGCCGGCACCGATGTGATCATCACCGGCGTCGCCACGGGCAGCACTTCCATCACCGTGAAAGCGATCGATCTCGATGGCAACATCGTCACGCAGAACATCGCGGTGACGGTGCCCGCGCCTTGAACGAATCGGGAGGACTTGTCCGGCTTAAAGAGCTGGAGGACTGCCGAAAATGCGGATGTTCAGGACTGATGCTACTGGGCATGGTCGTCTGCAGGCGGCTTGGCCGCGTCTCCAGAGGTTCGTTCGGCGCTCCACCGGACTCCATGTTTGAACCCTTGAAACCATGCTTCAAGTTTCGAAAAAACCTCGATTTTCTCCGGAGCGACCGCCTCCACCCGTTTAAGGGTCCTGCAGATATTCCACTCGCCATCTTGCTTGACGAGAAAAACCGGATCCAAATCCATGGCCTGTTCGACTCCATGTTTGACCTCCCTGGTGATGATCACAGCGCATTCTCCGACAAGCCGTTGGGATAGAATTACGAAATCTGCGTCCGTGCTGTTTCTCTCAAAGTTTGACCGTGCGATCTCGCGCTCTTGCTGCTGGATGCGTTCTGGAACATTTTTGAGTTTCGCTTGCAGAGTCCAGAGCTTATCGAAATCACGATCTTTGGCTGCCATGATGTATGCCTTGAAAGTCTCCTGTGGCGTCCCGCTCCACAAGGGAATGGTCCCGCCAAGAAAAATTGCGATTAGTTGAAAAATGCATGCGTTCTTCATGGAATTTGATGTTTTAATTGGATTTTTTGAATGTATCAAATTTGTTGAAATTGTCCTGCGGTGTCCGTCTATTCCGGTCGCCCAGTGAATGGATTGATGCCTTTCACCCGGAGTCGTTGGAAGGCGACATTGGTCCAGCCATCCTGAAGGGCTATTTCCTTGATGCGCTCCGTGCACAAAAGGTCAAGATAACGGGGGCCGTGTTGTGAATTGGATTGGCAGAATAGATCCGCTCCGGTCCATGTGGCGGGATCATATTGCGGAATCGGGGAGGGAGTGATCCTCGGCGCGTTTGGATCCGGTAGTCCGTCTGGAGCGACGACGTAGCCGCTGGAGGCATAATCCACTTGAATTCCGGGCAGTGCCTCGAGCACGAAATACTCAGGGGGCGGGATCTCTCTCAGTTTCTTGCTTTTGATGCAACCGATTGGAATTAAGGTGCTCCTTCTCAGGGGAATATTGTGAGATTCCAATGAGTTTACAACTTTACGACTACAAAAAAAGAAAGGTGGTGGATTTCCGCAGAACATCACATCGGCCCAACACGTCGCTGGATCTTCGATGTGCAAACCAGCCTCTCTTGGGAAAATCCTCCATGATTCTTCCATCATTTTCCGCCGATATTCACCTACGGATTCGAGAAATTCCATATCTTGGAACGCGTGATACCCAGTTGCATAGGCGTATTTTCCATGATTCTCAGTGCTGATCTTATATATTTTCATAAAGTGACGGCACGGCACGGATCAATTATTCCCGCCCGTTACCTGGAATTGTGAACGTATGCTCGCAAGCTTGTCCATGATTTCAGTGTACGAATAGACGCATTTTTGCGAGGGAGCCACGTAGTGACTGTGAATGTGGCGCGGAGCAAGTGGTTGCGGCAGGCAGCACCACCATCACGGTGAAAGCGATCGACCTCGATGGAAACAACGTCACGCAGAACATCGCGGTGACGGTGCCTTGATTCACTTGCGGTTCTTCGCCCGTTGGAATCGGGATTGCCGTTCGGTGGCCTCGATGGTCTCTTCGGATTCCGGCGTCGCCGTGTCATCCGCAGGGACTGGTGAAACGATCTCGACCGGTTCGGGTTTCCGCGGGGTTGGTTTCGTGACTTTGGCCGTCCGCTGGGGCATGCTTGGCAGGGCGAACTGCGGAAGTCTCCAACCGGTCCGGGTGACCAGCGCCTCGACGGTGACTAACAGAATCAACGCGATGGCCAATGGCAGGCGCAGGGAGATCTCCGCGATGTGCGGCGGGCGCAGCCAGGCTTTGGAGAGATCCAGAAGCTCGCGTCCGGTGGTTAGATTGGAGGTCGCCCGCAGTTCGGCGAGCCGTTCGGGTTCGAAGGACCACTCCACGGAAGTTCCCACGCTCAGCGGACCGAAGGGCAGGGCGTGTTCTCCCACCTGCACGGCACCGCGCGCGACCGTTCCCTCGTCCAGATCCTGAGTCACGGAAAAGTGCCCGGGCGAGATCCGCCGCCATGGGATGTCGCGCGTCGCGCGGTCCGCGTCATCCACCATCCGGATCTTCGGAGGAATCATCGAGAGTTTTTCCGACCAGATGTCCGGATCGTACAACAGATCAAGCGTCAGCCGGGTGCCGTCCAACCGATGGCGCAGCGCGATGCCAGCGGGAACCTCCTTGTCCATCAGGAAACGGCCGACGGTTTGAAGGAAGTCGCCATACTGCGGCCATTGCCGGACGGAATCAGAATTCTCGCCACCTAACGGAAACGAAACCGCCATGCTTCTGCCCAGCCCGCGGCGCGCGTGGGCCACCAAGGGTGCCAGATACTCGTCCGCAGAGATGAGTGAAACCGTGGCGTCCTCCCTGGCATAGGAAAGGTTGTAACCGTCCACGCTGCCCGGCCAATCGATCGGCTTGGGCGAGATCTCCGTCCAACGGCCGCTGGCCTTCGTTCCCACCGGATCCTTGATGAAGGCGGACCTCGCGATGGTCACGGTCTCCTGGGCGAAGATCTTCGGAATGTCCATCGGCTGGCTTGAGAAGAAAACCCGGCCTTTGCCGCGCAAGGCGATGTCCTTGAGAAACGCCGAGTCGCTGTCGGTATCAGTTCCAAGTCCGATGACCGACACGGTGCAGCCATTGTCCGTCATGGTTTGTAGAAGCCGGATGTAGTCGTCCGGTTCCTCGGCGTCTTGGGCATCGGCGAACAGGATCACATGTCGGGTTCCCGCGGGGGATTTGCGGATTTCCTCCCATGCCGCCTTGAGACCGGTGTAGGTGAAGATGCCGCCGCCGGCGGACTGCACCTTGCGAACCCGGCCGGCGAGTTCGTCGCGGCGGTTTCCGACTTTGGTCAACGGAATCACCTTGGTGGGCTGGCTGTCCACTGCCAGCACGGCGACCTCATCCATCGGTCCTAACAGATTGATCGAATCCGCGGCTCCGGAGTTCGCCAGATCCATCTTGGTTTTCCCACCGCCGATTTCCACCGCCATCGAGCCCGAGCGGTCGAGAACAATGGCGAGCGCGACGGCGAGCTTGCGGTGCTCGGATTTCAACTCCATCGAGACCGGCAACAGCGCGTCGACGGGGGATTGGAAATATCCGCCGGAGCCGAAAGCATGCTTGCCGCCTGCCATCATGAAACCGCCGCCTTGTTCGCGGACGAAGAAATCCAGAGCCTTGAGAAAGTCCGAGGGCACTTCGTGGGCGGGCACGTTGTTGAGCACCACCGCCTTGGCCCCGCTGAGCCGGCCGGGGTGGAGCTTGGTGGTGTCCGTCACGGTTTCCACCTCGAAGTTCATCGATTCGAGAGCCTTCGCCATCGGATCGTTCTGATAGCGCGTGGCGAGGATCAAGCGGGGGCCTCCGCGGATCTCGATCCATCGCGAGGCCTTGTTGTTCCCCGGGTGCGCGTCGTTTTCCGGACGGATCTCCGCCTGATACTCGTATGCGCCGGGTTTCTGGATGCGGTCCGTGAATTCCACGCCGGCCACGCCGTTGACAAGCACCGCCCTGGATTCTGTTAGCGTGACGCCGTTGCGCCGGATGATCAGCGGCACTTCGCCATCCTTCGCTCCACGGACCGTCACGCTGATGAGGAACGGTTCGCCGATCTGCACCCGCTCCGGAAAACTGAAACGGCTGACGCGGAAATCGTTCTCCTTCTCGTCGCGGATCAATCGGAAGTCGAGGGGCACGCCGCGCGCTTGAAGTTGGGCGGCTGCTTCATGCAACGGTTCCGTGGCGAAACCGTCGGTGAACAACAGCACGCGCGAGGGCCGTTTCTCATCCACTTGGGCGGCGATCGAGGAAAGCGCCAGCCCCGTGCGCGTGAGTTTGCGCGATCCGGTGAACGAGGAACCGTCCGCGCCGAGTTCCGCCACTTCCGCGGCGTAGTTGATCAGATGCAGCGTGTCGTGACGGCTGGGTTTGGATTTTTCTAACAAACGTTGCCACTCGGGGAGGTTGCGGTCGATCAGGTCCTCGGTGGAATCGGAGCGGTCCAGCAGCACGTAGAGATCGAGCGAGTCCTGCTGCCGGTTCACCCGTGGATCGGCGAGCGCGAGCACGGCGAGCAGCAGGATGACC
>DAISZP010000202.1:0-9764 GCA_036824745.1 Luteolibacter sp.
CATCCGGATTGCTGTTCGGATTCCGACGTGTATGCTCCCGGCCGTGGCAGGACTCTCGCTGACATTTCTCGGAACGGGCACCTCGGTGGGAATCCCGGTGATCGGTTGTGGCTGCCCGGTGTGCGTTTCCACGGATGCGCGCAACAAGCGGCTGCGCTCCTCGGTGCTCATCCGGGCGGGGGAGGTGACGCTGCTGGTGGACTCGGGGCCGGATCTGCGGGCGCAGGCGCTGCGCGAGGGTTTCACGGAGATCGACGCGGTGATTTACACGCACGCGCATCTGGATCACGTGGCGGGGTTTGACGAGCTGCGGGCGTTCTGTTGGAGAAAGGATGAGCCGCTGCCAATGCATGCGACGGAGGGCTGCATGGCGACGTTGAAGACGATGTTCGGCTGGGCGTTTTCCCCGGCTAACAGTTACAAGGGTTATGTGAAACCGCTGCCGCGTCTGATCGACGGGCCGTTTTCCTATGGCGATCTGCGGGTGACTCCGCTGCCGGTGGAGCATGGTTCGGTGGAGACCATCGGTTTCCTGTTTGAAACTCCGGGATCGCGGCGGCTGGCCTACATTCCGGATGTGAAGCGGATACCGGAGGCGACGTTTGAACTGATCCAAGGGGTGGATGTGCTGGTGTTGGATTCGCTGCGGCCGCATGAGCACCCCACGCATTTCTCGCTGGGGGAGGCTCTGGATGCGGTGGCCCGCGCGGGTGCCCGCAAGGCGTGGCTCACGCACCTGGGACATGAAAACGAGCACTCGGCGCTGCAAGCCGGCCTGCCCGCGGGCGTGGAGGTGGCTTGGGACGGCCTGCGGATCGACCTTTGACGTTCACGGGTCTTGCATGTGCCGTGGGCTGTGGGCATGGTTTTTTCCGATGCGCGCCTTCGCCAAACTCCTGTGCCTGCTGGGCATGCTCACCCCGCTGGCCGGGGCCGCGCCGCAGCCGGAAACGGTGGCGGTGCTGTACAACCGCGCGCTGCCGGAATCCCGCAGGATCGCCGAGCTCTATCAGGAAACCCGCGGCATCCCGGCGGAGAATCTGATCTCTCTGGACATGCCGCTGACGCAGGACATTTCCCGCGCGGATTACGAGAAGTACATCGCGGGTCCGCTGAGGGATGAGTTTGACCGGAGGTCCTGGTGGCGGCGCTCGAAGGACGCGGGAGGCGTCACGCTGCCGGTGGTCAACCGGAAGCAGATCCTCGTGCTCGTCCGCGGCGTGCCTCTGCGCATCCAACCGACTCCCAAGCCCGCGCCTCCTCCTCCGCCTGCGCCGAAGCCCGGTGAGAAACCCGCGCCCCCGGCACCTCCGGCGGATCCGTTCAAGGGGCACGACGAGGCCTCGGTGGATTCGGAACTCGCGATGTTCGGCGTGGAAGGCCTACCCACCGATGGCGGCCTGCAGAACAAGTTCTATCAATCGAAGAAATCCATCAGCGGGGCGGGCATGCCGTTTCTGATTCTAACATCACGCATCGACGCGGCGTCCGTGACCACCTGCGAGCGCATGATCCGCGATGCGGTGGAAACCGAAAAGACCGGCCTGTGGGGCATGTGCTACCTGGACATCGCCAACAAGTTTCCCCAAGGCGACCAATGGCTGGAAACCGTGGCCGGCGAGACCGCGAAGGCCGGCATCCCCACGGTGGTGGACCGTTTCAACGACACGCTGCCGAAGAGCTATCCGATGCGCGACGCGGCGCTCTACTTCGGCTGGTATGATTGGAATGTGAGCGGACCGTTTCTCAATCCGAAGTTTCGGTTCAGGAAAGGAGCGGTGGCGATGCACCTGCATTCGTTCAGCGCCGAACAGCTCCGGGACGTGACGAAGAACTGGAGCGCGGCATTGTTAGAGAAAGGCGCGGCCGTCACCATCGGCAATGTTTACGAGCCGTATCTCCACCTCACCCACGACTTCGGCATCCTCCAGCAGAACCTGCTCGCCGGAGACACCTGGGTGGAGGCTTGCTGGAAATCGATGCCCGTCACCTCATGGCAGGCCGTGGTGCTGGGAGATCCGCTCTATCAGCCCTTCGCCCGTCTCGATGGTGGCGGAACGATCACCAATGAGGACACGGACTTCCGCGCGCTCCGCATGGCCATGACGCGCTGGCCGGGCGATGCGAAGGAACGGCGCAGCCAGCTTGAAAAGGCGGTGGAACGCACGCGTAGCGGAGTGATCGCGGAGGCGGTCGGGCTGGATCAACTCGCATCCGGACTCACCGCGGAGGCGGCTGTCAGTTTCCGCAATGCGAAGAACCTGTATTCGGCGGATGAGGACAAGCTGCGTGTGGATTTCCATCAGATCGCGATCGACCGCGCGGCGGGCCGCAAGGACATAGCCGTCCGCGGTCTCCGCGACGCGCAGGTGCGCTACTCGGCTTTGCCGGAAGTCGATTCCATCAAGGGATGGCTCGATATCCTCGACCCGCCGCCGCCACCCCCGGCGGATCCTAACAAGAAACCGCCGGGCCCCGGCAAACCCTGATCCGTTTCAGCCGCATGACTTACGGATTTCTCCTGGAATCAGTCTGGCACCCGCCCTTGGTCTTTGAGGAGGCGGCGGACAACAAGCTGCCCGGCGAACTTGAACTGCAGGCGCTGTGGTTTGCCGGTGCGTTCGGCCGCGATTTCCGCAGCACTTCGGGAAAACAGGTGCGCGTCGTCCAGTTCGGCGAGTGGAACCGAGGCGCGGGCCCGGATTTCATCCAGGTGGCCGTGGAGATCGATGGCGAACTGCGCGCGGGCTCGCTGGAACTGGATCCGGACTCCGCTTCGTGGGACGCACACGGCCATGCGGTCAATCCCGCGTTCAATGATGTGGTGCTGCATGTGGTCTTCCAACCGGACGCGCGGCGCACCTTCATCCGCAACAGCGAGAACCGCGAGGTGCCCCAGGTGGTCATCAGCGAGATGCTGCTCTCGGACGCGCTGAATCGTCCGCAGCGCCAGGTGGCCATCGCCCATCCGGGCCGCTGCGTGCAGCCCTTGAAACATCTATCGGTTTCCGCCGTCGAGAGTTTGTTAGACGAGGCGGCGCAGCACCGCGCGGCGATCAAGTCCGTGCGCTGGATCAAGACCGCCGAGGCCCACGGGCGGGATGCCGCGCTCTTCCAATGCACCGCGGAGGCACTCGGCTATCACCTGAACGCGCTGCCCATGCGCCTGCTCTCCCAGCGCGCGCCGCTCAACGTGATCAAGGCGGAAGGGGAGTCCGCCGAGGCGGTCTTGTTCGGCACCGCCGGGTTTCTCGCCTCCTATCTTCACGAGCTGGCTCCGCCTGAAACGCGCGACTACCTGAGAACCCTCTGGGATGATTGGTGGAAAAGCCGCGCGCGCTTCGAACTCACATCGGATCGATTGATTCCATGGAGAACCTCCGGCCAGCGCCCCGCGAACCACCCGCACCGGCGCGTGGGTGCCCTGGCGGCGTTGGTTTCCGTCTGGCCGCAATACCGTCGGCTCGCGCTCGCGAGGCCGTTTGATGCCAAGCCGCTCATCGACTTCCTCGGCACCCTCAATCACCCGTTCTGGTCGAAACACCACACGCTCACCTCTTCCGAAGCCTCGCAGAAGATCGCCTTGTTGGGCAGAAACCAAGCGCTCGAACTCATCGCCAACCATCTCGCGCCTCTCGCGATGTTGGAGAACGGCATGACCTACCACACCTATCGCAAGCTCCGGAACTCCGCGCCGAACGATAAGGTGAAGCGCTGCGCCCTGCGCCTCTTCGGCTCGATGAATGCCGCCCAGCCGTGGACCCGCCGCGTGTGCCACCACCAGGGACTGCTGCAGGTCTATCAGGATTTCTGCCTTGAAGACGTGTCGAACTGCCTCGACTGTCCATTCCCCGAACAACTCCTCCAGTGGAAATGAGCGCCCCGGACACCATTACCCTCAACGGAAAACCTCACCCGCTCGCCGGGCAGACGCCCTTGAACGAACTCCTCGTTTCCCTCGGACTCGCCGGCAAGCCGGTGGTCGTGGAACTCAACGAGAACGCCGTGTTTCCCCGTGATTATCCCCAAACGTCCGTCCGTCCCGGTGACCGCTTGGAAATCGTCACCCTCGCCGCCGGAGGCTGAGCGGAGAACCCCGGCCAAGCGGCAAAAGGCGGCTTCCACAAAACTTCGGAAATGCGGTATTTTTCCCTTGCCACAACCCGCCCCCCGAATCCATCGTCCGCCCGCGTTCGCAAGAAGGCAAATCCGGTGTAGCTCAGCGGCAGAGCGGGTGGCTGTTAACCACTAGGTCGTTGGTTCGATCCCAACCGCCGGAGCCATCTTGAAGGACCCCGCAAGAGTATGTTTTCCGCGGGTTGGAAATGGAGTCCGGTTACTTGGATTCCACCGATTTCACCTGTCTGAAGATCAGCAAACTCGCCACGCTCACGCCGATGGCTAACAGACCGAGCCGGTCGTAGTTCGCGATTCTTCCGTCGGCCGCCTTGGTGACGACCATGCCGCCGAAGCTGGTGGTGATGCCGGAGGCGATGTCGCGCGAGCAGGCAACGAGGCTCATGTAAGCTCCGCGTCGGGCGGAAGGCACCGCCATGGAAACCGCGGCCTGGCTGGGAATGAAACGGCCGGTGGCGATCATGAAGAAGAAGCCGATGAGGATGAAGGTCTGCCACTCCGGCCGGACGCCGGACGAGGTGAGCAAGCGGATGATCACACAGGCTCCGGCGACGAGGCAGGCATAGATGCGGAACTTGCCGTATCGATCCGCAAGCCGTCCGATGGTGGGGCCGGAGAACACCGTCACACTGCCGCCGATCACGTAAACGAGGAACAGGTGGCTTTCTGATAGACCGGTGTTGCCGACCAGGAACGGCGAGAGGAAGGGGATGATGGTGAAATGGCTGAAAACCACCGAAGCGATCAGCGCGAGGCCTTTCCAGGCGTTCGAATCCTTGAGCAGCAGCAGGAAGTCCGAGGCGGGGTTGTGGCCGTTTTCGGATAGATGCCCGCGCACGGAGGGGAGGATGCGGAAGAGCGAGATCCAAACGACGGCCGCCACACCGGCGACGACGAGGAAGGGCGCTTCCCAGCGGAACCATTGCGCGAGTTTCAATCCGAAGGGAACACCCAGCGCCGCCGCCGCGGAGAAGGCCGTCATGATAATGCCCATGCCGCGTGCACGGCGCTCCGGTGGAACGACGTCTGAAACAATCGCCATGATTGTGGCCCCGCTCACACCTCCGAAAGCACCGCAGATTGCGCGTGAAACGAGCAGCATGTTCCAGGTGGTGGCGAGTCCGCAGGCCAGCGTTCCCAGGGCGAATCCCGCGTAGGCGATTAGCAGGAGGTTCCGGCGGTCGAAGCGGTCCATGAACGGCGCGGTGGCCAATCCGACGATCCCGGCGGTCAGCGCGAAGGATGAGATCAGATTGCCGAACTGCTGCGGTGTGATGGCAAGGTCCCGCATGAGCTGTGGGCCGAGCGGCATCATCACCATGAAGTCCATGATGTGCGTGAACTGCACCGCCGCGAGCAGCAGGAGAAGTTTCCTTTCGGACATCGCGGGCGGTTCGGACTCCATGATCAAAGGGGAAGGCTGCGGAAACTAGGGCATCCCGGTCGGTTTGCAAACGAAAGCAACTATCGAAACGCGGAGATGCGGAGGACGCGGAGTGAAGATCGCGGAGGGACTGGAATCTTTGGCCGGTTCGAAACCATCAAATCCCAGCGCTTTCCTCCGCGTTGCGCTGAAACTACTCCAACGACGCGATCAGCTCCGGCAACAAGTGCGGAACCCGCGCGCAAAGCGTCGCGCCGGATTCCATCAACTCGCGGCCGCTGCCGTATCCCCACAACGCGCCGATGGCGGGGAGCGAGTTCGCCTTGGCACCGATCATGTCATGCTCGCGGTCGCCGATCATCACGGCTTCCGCGGGATCGATGCCTTGGGTTTGCAAGACGTGCGCGATCAGAATGGCCTTGTTTGCCCGTGATCCATCCATCCCGCTGCCATTCACGGAGACGAAGAACTCCGACAGCCCGAAGTGGTCGATGATGCGCTTCGCATAAACCTCCACCTTGGAAGTGGCGACGTGCAGGGTGTGGCCTCGGTCGCGCAGGGCGAACAAGGTTTCGACGATCTCAGGATAGAGTTCGTTTTCAAACAAGCCCACCGTTCCATATCGTTCCCGATAGGTCACGAGAACCGGCTCTAACAATTCATGCGAATCGTCTCCCAGAAGCCTTGCCAGCGTTTCGCGGAGCGGAGGACCGATGCACCAGCCGAGATCCTCCTGCCGTGGAACGGGCAGGCCGTGGGAGGCCATCGCGTGCTGGATGCAGTTGAGAATACCGGGCTTGGAGTCGGTGAGCGTGCCGTCGAGGTCGAAGAGCAGATGCATGGAGATTGCGGGCGGGGGAAGTCCTCGCGCATGGCGACTGGATTTACAACACCCGTTGTTTTGAAACGATAAATCCGCAGGAAGTTCCGGGTATTGGGGAGGATCCATTTGTTTCCGCCATGTCTCCCATATCCACTGACCGCCGTAGATTCCTGAAAACCACCGGACTTGGACTCGCCGCGCCTCTGGTGCTGCCATCCATCTCCCGAGCCAATCCACCCGTGAAAAACGGCCGGCTTCAACACGCCTGCATCGGCGTGGGCGGCATGATGGGCGGAAGTGATCTCCGCAGTTTCCTCTCGCACAAGGACACCGATGTGGTGGCGATCTGCGATGTGGACCGACGTTTCCTCGATGCCGCGAAAGCCGTGGCTCCCAATGCGAGAACCTACACCGATTGGCGGGAAATGCTGGAGAAGGAAGGGGGGCGCATCGATTCGGTGAACGCCACGGTTCCCGATCACATGCACGCGGCCATCGCCATGAGCGCCATGCGCGCCGGGAAACACGTGTATTGCCAGAAGCCGATGTGTCACGATGTGGCCGAGGTCCGCGCGCTCACCGAAATGTCCGTGAAATCCGGATTGATCACGCAGCTCGGCACCCAGCACGCCTCCGGCATCGGTGATCGCACGGCCGTGCAGTGGCTGCGCGAGGGCATGATCGGAAAGATCAAACACGTCTACCTCTGTTCGAACCGGCCGGGCATCGAGGCCTATCGTTTCGGCGATCCGCCGCTCAAGACCGGTCCCGCTCCGGCGGAGATGGACTGGGACAAGTGGCTGGGCACCGCGCCTGTTAGGGAATACGCGGCGGATGTCTATCATCCCTCCAAATGGCGCTCGTGGTGTGATTTCGGAACCGGTTGGTCCGGTGACATCGGCTGCCACATCTTCGACGCGGCATGGCGCGGGATCGGCCTGAAGGCTCCGCTCTCCGTGAGCGCGAAGGTCCAGGAATCCTGGAAAACCTCCAATGCCCGCAAGGTGGGGAATTGGCCACTATCAAACCACATCACGTGGCTGTTTCCCGGAAACGATCTAACGGATGGCAAGGAGCTGACCGTCGAGTGGTTCGACGGCGAATTCTATCCGCCCGAGGAAATCCGCGCGATCCATCAGGGAAACTATCCCGCGGAGAGCGCGATGTTTGTCGGAACGGAGGGCAGTCTTCTTCTTCCGCACGGATCCGGACCGCTGCTCTATCCGCGCGAGAAGTTCAAGGACACGCCGCGGCCGAAACTGGAACCGCGGAACCACTACCACCATTTCGCGGATGCATGCCTGGGCCGTGTGAAAAACGAAAGCCACTTCGCCCAGACGGGGCCGATGACCGAGGCGATCTTGTTAGGAACCGTGGCGATCCGCATGCCGGACACGAGGCTCGATTGGAATGCGGCCGCGATGAAGTTTTCCTCGCGTCCCGAGGCTGAGGTTTTCTTGAGACGAACCTATCGCGACGGCTGGAAGGTGGAAGGTCTCTGAAGCCGAACATTGGAACGAATGTAGCGTCAATCCAGAAGGAGCGGTAGCGACTTCAAAAAATGGCGCAGCCCATGCTGGATGGCCGATAGGCAATCTATGACCGTCGAGCCGCTGAGATGCGCTTTCGCTCTGGTTCATTGGCAACGACGCTCACAGAGCGCCGCTACATTCCACGCAGAGGCATTTCAATCCACCGGCACGTGGGGCTCGAAGGTCATTGCCCGCTCGTGCTCGCGCGCTTTCGCGGCCTTCCTCGCTTGCTGATAGAAGTGATCCTGCGCGCGGAAGGACTTCTGGCCCTTCATCCGCACGATGCGTTTCGAGCTTCCATCGGGAAGCAGGCGCGAGGCCTGCGTGTTGTCCTGGAAAAATGCATCGAGCATGCGAACCAGGCGGCGTTTCAGCGCGGGTTCCTCGATGGGGATCATCAACTCCACGCGCTTCTCAAGGTTGCGCGTCATCCAATCCGCTGAGGCGATGAAGACTTCCGAGTTTCCACCGTGGTGGAAGTGGAAGACGCGGGCGTGTTCGAGGAAACGATCGATCACCGAGACGACCTCGATGTTTTTCGAGTGCTTCGGATCGCCGGGCTTCAGGCAGCAGATGCCGCGGACGTTGAGCTTGATCTCGACCCCGGCCTTCGAGGCCTTGTAGAGCGCGGCGATGATGTCCGGATCCTGGAGCGAGTTCACCTTGGCCACGATGCGGGCGGGCAGTCCTTGTTTCGCGCGTTCCGCCTCGCCGATGATCAGGTCTAACAATCTCGGCTTCATCGCCGTGGGCGCTGGAACGAGGCGTTGGAAACGCAGCAGCTTCGATCTGCCGGACACCGCGTTGAAGAACAACGACGCGTCGTTTCCATACTCCGCCTTGCTGGTCAGATAGGAAACGTCCGTGTAGAGGCGGGAGGTGGTTTCGTTGTAGTTGCCGGTGCCGAGATGCACGTAGCGCCGCAGGTGGCCGGACTCGCGGCGGACGATCATGCAGATCTTGGCGTGGGTTTTGAGTCCCTTCACCCCGTAAACGATCTGGGCTCCGGCGCGTTGCAGTTCGTCCGCGCGGTCGAGGTTGCGGGCTTCGTCGAAGCGCGCCTTGAGCTCCACGAGCACGGTGACGTTCTTGCCGTTTTCCGCGGCGTTGATCAGCGCGTCGATGATGCGGGATTTCTTCGCCGTCCGATAGAGTACCTGCTTGATCGCGATCACATCCGGATCGGTGGCGGCCTCCTCAATCAATCGCAGCACCGGCTCGAACGATTCGTAAGGATGGAAGAGCATCACATCGCCTGACGCGATGGTTTCAAACATCGAAGCTCCCGGTGTGATCGCGGGTGAGTTCTGCCCGGGCCAATCGGCGTCCCGCAGATGATCGAAATCCGGCAGGAACGCGAGGTCCATGAACGAGGCGAGCCCCGGCGGTCCGTCCACCCGATAGATCTCGCGGGTGCCCGCGCCGGTCACGTCCTGGATCATCTTCGCCAGATCGCGCGGCGCGTCGGTGCGGAGTTCCAAGCGCACGGTGTCGGCGAAACGGCGGGCGGTTAGGACGTCCTCCATTTCACCGGCAAGATCGATGGCGTCGTCCTCCTGCACGGCGATGTCGCCATTGCGCGTGACGCGGAAGGCGGTGGAGGCGGTCACGGTTTCACCGGGGAAGAGCTGAGAGGCGTATTCCGCGACGACGGTTTCTATCAGGAGAAACGCGTATCCGCCATCCGGCGAGGGCACCGGCACGCGACGGCCGAGCGTGTCGGGGATCGGAATCAGGGCGTGGCGCGTGTGCTGCGTCTCCGGATCCAGCAGGCGGCAGGCGACGATGACTTGCAGCGCTGGCACGACCGGCGGTGATTCCCATTCATCCACCGCGAGCGGCGTGAGCAGCGGATGCCAGACGTCGAAGATCAGGACCACGCGCAGGC
>DAISZP010000624.1:0-1507 GCA_036824745.1 Luteolibacter sp.
CGCCACCCGCCGGAAGATGACGATCATCATGCCCACCAGCAGCGCGAACATCGGCACCAGCATCCGCACGGTGTCCTCGCGCACCAGTTTCGAAATCGCTGGTTTGAACAAATCCCAGCCGCTCAACCAGATCCCGCCGCCGCTTAGAGAGCGGAAGTTCTCGAAATCCTTTCCTGCCGGATCCACCCCGTCCGCCGGTACCACCGAGCCTAGCAGAAATCCGCCGCCGCCCGGTTTCCGGTGGACGAACATCCGCATCACCTCATCCGCCGCGGGGGATTCGGGAAACACGGTGCCTGTTTCCGTGCTTAACCTCGAGATGGCCTCCAGCACGCTCTTTCCAAGCGCCATGCCTTCCTCCGTGAATCCCACGGCATCCGCTTCATTCAGCAAACGATCTTTCTCCGCCACCAAGGCCGCGAGCACCGGACGATTCGCCCTCTGCGCCTCCTCATCCGGCCACCAACCGCCCGGGACGTTGATTTCTCGAACCCATCCGTATTTCTCCGCGGTCAACAGCCGCTGCTCCGCCTGCTTCAGCCGTTCTAACATTTCCTTGTCGGATGCCGCCTCCACCACCATTCCCAACCCCTTGCCGCCATGCGCGGGAAACGACTTCTCCACATGCTCGAAGGACTCCATCGCCTCGCTGTGCCGCGGCCGCATGATCTTCGAATCAAACTCCGCTTCCGGCAAACCCATGCCGATCAAAACCGCCACCGCCACCACTGCCAGCGCGCCGGTGATGCCCCACGCCGCCTTGTTTCGCGGCAGCATCCTCCCATTGCCCCGCGCCGGTTCGCGGTTCACGCCGAATTTCGCCACGAATGGCAGATAGATCAGCAGCATCAACACCGCCGCCGCCGTCAGCCCGAAGGCCACGATGCTGCCAAGCTGCGCCATGCCCGGCAAACCGCCGAGATTGAGCGCGAGAAACACCACCGTCGTCGTCAACGCGCCGAACAAGACCGGCTGGGTCGCCGCCTTGCGCAGCTCCGCCTTGTTGTGATCCGCCACCTTGGCTTCCTGACAGATCACCAAGCCGTAATCGACCGCCAGACCGATCAGGATCTCCGCCGAACTCAGCGCCATGATGCTCAGCTCGCCATACATCCAGCCCGCGATGCCGAGCGCCACCGCGAACACCAGCACCAGCACGCCCGTCAGTCCTAACAACAAACTGAACCTCCGCTGCATCCACCAGAACAGGATGCCGATCAGCCCCAGCGTGATGCCGATCGAGCCGCTCAGGTCGTTCTCCATCGCCACGCCGATCTCCGAGGAAAACGCCGGCTCGCCCGTGAGCCTTGCCTTCAGGCCCTTGCCATCTCCGTTTTGCCAGTCCGCGATGGCCGCGCGCACTTGTTTCAACCACGTGTCCGCCGAGCGATAATCCGCCACCGGGGAAGGGGAGTCCACGAACAACAAGTGCGTTTTCCCGTCCGCGCTCTCAAACGCCTCGCCGCCCTGGCCGGACGATTTCATCAGCGATTCCACCGCCGGGTGC
>DAISZP010000203.1:0-9728 GCA_036824745.1 Luteolibacter sp.
CGGACGGATCCTTGGATAACGGTTTCGGCGCTAACGGAAAGTGGATCGCGGACTTCGGAGGCACTGATGATTATGCGGAAAACCTGGTGATTCAGAACGATGGCAATCTCGCGGTGGCGGGATCGACATTCAATGGGAGCAATTGGTCGATCGCGCTCGCACGCTGCACCAGTTGGGGGGCGATGGACTCAACCTTCAGCGGTGATGGAAAAGTGACTTATGGTTCTGCTGGGGTTCATTGCTTCGGATTTGGTCTTGCGATCCAAGCCGACGGCAAACTGGTGGCGGCGGGGAGTTTTGATGGCTCCTTTTTCGCCGTGCTGCGATTCAACCCGAATGGGACCATGGACAGTGGGTTCGGCACCAGTGGCATTGTGACGACATATTTCAGCGGCAACAGCGGGGCGAAGGGGCTGGCCGTGCAGAACGATGGGAAGATCGTGGTGGCTGGATGTGCCGGCGGTTCCTCTCTTGACTTTGCATTGGCGCGTTACAGCGCCAACGGATCTCTGGACAGCAGCTTTGGGAACAGCGGTGTGCTAACCACTTCCATCGGCAGCGGCAACGACTACATCGAAAGTGTGGCGCTTCAGGACGACGGAAAAATCGTGGTGGTTGGAACCTCGTTCAATGGCACCAACTACGACTTCGCCATGGCTCGTTATGCCGCCGCCGGCATTCCCAAGATCATCCTGACGGGCAATGGCATTGGAATCGGAAACAGTGATGCCACTCCGAGAGCGGAAGACGGCACGGACTTTGGCGGGGTCGATTTCACAAGTGGTGCCAAGCAACAGACGTTTTGGATCCGGAATTACGGCTCGGCGGCCGCATTGGAGCTCACGGGATCACCGCGCGTGGTGGTTGATGGAAGCAGCGCTTTCAGCGTCTCGCTGCAGCCCGCGTTGGGTTCACTTGCCAGCAGTGACCGGACCTATTTCAATATCACCTACAACCCCGCCGCGGCGGGAGTTGACCAAGCGACGGTGAGCATTTCCAACAACGACAGCACGGCGACTCCCTTCACGTTTGTCATCACAGGAAAAGGAATCACACCGTTGGAGGGCTGGAGACAACAGTGGTTCGGGACTGCGGAAAATACCGGCAATGCGGCGAACGCTGCTGATTTTGACTCGGATGGAATCGTGAATCTGATGGAGTGGGCATGTGGCTTGAATCCCACTGCTTCGAGTGGATCGCCCGTGGGATTGGAAACCAAGGGCACGCATCTGGAGTTCACTTACCCGCGAAACGTCGCCGCTTTGAATAATGGTGTGACCTTCACCGTGCAATGGAGCGATGGGCTTCAATCCGCCGAAGCATGGAACGAAGGTGGAGTGACCGAGCAGGTCGTCAGCGACAACGGTGTTGTGCAGATGGTGAAGGCCAACGTGCCAATCGGAGTCCAGCGACGCTTTGTGCGGTTGCAGGTCTCTACTTCCCCGTGATTCATTGGGAGGGCTCCTCAAAACGGTCCGACACCAAACACCGCTGCGATCATGCCGGCAAGAACGAGAACTCCTAACAGCCACCAATACCAGGCGAGGCCGAGGGTTTTGTGGGGGGCTTTGCCGAACTCGCGGGAAATGAATTCGTCGTAGTCGAAGTCATCGTCCGGGAGGTTGAGGCCGTCGTAGGTGGAGCTTTGTTCCCAGGACTTTTTCGCGCGTTTCTTCGGCGGCTTGGGTTTGGTCTTTTTGGCGCAGCCCGGGCAGGGTTGGCCGACGCGGACTTCCTGGTCGCAGAACGGGCAGCGGTAGGTGAGGGCTTCGGCCATGGAGCTTTCGGCAGGAAACCGCATCCCGGGTGGGATCGCAAGAGGCGATCAATGGTTGAAGATGAACTCCTTGGAGTTGAGCAGGGCCCAGAAGATGTCCTCAAGGGTTTCGCGATGCTGCTTCGGCTCGGCGGGGACGGCGGCGAGGAGTTTTTCCATTTCCATGTCCGTGGGCTCACGGGTGAGGGTGCTCAGATAGAGCGCGCGGATGATGTCCTTGGGCGCTTTTTTCTCGGCGAGCATGGTTTCAACGATCTTGCCCTGACGGATGCGCTGCTGGGTGGTGTCGCCGTTGAGGAGGTGGAGGGCTTGGGAGAGGTTGGGTTCCATCTTCACTTCACAAGAACAAACCGTGGCGCGGGTGGCGCGGCCGAAGGTGGTGAGGAAGTAGTTCGTGGTGTTTCCATCGGCGATCTGCACGGCGCGCGAGCCGAGGGGGAGTCCCTTGAACTTGTTAGGCGTGGCGGTGACGCGTGAGATGCAGTCGAGCAGGACCTCGGCGCGGACACGGCGGACCATGGCGTGGGAGAAGTTGCGCGTGTCCGTGGCGTTGGTCTCATTGGTGGTGGTGACGAGCTGATAGGTGCGGGAGTTGCAGATGTCGCGCACGAGTTTCTTGAGATCGAAGTTGTAGGAAACGAAGCGTTTCGAGAGTTCGTCCAGCAGCTCGGGATTGGACGCGGGATTGGAGATGCGCATGTCATCGACGGGATCGACGATGCCGACGCCGAGGAAGTGGGCCCAGACGATGTTGGCGACGTTGCGTGCGAACCAGGGATTCTGATCGGAGGCGAGCCACTCGGCGAGGGCCTCGCGGCGGGTCTTGCCTTTGAGCTCGGGTTTCGGTCCGCCGAGGAACTTGGGTTCCATGTTTTGCTTGGTGACCGGATGCTGCGTTTCGCCGCCGCCGTCGAAGATGATGCGCTCGCGCGGATCCTCGGCGGGTTTGCGTTTCACCTGGGCGAAGAAGGAAACGAAGCCGTAGTAGTCGTCCATCGTCCAGCGGTCGAAGGGATGGTTGTGGCACTGCGCGCACTGGATGCGCGTGCCCATGAAGACCTGGGCGGTGTTTTCGGTGAGCTTGAGAACGTCCTGCTCGATCTGATAGTAGTTCGTGGCGGGCGAGGAGAAGGTGCCGCCCTTGGCGGAGATCACGTCGCGGATGATCTGGTTGAAGGGCACGTTGCCGGCGATGCGCTCGCGCAGCCACTGGTAGTAGTTGAGCGCGGCCTTGTAGGACACCTGCTGCGGGCCGTTGTTGAAGGTGCGGATCTGGAGCAGCTCCGCCCATTTCATCACCCACATCTCGGTGAACTCCTTGCGGCCTAACAAATCGTCGATGAGCGCCGCGCGCTTGTCCGGGCGGGTGTCGGTTAGAAATTTCTCCCGCTCCTCCGGTGTGGGTGGAAGGCCGATGACGTCGAGGAACACGCGGCGCAGGAAGACTTCGTCTCCGGCGATGTCTGAGGGGATGATCCGCAGTTTGTTGAGTTTCTCGTGGACGAGCTTGTCGATGTAGTTCGCCTCGGGGACCTGCGGGCGCTGGTATGTGTCATCCTTCGGCACGACGATGGCCTGCGAGCCCTCGGTGTAGGTGTGGAAGCGCGCTAACAGAAACGCCTCGCCACGGTTTTTCGAAGCGGCGAGTCCGGTGTTCTTGCCGATGGTGACCGAGTTGTCGTTGGAGGTGGAGAACGTGGAAAGCGTGGAGACATCGCGGTCGCTGCCGTCCGAGTAGGTGGCACGGACGGTGAAGGGCACGCGCACATCCTCACCGGTCATGACGATTTCCTTCGGCCGCACCTCGATGCCTGTGGGCAGCGGGATGTTGTCGGCGTCGTATTTCGCGCCGTCGCGGATCCATTGGACGAGGGTTTGGTAGGACGCGCTGTTAGGTTGGATCAACTTGCCGCCGGTGTGGGGCACGGTGCCGATGGCCTTGGTGACGAGCAGGGAATCCTCGGGCAGGGCCGTGTTCACCCGGCGTCCGGCCATCTCGGTGGTGAGTCGGAAGTGGTCGCCCTTCGGATCGAACCCGTAGAGCGAGAGGTGGAAGCCGTCCTGCCCGCGCGCCGAGCCGTGGCAGGAGCCGGTGTTGCAACCGGAGGCGGTGAGCACCGGCATGACGTCGAGTTGAAACGAGATCGGCCGGGGTTTCGCGGCGTCCTTGATCACGACGGGGACCTCGGCATTCAGGCCGCGGTATTCGATCTTGAGTGTGGTGGTGCCGTCCGCCTTCGGGGTGAGGGTGGATTCCTGCAAAATCGCCAGCGAAGGATCGGCGAGTGTCCATTTTGCGAGGCGCGTCACGTCGTGGGTGGACTCGTCCTTCATCCGGACGATGGCGATGGCCCGGTGAAAATCCGCGGCAGTTTCCAGGTGGATTTCCTTGGGAAACACCTCGATGGAAACGATGTTCGGGTCCGCCGCGGTGTCCCAGCGGGGCAGGGCGGTCTTCGCCATGGGGGCGAGGGTTTGGCCCTCGGGCCACGGGGCACCGGCCTGGATCCAGTCCGCGAGCGCCTTGATCTCGGCCGCGGAGAGGGGATCGCCGGATTTTTTCGGCGGCATGCGGTCTTCGTCGTCCGCGGCGAGCTTGGTGCGCGTGAGAAGCTCCGAGTGGTCCGGATCACCGGGTTTCAGGGAGGTGCCGCTCTCACCGCCCTTGAGCATCGCCTCGCGGGTGTGGAGGAGCAGGTCGCCTTTGGCCTTTTCCGGGTTGTGGCACTCCAGGCAGCGGGTTTCCAAGACCAGGCGGGCGGCGTCGAACCCCGTGGAATAGCCCTCTGCCCGGACAAGGACGGGAAACATCACGAAACTCAGCCACAAACGGTGCATCCTGCGGGATACGGCGTGCGTCGGCGGCACATTGCAAATCAAGTTGCGGTAGGTTTTTGAGAATTTCCCACACTGGCGGGTTGACAAGGCGGCGGCTGTCCCTAGAGTTCGCGCCCCGAGCCGCCCGGCGGACGGGAGATCACGAACTTTTCAAAGAGGCACCAGCCATGAGCAAACGCACCTATCAGCCCTCCAAGCGCACCCGCAAGCAGCAATTCGGATTCCGCGCCCGCATGGCCAGCAAGGCCGGCCGCGACATCCTGCGCCGCCGCCGCCAGAAGGGCCGCAAGCGCCTTGTTCCGAAGGGCGTCGAGATTCCGTTCAAGCGCCACACCACGCAGCACGGTTGATTTCCTGCGTCGGCTGGGGTGCATCCCGCATCCGCACCATGCGACTTCCGCGGAAATCCAGCATGACGAATCACGCCGATTTCGCGCGTGTGAAGACCACCGGTCAGGCGAAAGCCGGCCGGTTTGTCATTTTGAGCACTTTGGAGGATCCGTCGCAGGATGGCATCCGCACCGGGTTCATCACTTCCAAACGGGCTGCCAAGCGCGCCCACGACCGCAATTTGCTGCGTCGGCGATTCCGCGCGCTGGTCCAAGCGCACGCGCCGGGTTTCACGGAAATCCGGCGTTTTCTCGTCACCATTGCCCGTTCCGGTGCGGCGGAAGCCAGTTTCGCCGAACTGGAGGCCGATTGGCTGCGGCAGGCGCGGCGGCTGAAACTTTTCCCCAAAACCGAGGAGGCTCCGTGATTTCAAGAATCCTGAGCGCCGTCATCCGTTTTCTTGTTCGTGTGATTTACCAGCGGATCCTCGGTCCGATGTTGAAATTCGCCGCAGGTCCGGGCTCCGGCTGCCGTTTCACGCCGAGTTGTTCGAACTATTTCCTCGAAGCCGTGGACGTGCACGGCCCCATCCGCGGCTCGTGGTTGGGAATTTGCCGGATTTTCCACTGTCATCCGTGGGGTGGGAGTGGTTATGACCCCGTCCCGCCGGCCGGAGGTTCTTCATCCCACCCGCCTCGCGCCTGTCAGCACGGCAGCCATCACCCTTGAATCTTTCCCCAACCAGCATCCATGTACGATCGTAAAACCTGGGTAGTCCTCGCGATTTGCGGCATTCTGCTCGCCGCCAACGTTTATTATTCCGGAAAGGACCAGCAGATCCGGCGCGAGAAGGACGCGAAAGCCCGCGCGGCGCAGGTCGAGCGCGACAAGCTCGCCGCGCAGGAAGCCGCCCCGTCGCGGGAAACCCAGGCCGGCTTGACGGTGGAAACCCCGCCTCCTCCGACCGAGGAGGAGTTCAAGGTGCTCAAGAACGACAAGGTGGCCTTCACGCTCACCAACATCGGCGGCGGCATCAAGACCGCCGAGTTGCTCGAACAATTCGAGGTTCACAGCAAAACCAAGCACGTTACCATCAACCGCTTCGGCTCCGGTCCCATCGGTGCCATCGCAGGCCGTGACGAGAGTCTTGAGAACGTGCCTTACGCCTACAAGGCCGACCAATCCATCGAGGGCAAGAAGGCCGTTTACGTCGCCAAGCTTTCCTCCGGACTCATCGTCAAGAAGACCTTCTCGCTCAACGAGAGCAAGGAGGCGGGAGCGCCGTATTTGTTGGATCTTGAGGTGGTGGTGGAAAACGCCTCCACCGCAGCGTTGAAACTCGGTGACTGGAGCCTGTTCCTCGGCGAGGCCTCGCCTCTCTATCAGAAGGAGTGGGTCCAACAGACCGGTTTCTTCTGGCGCAAGGGAGGTGGCATCCACTTCACCGATGTGAACAGCTTCAAAGGTGGAATGATCAGTTCCGCGAAGTCCGTGCAAAGCAGCCCTGCCGGGGAAAACATCGAGTATGCCGGCGTGACCAACCAGTTCTTCGCCACCGTGCTCCGTCCGAAGGAAACCGCGGCCACCTCGATGTGGGCGAAATCCTCCCAAGTCACCTTGCCGGGCGACAAGACGCCTCTCGCATCCGTCAACGCCGGGCTGCGTTTCCCCAGCCTCGACCTCCAGCCCGGTGATGCTCCGAGGACCTTCGGCTACCGCATCTTCATCGGTCCCAAGCACAATCCGCTGCTCCGCAAGATGGACAAGCATTGGGGAGACGGCTGGGGCGACGTGATGCAATACGGCTGGTTTTGGTTCGTTTCCCGTCCGCTCAACGCGCTGCTCAACTGGTATCACGCGCTGCTCGACGGCGTCGCCCAGAAGTGGGCCTGGGGCCTCGCCATCATCCTGCTCACCATCACGGTGCGCATCTTCATCTGGCCGCTTCACGCCAAGTCCACGCACACCATGAAGCGCATGGCCAAGCTCAAGCCGGAGATGGACAAGCTGAAGGAGAAATATCCGGACGATCCGAACAAGCTCAACACCGAGATGATGGGACTCTATCGGAAATACGGCATCAATCCCGTGGGCGGATGTCTGCCGATGTTCCTGCAGATTCCGATCTTCTTCGGTTTCTACCGGATGCTGCAATATGCCGTGGAGCTGCGAGGCCAGGGTTTCCTGTGGGTGCCGGACCTTTCCCAGCCGGACACGCTCACCACGCTGCACCTGCCCTTCGCACTACCCTTCCTCGGCACCGAGCTGCCGATCAACATCCTGCCGGTGGTCATGGCCATTACCAGCTTCCTGCAGATCAAGATGACCCCCAGCACGGGGGACAAGACCCAGCAGCGCATCATCCAGTTGATGCCCTTCATGTTCTTCTTCTTCTGCTACAGCTTCGCTTCCGCGCTGGCGCTTTACTGGACTACCCAGAACATCTTCTCCATCGGCCAGACCTGGCTGATGAGCAAGGTGCCCGAGCCGGAACTCAAGCCGGTGAAGGGTGGCGGAAAATCCTGGGTCCAGCGCATGGCAGAGCGCCAGGCCGAGATGCAGAAAAACCAGCAGGCCGCACGCAAGGCCGCCCAAAACGGCGACTTGCGGGACGTCACACCGGACAAGAAGAAACGTCCGCCGCGCACCGGGGGCTGATAGCCTGCCGTGAGCCATTCCCCTGAAAACATCGAACGTCGCCCCCCCCCCGGAAGGCGACGTTCTTTATGTTCTCCTTGGCAACACCCGTAGTGCGCGCGCTAGAGAGAAGGATTGCCGAGTTGCGGCGAGATTTTCAGAGCCTTGCATTTCCGCGAGTCATGGGTTCGCGGTTGGCGTCGGTTCATGGGAGGAGAATGCCACAAATCCGGCTCCGCGTAAGGTCGCGAGACTCTGATTCCATTGTAGGGTGATTAACCGACGAATTGCCGAATCTTTAGGAGTTCAATCGACCAGTCCGTGGCGCATCGCGTAGCGGGTGAGATCCACGATTCCGGGAAGGCCCATCTTTTCCGAGATGCGCGAGCGGTAGGTGGCGATGGTTTTCTCACTGAGCGCGAGGTCCGCGCCGATCTCCTTGAGGGTCTTGCCCTGGGCGATGAGTTTGAGAACCTGGAGCTCTCTGTTAGACAACGTTTCGTGAGTGACCTCGCTGGCTCCGGAGAGCGAATCCGCGAGGTGCTCGGCGAGGGTGGGGCTGACGTAGCGGCCGCCGGCCAGCACCCGTTTCACCGCGGCGACGAGCACATCCGGAGCGCTTTGTTTGGAAACATATCCGGCGGCGCCGAGTTTGAGCGAACGCACGCCGTAGTCCTTTTCGGCGTGAGCGCTGACGACGAGCACGGGAAGGTCCGGTTTGACGCCCTTGATGTCGCGGATAAGATCGATGCCGTTTCTCCCTGGCATGTTGATGTCCATGATGACGAGGTCCCAATCCGTGCCCAGAGCCTCATGCAATCCTTGTTTGGAATCCTCGGCCTCGCCGAACTTGGCGCTGCGGTAATGTTCCTTCAGCAACGAGATCAGTCCTCGCCGGACAATGGCGTGGTCGTCAACGATGAGGATTTTCATTCGTGTTGGAGGTTTCAGCGCCGCGGGATGCAGCGAGAGGAATGGTTAAGGCGACTTCGGTGCCATTGCCAGCGCAACGATTGAAAATCAGCGACCCTCCCGAGTGGCAGGCGCGCTCCATCATGCCGAGCAGCCCGAGCGAGTCCGGCCGGGTGGCGATGGCAGGATCCATGCCGACTCCGTTGTCGCGGATGATGAGTTTCAAGGTGTCGTTTTCCACGGAACAGCGGGCGTCCACGTGGTCCGCCTTCGCGTGGCGCGCCACGTTGGTGAGGGATTCCTGAAAAATGCGGAAGGTGGCGGTGAGGATCTTGGGCGGAAGGTCGATTTCAAGCCCGGTGGTTTCCAACGCGCAGGGCACGCTGGTGCGGCGGGTGAAATGCTCGGCTTCCTCGTGCAGTGCGGCGTCGAGCCCGAGGTGATCGAGAATGGGAGGGCGCAGGCCTGAGGCGATGCGGCGCACGGAGGCGATGGTTTCATCGACGGTGCCGAGTGATTCCACGATTTCGTCGATGACGGGATTGAGCGAGCGGTCCTCGCGGTTGGTGAGGTGGTTTTCCACGACGCGGAGCTGGATTTTCAGGCCGGTGAGGTGCTGGCCGAGTTCATCGTGGATCTCTCGTGAGATGCGGGTGCGTTCCTCCTCTCGCAGGTGTTCGAGGCGGTTCGAGAGGTTTCGGAAACATTCGCGGGCGGCGGTGGCCACGGCCATGCGTTGTTCCTCGGCCCTGCGCCAGCCGCTGTAGGAGTTGCGCAGCACCAGGAACAGCAGGATGCCGGTGGTGATGACGAAATTGAGCCCCTTGAATGTCTGGAGGAAACCAAGGGGCAGCTTGTCGTTGATGAAGCGCTCCAGCAGGGTGTCCGAGCCAATGATCCAGGCGGCCCCGATGATGACGTATACCGCCGCGATGCGGACTTCCGGCCGGAAGGAGGAACCGATCCCCGAGCCGGGGTTGGGACGGAGGGAGAGTCCCTGTTTGAAGGGATCGGTGGGAGGGGGATTCACGGAATCAGCCTCTAGCGGCCCCGGCAGCTGGCGTCGAGATTGGAGTTTTCATGGCATGAAAAGCGCTGGCTGCGGCGGATGTCCGGGCTTGCATGCCTCAGGAACAGGGCTAGAAACACCGGGTCCATTGTGAAGAGTTATTTCCTCAGAAGGCTTCTGCTGATCCCCCCCACCTTGTTGGGGATCACGTTGCTTGTCTTCACG
>DAISZP010000204.1:0-9711 GCA_036824745.1 Luteolibacter sp.
CATGTCGAGGTCGTAGGCGAGAATCTCCCATTTGTTGTCGTTGCCGCGGTGGTAGTAGCGGTAGTTGTCACCGGGGCGGACATCGACGTTACCGGTGAGCCGATTGAGGCCAAGAAACGTGTAGAGTTTCGGCAGGTCCATGTTCGCGCGGTACCAGGCTTCCGATTGGCCCGAAGTTTCGAGCGAGCTTCTGAAGTTGTTCCAATCCGAGGAATCCACCGGCTGGCCTTCGCCCTGGTGTTTCTTGTCGCCGCCGTTGCCTTCGATGGCGTAGATGTTTCCATCCGGGAGGCCGCGTTCGTCGAGCATGTTGCCTTCGGTGGGTTCGAGGCCGAGGTAGAGGCCCCAGAGGTCGGTGTCGTATTGGCTGGTGGGGGATTGTTCGGTGGCGGAATCGATGACACGCCAGTGGACGTAGTGGGTCTTGAAGTTGGTGTTGCCCGCGAGTTCGTAGATGCGGGCGCAGGTGGCCTCATCCACGCCGGCGGCTCCGCGGTTCACAGCGGCCCAAGGACAGGCGTTGGCATTGAGGACGAGGTTGTTCCAGGTTTCCTTGTATTTTTTCCCCTGATTGTCCCGGGCTTGCAGGTCGCGGGCGCGGTTGAAGAAGACGTTCCACTTGTTTTTTCCGGTGTTGTAGGTGGAGGCCTGGCCGCGGACCTTGAACTGGATGTGATCGTAAACCACGCCGTCATAGACGAGCGTGCCGGTGAAACGGGTGTCCTGATAGGATCCGTTGTATTGGCAGTTCTCAACGTCCGATCCGTTGGCGATGAGGTGATAGGGCGGCAGCGAGTTGATCAGGGTGGAGTCGAAGGTCTTCGCTGTGGTGGCTGGAAATCCGGCGAAGGAAGTCGGTCGGAACGCACCGGTCCATGAAGGGACTCCGTCGTAAACGAAGTAGGCGAAGTTCGGTTGTTCGTCATCCGCGTAAGGCACTTTCACGGAGTTGGAAAGCGAGTCGGTGGCGGTGATAGTGAAGCGCACCAGCCTGCGATGCGTCTGTACGTTGGCGGGGATGGTGCAGGAGTAAACATCGTCGCCAGCGATCACGTCACCGCCGGTGCCATCGTCCTTCATGACGAGGGAGGACCAGGATGAGGTGTATGCGGCGTCGGTTTTCCGGATGTAGGAGCCGGGCATCACGCTCTGATATGCGCAGGTCACCGTGGAGAGGCCGTCATTGTCGGTGACCTTCGCGCTGATGAGCACCGGCACGCCGGACGTCGGCGAGTTCGGCGAATGGGAGACCTGGCGCGTTACCGGTGGAATGGCGGAGAGTGTGGCGGCGGCGGAATTCTGAGCACCGGGTGTGACGGCGGTGTTGTTGACGAAGTTCGACAACTTCAGGTCAAAAAAGTAAGAGCTGCCGTTGAGCACCGAGTTGAACGATTGCACGGTGATGACATTGTCGCCGCCATTCAGGTAGGCGTCGGCATTGGAGAGCGTGATGGTTTCCCAGTTGGTGACCGGGTGGTTGGCGAGTGCGAGCGCGTCGTGCGCCAGTTCACCCGCGGGGACGTTGCGGCGTGCGACTTCGGTGCCGTTGATCCAGACGATGGCTCCGTCGTCATACTTGATGGAGAGTGTCAATGATTCCGGGATGTTGCCGGTGGCGATCTGGAAAGCCTTGCGATAATAGACCGAGGAGTGGTTCCCCTGCATTCCTGATAGATTCGTCGCGGTGGTGTAACCTCCGCCGTATCCGAATGCGGCGGTTCCGATGCTCCATGTGCCGTCGTTGAAAGCCGCCTGCCGCCACGCGTCCACCGGGCTGGATGCCTCTTCCGTTCCCGGGAGGTATTTCCATCCGGCGGAGGAGGCGGCGACATAGACCACCTCGGATGCGACGAAGGTGCCGCCTGAGCGCCACGAACCGCCGAGGCTGTTGTCCATGGAAGGATGGATCAACTCCATCGATGGTCCGGTGCCGCGCGCCGAGGTGGGCCATGGGAAACCGGATTGATAGCCCACTTCATCCATGGTGATTCCCATGGCGTTGCTGAGCACGACGTTGTCACCCTCGTTCGAGAGTTTTCCGGTGAACGGGCCGAGCGGCGCGAATCCGAACTTCGCCTGGAATGCGGTGGGATTCTGCGCGACGCAGAGATAGGCCCCGGGCTCTAACAAGGTGCCGGATGGAAACGCGAAGGTCACCGCGTCGGTGAGAGTCCATCCGCCGAGATTGACCGTCGAGTCGCCGGGGTTGTGGATTTCGACGAACTCGTGCTGGACGGGGCCTCCGATCGGATCATCCGCCGGGCCATAGTGGATTTCCGAGATGACCGGGCTGGCCGCGTTGAAGGCAAGGGTGGTGAACGTGGAACCATCCGTCCATTCCGAGCCTGCGCTGTTCGTCGCGCGGAAGCGGAAGTGATAGGTGGTGGTGGCGGAAAGCCCGCTGACGAACTTCGAGAACTCGCCGCCTTTGAGGCCGAGGTTGATGTTGTTAGGCCAGGAACCGGGAACCGTGCCGCCGTCGGCAGTGCCATAGAAAAGCGTCACGGCGGGCGTCTCGTTTCCCGTGCCGATCACTTGTCCGCGGAGAGTGGCGGTGGTGCCGGTGATTTCCTGGGGCGTGCGGTTTTCGATGGTCGGCAAAAGAATGGCGGGAGTGGTGAAGGAGCCCGAGGCGGCCGTCCATGAGGTGCCGGCGGAATTGACGGCTTTGGCGCGGTAGTAGTAGGTGGTGTTGTGGGTGAGGCCGGTTAGATTCGCGCTGGCGGCTCCGGTTTGGGTGCCGAGAACCGCTGAACCCGTCCATGCCGCGGCATTGGTGCCGCCATCGGTGGCGCCGTAGTGAACCGTGACAATCGGCGCGTTTCCACCGGTGGAGGTCACTTCGACGGGAATGGTGGCGCTGGTGATCTGGATATTGGTGGCGGCGGACTGAATGATCGTGGCGGGTGCCGGGAGCGTGTCGAAGCTCAGGGAGGGTGTCGCCCATGCGGTGCCGCTCGCGTTGGTGGCGCGGGCGGTGAACCAATACGTCGTGTTCGGACTCAGCCCGCTGATGTTTCCGGAAAACGCACCGGACCAGGTTCCTGATAGATTGAGCGAGTTCTGCCACGACGCCGCGTTGGTGCCGCCGTTGGTGGTGCCGTAAAACAAAGTGATCGAAGGCGCTGCGGAACCGATCGAGGTTACGGTGCCGTTCAGCGTGGCGGTTGTCTGTCCGATGGAGGAGGCTGGGGAGTTGGCGACCGTTGGAGAGCCCGCTGGAATATTGGACGTGGCGTCGAGGCGGATGTTGTCAAAGTGGGAACGGCCATTGCCTCTCGCTTCGAAGCGGATGCGGATCGGCAGCCCCACTGCCGCGGTGGTGACAGCGGTATTTAGGACGAGGGGCGGGGCGTCAGCGAATGTTCCTGAGGAAACATTTGCAAACGCGTCGTATTCGCCCGTGGCAATATTTCCACTTGGGCTGGAGAGTCGGTAGCGCGAGATGTTGCCGCTGGAAGTGAATCCCGGGCGATTTCCCACGGCCACGGTCAGTGTGTAAGTCGTGTTCGCCTGATAGTTGACTCCCAAATCCTGATAAACGTATCGACCGTTCTGGGACGAGAGTTCCATGCCGAGGTGATCGGTTCCTTGGGCTGAAAAACCCGTGATGTATTCCTTGAATGCCTCTTGTGTGGCATAGTTGTTTCTCACCCACGGATTGATGTCGGTAGTGTAGCCTCCTGCGCTCAAAGTGTTCTCCTCGAAGGATGGATCCGAAATAGTAACCGGGACTGCCATGGACGGCAGTCCCATGAGGACGGATAGAAGCGCGAGCGACGCGACGAGCGCCCTCTTGGGTTTGGGTTTCATGGGTTGCGAACGTGGATGGACCACGAGTTAGGGAGTAAAGAAAACTGCCCTTGTCTCCGCTCAAGTCAATCCACATGAGGAAGTTACCATGGAAACAAAACACTGATCCATGGGTTTCCCCCCTAATAGGGGAGTGAAATCGTCGTAAGTGACCTTCTCCGCGGGCGGCCAGAAGACCCGGGCTTCGATCTGGCTGACGATCCACCGCGCGCAGTCCATCGCCGCGCCGAGTTCGGTTTCGGAAAACCCGCTCCAATCTACGATGCCAACTCCGGTTTCCGTGTCACCGAGCATGAAGTAGGCGGGTAGGGGAAGAGTGCCATGGGCGGCGCGGATCGCTTCGGCATACATCGGCAGTTGCAGGTTCGTCCACCGGAAGTCCGCCGGTTTGCCTTTTTCCGCGGAGGAGAAAACCGCCGGACTGCCCGGTGGGAGATGCCCGGGGAGAACGGTCCGCGTGGTGATCTTCGTGCGGTGGGCTTTTTCCACGGTATCCATCTTGCCGGTTTTGTAATCGAGCACCCGCAGGCGCCCGTCGTCGCGGTGGCGGTCGATGCGGTCAATGCGCGCGTTGATCACGGATTTTCCTATGGAGATCTGAAACGGGTGCTCCACTTCCATCACCTCCCAGCCCTCGGCACGGGTGATCGCCTGCGTCCGGGCGAGCCATTGCAGGCGTTGGCGCAGTGATTCCGTCTGGAGCCGGACGGAGAGGGGCGGTTTGTTTCCGAAACGTTCTCTAACAATCTGGTCGAGCTCCGCCGACATCCAATCGTGGATGGCCTCCGATTTGGAGAAATCCCGGGCCTCGGTATCGCGTCCCCAGCGTTCCAGCACATCATGGGCGACGTTTCCAAAGTCCCGCGCGTTCCACTCCACGCGGTCAGGCTCCGGGCTTTGCATGCGGAGCCCGTGTTTGAGATAGAAGCGGAACGGGCAGGCGAGCCATGACGACAGCGAGGTGACGGCGAGTTTTTCCCCGATGTCCACCTGGCGGGGTTTCCATTGCCAATCGGATTCCCATCGAAGTCCGGCGTCGGGAGGAATCACATCGCGGAAGAGAAACTTCACCCGCGAGGGAAGATCCTCGTCGGATGCCGCCAGCAGCAATCGGGAAGGCAGCAGGGAGTCGCCGCCAATGCTGTTTTTCGCGCAAATCAGATCCACCCGGCCGCCGTGACGCCGCGCTTCGATCATCGCCTGATAGAGAAACGCGTCGCGGGCCGCGCGGTCGGCTCCGGTGCCCAGTCCCAGCCACGATCTAGCCGCCTCGCCGAGCCATGGATCGCCGCCGGAGGAAGGTGGGACGCGACCTTCATTCATGCCGCAGACGACGAGATGCGGGCCGGGTTCTAACAAAAGTTCCAGCCAGCCCTGCACGTCGATCACGCGGTCATCCGGCGGTGCTGGCGGATCGGGTGGGATTTCTCCGAGCATCAGGTTCAGCCAGAATGCGGCGTCCCGGTTCAGGGCTTCCATCAGCGGCGCCGCGTCCTCGATCCAAAGCTGGAATGGCAGGGCGGCTTCGATGGTTTCCGGGCCGTGACGCCCGAGGGTTTCTAACAGCCGATCCAGCGTTCCCGCGATGTTTCCATGGGTGAAACCGGAACGCCATTTTTCGAGGATTTCGATGAACTTGAGGCAGGCTTCGGCGCGCTCCAGCTTGTGGGCGGACAGGTTTTCCCGGTCTGCCAGCCGCCGCCGGAGATCATCCGGCCATGCGATCATCCAGTCATTCCGCAGCTCGGCGAGCCATGCGGCTCTGCGGGCGCGGCCTTCACCGATGATGGCTCCGGTTTCCGGCAGGGTGAGCAGATTGGAAACCGTGCGCAGGCGGGGATCGGCCAACCATTCCGCCCAGGCCTGGAGCCAGCGGTGCAGTCCGGTCCGGATGGCCGGGGCTCCCGGGTGGAATGCCGTCCATCCGGCGCGGGTGAAGGTTTCCGTGAGTTCCAGCGCCGTTTCCGGGTCTGCACAACCGAGAGCGAGATTTTCTGGAGCGGTCTTTTTCTTCGCCACCGCAGCGAGGGCTTCGCTGGCTTGTTCACGTGGATTGGCGGTGAGGACCACCGAACCGGAATCCCCCTCGGGCCATGGCAGATTCCGTTCATTCCAAGCCACCAGCGGCCTGCCAGCGGGGGAAAATGCCGCTTCTTCCGAAACCGGCGCTGCGATGAGCGAAAAAACCTCGCCGTTCCACTCCGAAAGCGCCCGCTCCACCAAGGGAGGCATTTCCGTAACGCCCACCAGAATGATGTTCCGGAATCCTTGGGGAAGCTGGAAATTCTCCGCCAGATACCGGCTGCGGCTGGTTTTCCCCCAGTTCCGCAGCTCCCGTTCGGCCAGTTTTTCAAGATTGGCGAGCGCTTCCCATCGCCCGGCCTCCACGGACTTGGACAGCATGCGGGCGGCGCGGGCGAGGTTCAGACCATTTTCCTGAAGGGATTTCCTGAGCGCGCAAAGTTCCGCGGAAAGTCCATCCACCCAATCTCCGCCGGGTTCCGGAGGGTTTGGAAAAAGCTCCCGGTAGTCATTCCAATCCCGGACTTGTTCAAGCGCCACCAACCACGCGAGGCGCTCCATCCAATCCGGTGCGATGTCCGGGGCATCGGATTTCAACAAGGCACCAGGCGTCGTCAACTTGGGCAGCAGCAGCCCGCCGGATTTCTCGGCCATCGCATCGCAAAGCCTGCGTCCGCCCTGCGAGGTGGGCGTGACCAAGAGGCAGAAGGGAAGCTCCTCCTTCCGTTCGAGCAGCCAGTCCGCCGCCTTGCCGAGAAACGGCCGATCCCATCCGAGAAATACCCGCTGCAACATCCCCGCAAGCATGGGAGATCCCTCCGACCGTGAGAATCAAAAACTCCTGTGCTGGAGAGAATCCGACACGCGATCACGTGGAAAATCGGCTGGAAATTCCCTTGCCAGCCGCTCCGCATTTTTTATTGTGATAGGGAATTCAGAGAGCCTGTTTGCCGGTTCTCACCAATATTATTCTTCATCATTCCGATCATGAAATCCTACGAACGAATCACCCTCGCTTCCGCCGCCGCCGTTTATGCCGGTTACCTCATCCAGCAGGCGATCAAGATCCGTGCCGAGCGCGTTTATCGCCTCGCCGCCGGTGAGTCTCCTTACGAGCGCACCCACCCGAAACCCCGCGCTCTGGCGAAAAAAGCCTGATTCACGGGTCATTTCCCGCGGGAACCCTGCCATTCCCAGACTTCGTTGAGCAACAAGCGTTCGATCTGGCTCATGGCGCGTGAAACCTCGCTCGCGCAGCAGGCCCCGGCGATCTTCGGCCGCAAGCGTTCCAGTTCCTCCACCAATTGTCGGTAGAGCGACGCGCGGCGTTTGAACTCAAACACCGAAATCATCGCCAGGCACCACGCCGCGATGCCCGGCATGACCGCTGCCGTGAACGACAACCCGGTCTGGACACGAGGGGCGATCGGGAGGTTCAGGAACGCACTGATCACCAGAAACGCGCCCAATCCCACGGCGCACCATGAGCTGATGCGGAACAGATTGCCGAATATCCTCATGCGTCTCGCCGCCAGCTCGCCCTTGGACTTCAAATAGCGGATCTGGTTTTCCAATCGGGAACCCAAATATTCGTCCCGAGCCTGCTTCCAGCCCTTGCGCATGTGGATCAAGCGCAGGGCGGATGTTCGGAGAAACGCCTCCTCGTTGGCGAACAATTCCAGCGCCGATGGCCTCAGCGGGCTGTTCGGCTCATGGCAGGCCAGCAAGGAACGCAGAAGCTCGGCCTTCACGCGGTCACTCACCCAGCGCTGCTGCCAGCGCAGCCTGCCGCCGATCCATGGCAGTGAGGCGGCGATGGTGACGATCACCAGTTTCAACATCGCCCCCACTTCATCCGCGGCCAAGGCGAAGGCGACCAGAATAGCCTGCAAAATCGTGGCGAAGTGGTTCAGCGACATCGAACCCGCCGCAAACCAGCGTGATCGGGGCGCTCCGGCCACAGCCCGCTGGTCCAGCTTTTCAAACAACTCGCCCACGCAGGCCGCCGGCGGCAGGTCGTCGAATTGGGGATCGTGCTCCGGTTCCGACGGAATCCGCCCGTTCCAGCGGGCGGAAAAATCCGCCGCATCGATGATCCGGGCGGGCATGCCCATGCGTGCGGCCTCGTCCACCGATTCCGCGGTGCCGCCAAGCCCGCGCGCGGGTTTGCCGTCCCAGAGAAACAACATCCGGTCCGCGATTTCCAAACACTGCCGGGCCACCACGTGATAGGCGGCCGGCGCGTCCTCCCCCCCAGGTGCCACTTCATGCCACCAGGCGTCCGCGATGGCTTGTCGGGCGCGTTCCCATTCGTGCGGATCCTCAAAGTCCTCCGCGAACCGGTTTTCGGAGAACGGCAGCAGGATCACCGTTTTCAGGCCCGCTTCCCGGCAGGCTTCCAGAAACAACAGATCCGCTCCGGCGGCGGCGCTTGAGATTCCCACCAATTCGCCGGAAACCGTATCCCGCAGAATTTCAAGCTCCCGGGAAATCGCGGACTTCGCGCCTTGCCGGTCCGGAACCGCCCGGTGACCGGCGAATCCGACAAACCACAGCCGGTCAAAGCTCTCAGACTTCGCTCTCATGCGCGGCTCGGGGGATACCGGTCGTGTTTGGCGACCGCAAGTCTATTGATCCGTCCGCCTCGCCGGCAAAAAAAACGGGTGCCTGTTGGCACCCGTTCGATTCCCGTTTTGCGAAACCGGGGAGATTATTCAGCGCCTTCCGGGGCAGCTGCGGCGGTGGCCGTCGCGCTGGAGTAACGCCAGCGGACCTTGTTGCGCTTGGAGGCGGAACGCAGTTTGCGTTGCTTGCGCTCGGTGGGAGTTTCGAAAGCGCGGCGGCGGCGCATTTCTTCGAGAATGCCTTCGGCATCCAGTTTGGTTTTCAGGCGTTTGAGAGCGCGGTCAACGGGCTCGCCTTTTTTCAGAGTCACTCCTCGCATGCGATGGTTCTTTCGGTTGGTTAAATGGTTCCGCGGTTGCTTCGGGGCGGGGTAGATGCTGGATCGGTCCCGCCTTGTCAAGAGAGAACCCGCGGCAAAATCGAAAAAAGGGATGTTGCGCAATACCGCATCCTCCGCTAGTCATCCAGCGCCTTTCGGTGCTGGCGCGAAACCTTCGCTCATCGCGGCCCCCGTTCACGGCCGGCATTATTTCAATCGAATCCCACATGTATCGCATCCCCTTCGACCGCGTGAACTGGATCACCAGTTCGTTTCTCATCGGCACCGCGTTGATCGCCCTTATCGGACTTCCGATCTATCTGTTCCACTACGGAATCGACCTCTTCCAGATCGGCATGTTCTTTTTCTACCTCATCGCCACCATGATGAGCATCACCGTCGGCTACCACCGGCTGTTTTCCCATCTGTCGTTCAAGGCCAAGATGCCGGTGCGGCTTTTCACCTTGGTTTTCGGCGCCTGCGCGTTTGAAAACTCCTGCCTAGACTGGTCCTCGGACCACCGCCGCCACCACAAGCACGTCGATCACGACGAGGATCCCTATGACATTTCCAAGGGGTTCATGTGGGCCCACATCGGCTGGCTGATGTTCAAGCTCAACCCCGAGCCGCCTATGGACAACGTGAACGATCTCCGCAAGGACTCGCTGGTGATGTGGCAGCACAAGTATGTGCACTGGATCGGCCTCCTCGTCGGTCTCATCGTTCCCGCGATTCTCGGTTTCCTCTGGAACCACTTCATGGGTCTGGATCCAATGGTGGGAGCCCTCGGTGGTTTCCTGATCGCCGGTGTCGCCCGCATCGTGGTCGCCCAGCACTGCACCTTCTTCATCAATTCGCTGTGCCACACCATCGGCCGCCAGCCGTATTCCTCCAGCCACAGCGCCCGGGACAGCGCGATCATGGCCTGCCTG
>DAISZP010000205.1:0-9696 GCA_036824745.1 Luteolibacter sp.
GACCTCGCTTCGCGGGCCGGACCACGTAGTCTTCCTCCGGATGTTCCGCGCGATTTTTTTATTCACTCTATCGATCCTGCCGCTCGCCGCGCAGGATCTTCCGCCCGTCGAACTCAAGGACCATGGCGGAAAGGTGGAGCTTTCTAACGGAAAAATCACCGCCACGCTCAACAAGGGCGCGTCCACCATCACCTCCATCAAGCTGGGGAAAACCGAGTACGTTTCGCCCAAGGGCATTTACTACAGCATGGGCGGCGGCAAGTCCTACCGCCAGCCCACCGGAGCCGCCTATCGCGTCGTGAAACAAACGCCGGACATCGTGGATGTCGCGTTTCTCCAGAAGTGGAAACCCGGCTCGCCCCAGGCGGTGGACATCGAGGTCCATTACGCTCTCAAGCGCGGGGAATCCGGCGTTCACACCTACGCCATTCTCAGCCACCCCGCGGACTATCCGGATAGCGGTGTCGGCGAATGGCGCATGGTCTGGGGCATGCCGGCGAAGAACGACCGCGAGTGGCTGATGGAGAAGATCCGCGTGGACAAGCTGCGCGACTGGGAGATGCCTTCTCCCGCGGATCTGGCAAAAGCCAAGCCCACCGGCATCAAGGAGATCGTCCAGCTCACCAGCGGCCATCGTTCCGGGATGTTCGACTGCAAGTATGACTTCAATCTCGAATACTACAGCGTCGGCTGCTGGGGTCATGCCAGCGACAAGAACCAGGTCGGTGCGTGGGTGGTGTTGGGCAGCCACGAATTCTTCAACGACGGGCCGATGAAACAGGATCTCTCCTCCGCGTCCGGCATCATCCATATTCATTTCGGCATGAACCACTACGGCGGCTCCAGCACGCGGCTCACCAGCGGCGTGGAGTGGAGCAAGATCTACGGACCTTTCCTTCTCTATTGCAACCAAGGCGGCAATGCGGACGCCCTCTGGCAGGACGCGCGCGCCAAAGCCGCCTCCGAGCGCAAGGCGTGGCCGCACGCATGGGTCGAGAACCCGCTCTATCCGCTCCGCTCCGGTCGTGGAACCGTCCGCGGAAACCTCGCCATCCGCGATTCCCTCAAGCCCTCCGTTTCCGCAGCGGGCGCATGGGTCGGACTCTCCCAGCCCGCACCCGGCGGGAATTTCCAGAACGAATCGAACGGCTATCAATACTGGACCAAGGCGGATGCCAAAGGAAACTTCGAGATCCCCAACGTGCGCCCCGGCACCTACACGCTCAACGCCTTCAACCAGGGCGCGGTCGGCGAGTTCGAGCTCAGCGGTGCCACCGTGAAACCCGGCATCAATTCCGCGGGCGACCATGTCTGGACCGTGCCGCGCCTCGGCAAGTCCCTCGCATGGGAGATCGGTGTGCCGGACCGCCGCGCGGCCGAGTTCCGTCATGGGAACGATTACTTCCACGGCTATGTCTGGACGAACTTCTCCAAGGAATGGAAAAACCCGCTGGTCTATCAGATAGGCAGATCCAATCCCTCCACCGACTGGAACTTCGCCCAAGGTTCCTATCTGAAAAACGACCGCTGCCAGTCATGGCCATGGGAAATCCGTTTTCAACTCACCGATCCTCCCGCCTCGGGGACCGCGCGGCTCGTGATCGCCTTCGCCAGCGCGGACATGGCGCGCGTGGATGTGAATGTTAACGGCAAGTCCGTCGCCAACATCATGCCTTCCCAATCGGATGGAAACGCGCTGTTGCGCGAAGGCATTCACGCGAAATACAGCTTCAACCACGTGGATTTCCCTGTCTCCCAGCTCCGCAAGGGAGCGAACACCATCACGCTCACCCAGACCCGCAACAACGGCTCGGCCTGCCACGTGATGTACGACTATGTGGCCTTGGAACTGCCGTGATCGCGAACTCTTCGTGGTGAATCATTGCCGGACTACGCGATTGCGTGGGTGCGGCGGATGGATGGTGGATTCCCATTGCGGTCCGGTTGCCAATTCCGCAATGGCTTGAATTGATTGAAGTTGTGGAAATTCAAATGCGGTGCCCTCCGCGATCGCGTGTGGCCCGGAGTGCCGAAATGATATGTTGCAGGGAAAGAATATCTCATGATACGAGGTAATCATTGCGCGACGGAAAACCACCTGTCCATCCGCCCGCGGTGATTCCATCGAACCGGCCACCCTTTCATGAGAACCGATCACAACCGCGATTTTCAATCCTTCGCCACATCATGTCGGCCGGTCTCCGCCCATCAGTTTTCCTTTCAAGTCCGTGCCATGGGAGGGCTGCCCGGCAGCGCGGACTGGAACAACCCGGACCCGCACCGAGTGGTGTGGGAGCCGATGTTCCCGAATACCCGTCCGTGACCAAGGGACTTTCGGTCACGGGCGGGAATTCCGGGGAATGAAATGGATGCCGAGTCGGTGGCGCGATTACCGCGGATCGCCGAAGAAATGAGTGCCGATCCCTGAGGCCGGAGTCTGGTGGTCGCTTTCCCAATAGACGTCATGCAGCAGATCCTCCGTGGTGGGGAATTCTCCATGATGGGCTGAGATCATGGAATTGAGCATTTCGTTCGCGATCTCCGCATTCAAACGTTCCAGTCCGGTTTCATCCAGAACACCGGATTCCATCAGATGGTTCCTCCACAAGGAAAGGGGATCGCGCTTGGTATTGCGTTCCTTGACGAATGCTTTGGACTGATAGAGCCAGTGATTCGCATCCGAAAGGGTGAATCCGTGATAGCGGCAGGTTTCGATCTCGATCACGGAGGGGAGGTGCTCGTTGCGGGCGCGTTCGAGCGCCGGGTGGAGTCTCGCGCGGATCTCGTAGGGATCCTGATCGGTGATGCGATCCCATCGGATGCCGTAGGCCTCGGCGCGTTTCGCAAGGGAACCGGTGAAACTCGATGAACGATCCACCGAAGTGCCCATGGAGAATCCGTTGTTTTCGATCACGTAAACCACGGGAAGTTCGAACAACGCGGAGAGATTCAGGGATTCATGATAGACTCCCTGGTTCACGGCCCCATCGCCGAGGAAACAAATCGCCGCGCCCCGCTCGCCCCGTTGTTTGATGGCAAAGGCGAGTCCTGCGGCGAGTGGTGTCTGCGCCGCCGCGATGGCATGGCAGCCCCAGTGGCCGCGCCCCGGATTGTAAAACGAATGCATGCCGCCCTTGCCTTTGGAACAACCCGACTTCAATCCCATGAGTTCCGCGGCGCAGCGGAACAACGGAATGCCCGCGGCGATCGCATGACCGATTCCGCGGGTGCCGCTGATCGAGTGGTCCATCGGTCCCATGAGTCCGCGCGCGGTGGCGGCGATCGATTCCTGGCCGATGCTCAGGTTCAGCCAGCCAGTGATCCTGCCGGACTGATAGAGTTTGATGCATGCCTGCTCGAAACGCCGGACGCGTGACATCAGCCGGAGCAATTCGACCTTCTCTTCGTCAGTCCACGAGCGGTTGATTTCATGATCGCGGAAGTCCATCAAGCAAGCTGTCTATGCGTTGCTTGTTCTCATGACGAGGGAAATGATGCCCTGTCACCTCGCCAGCGAGGGATTCCAGCGGTTCAGCTTTCGTGACGGGTCGATGGTTTCCTCCACCTTGATCAGCTCCACGTGGCCGTCCGCGAAGAGGTAGTTGGCCTTGCCGTCGTGGATGTCGTGGCTCAGGGCGTTCTTCGCGGCCTTGATGCCGGACCATTGGTGGCACATGAGGTGGTCGCCGAAGCTAACAGGACGGGTCTGCGCCATCATCACGGTGGCTTCCGGCGCGGAAACCTGATGGAGGAAATGCCAGGTCGCCGGGCTGCCCTTGTAATCGTCCCCGTCGGGATCGAGTTCGAAGTGCACGTTGAGGGCGTAGCTGTAGATGTTGGGATCGGTGGAATCGTCGGAAGGCGAGCGGAATTGTTCATTGAAGACCCTTTTCCAATCGTTCTCGATCCGTTCCTCGGAGATGCCGAGGTAGGGAGCGATGGATGCCGCCCAACCGGGCTCGCGATGGGCCCCGGCGCTGTGGAAACTGCGGGGGAAACGTGAATTGTGATCCTGGGTGTAAAGCAACACGGCCCCGCCGAGTCCTTTGAGGACGGCACCGCATTGGACGGCTCTGGCCTTGCGGATGGAGGAGCCCGCGAGGCTGAAGGAAACCGCCGCCAACACGATGATCACCGTGATGACGACCAGCAGCTCCACCAGGGTGAAACCGGGGAGGCTCTTGTGGCGCGGAGAGGTTCGCTTGGCGTTGCCGTTCGCGATCATGGCTCAACGGCGGCGGCGTGCGACGAGACATGCGGCTCCAAGTCCTAACAAGGCGAGGGACGATGGCTCCGGCACGACGGTCCAGTTGTAAGTGACGTATGCGGAGGTGAAGTTGGTGTTCTTCGCGGCGGCGAGGGCCGCTGGATCGTATTGGGCGAAGCCGGTGCCACCCGCAAATTCCGAACTGGCAATGAAGATCTCGAAGGTGGCGCTGTAGTTTCCCGGGGCCGCGGTGTCCGGCAGGGTGAAGTAGTTGTGCCACATGCTGCCGTTCCACAGCACTTGGGAATTCACACCGTCGAAGACCTGATCCCAGCGGTTCGAGGCGTTGCCGTAGTTGAAGGACTTCAGGGAGGCGGATGAAACTGAATCGAGACGGATGGCCAGCGAGTTCCCCGCGGGAATGGCGGCCATCATCATGTTGCTCATCGACATGAACATGAATCCATACTGGTTGTTGAACAGACCGCCGTTGCCGGAGCTGACCATCGGTGTGCCACCCACGCCGGCGGGGGACCCGATGTCGTTTTTCCAGGCCGCCGTCTCATCGAACCAATCGCCCGGACTCCAAGATTGGAGTGACTGGAGAACCGGCGTGGATGTGGGATTGAAGCTGATGTTGACCGTTCCGGCGGTGGGATTGCTTCCAGTTCCGGCGCTTGCGGTGATGGTGACCATCGGCATGATCATGCCGCCTTGGTCGTCCGGGCCGGGGACCGCGGTGATCAGCGCGGCTTGGGATGCGATGGTGAGGAAACCGTGGACGAGAAGCGAGGAGGAGATTTTCATTGCACGGGAAGGCTAACGGGCCGCGGCTCCATCCGGGAATGCGTCAAATCGCCGCAGATCCGTGTCATTTCCCACTCGGAAAACTCGATCCGGCCTGTCTGAATCGCCGGGGAAATGAGTTCAGGAACCGATCAAACATCCGAAAGCCTGTTAGGCCTTCACTGGTTGATCCGCCTGCGTTGGATCGCCGCTTTCGGATACGCGCTTGTCAGCGTGATCGTCTCGCTGGGCCTGCACATCCGCCTGCCGGCCACGCTTCTTTCCTGCTGCATCGCGGTGATCGTGATCAGCAACTTTCTCCTTGATGGTTTCCGCAGGAGTCGTGGGAACTGCCCTCCGTGGTCAAAGGCGATGATCCTCTCGATGGATGTGGTGCTGCTCACGGTGATGCTGTTCTTCACGGGTGGAGCGCACAATCCGTTCACGATGTTCTATCTGCTCCATGTGACGCTGGCGGTGATCCTGCTGCCCCCGTGGGGGGCTTGGGGAACGGTGGCGCTCTGCACCGTGGGATTCTGGACCTTGTTTTCCTCGGATCACCCGTTGGAAAGCACGACAGGAAGCACGTGTTGCAGTGACATGACCGCGCACCTTCAGGGCATGGTGGTTGGGATGGTTCTAACAGGATGCGGCATCGCCTACTTCGTCAGCCGCCTTACCGCGGGCCTGCGTCATTCCCGCCGGATGATCGAGATGGCACGGACGGAAGGCGAACGGGCGCGACGGTCCATGGAGGTGGCGACCCTGGCGGCGGGCATCGCCCATGAACTGGCCACTCCGCTGGGGACGATCGCCGTGGTGAGCCAGGATCTGGAGAATCTGGCGGGAACCATGTGTGAAAACTCCTGCTGCAAGGAGGATGCGAAAGTCATCCGGCAGGAGGTGGAACGGTGCAGGAAAATCATCGAAAAACTCGGCAGTGCGGGGCACGCGCCGGATGAATCGCTGAAGCCCTTGGATTGGGAGCATCTCGGCGAGCTCCTTGCCGGCTATTTGCCCGACTTGATCCGGGATCGGCTTGAGGTGCGGGTTGTGCCATCCCCGAAGCGGCCGTTGTTTGCCACCAGCCGTCTGCTCCAATGCCTTGGCATTCTCGTGAAGAACGCCGCCGAGGCCTCGCCCGCTGAATCGCCGGTTCTGCTTGAGGCTTCGATTTCCGGCGAGCAATGCGAATTCCGCGTCACTGATCAAGGAGTGGGATTTCCACCGGAGCTTGTCGATCGCATCGGCGAACCGCTGGTCACGACGAAGTCGAAACACGGTGGACTCGGACTGGGACTCTATTTGGTGAAATCCTTCGCGAGGGACTGCGGCGGCGGGTTGGCGGTCGATTCAGGGGCGGGAAATCCGACCAGAGTCACACTCAGGCTTCCATCGTTGGAGTCCGTTTCATGAAACCGCATCCGTCAAAGCGAATCCTGGTGGTTGATGACGACGAGGTGTTCCGCGAGCGCCTCGCTTCATCGCTCCGGCGGCGTGGACATGAAGTGAGGACATCGCCCGGTCGTGAGGAAGTTTTGCTCGAACTGGAAGAGTTCAGCCCCGAATGCGCGGTGGTGGATCTCAGGCTGGAGAAGGAAAGCGGGCTGATGGTGGCACGTGACCTTCGCGAGCGTTTCCCGGAGATCCGCGTGCTGATTCTCACCGGATATGGCAGCATCGCCACCGCCGTGGACGCGATGAAGCTCGGAGCCGTGGATTATCTCTCGAAACCAGCGGACAGCAATCAAATCGAAGCGGCCTTGTTCGCTGTTTCCTCGAACGAGCAGCCGCAGGCTGAGTTCGATGCTCGGGTCCCTTCGCTGGACCGCGTCGAGTGGGAACACATGCAGCGCGTGCTCCATGACTGCGGTGGAAACATCAGCGAAACCGCACGCAGGCTCGGCATCGAGCGACGCACCCTCCAACGCAAGCTCCAGAAATATCCGCCGGAAAGTTAGACAGGCTAATGGCATTCACCACCGCTCACTGTGAAACGCCGGATGTCCCGCAGTTCCGCAGTTTCCTTCAGCCAGTCGAGGTGGGTGGTGGTGATCCATTTCTGCGCGGTTTCCGGCAGGTGCTTCATCAGCGCGTTGCGGCGTTGGGGATCGAGCTCGCCGAAGATGTCGTCCATCAGATAGATCGGCGTGCGGCCGCCGCGGTTCTCCAACACCCTGCCCTGGGCGAGTTTGAGCGCGAGCGCGAGCGTGCGCTGCTGGCCCTCGCTGGCGAACTCGGATGCCGGCATGCCGTGGAGTCGCAGCGAAACATCATCGCGGTGCGGACCGACGACGGATTGGCGCATCCTCGTTTCACGCTCGCGGGCCTGGAGCATGGACTCTCGCAGGTCCGGCCCGCTGCCGGGAAGGTATTGCAGCGTGAGCGGTTCGTCCTTGCCGCTGACCACGCGCTGCGCCTCGGCAGCGAGCGGGGAGAGTTCATCTAACAAGCGGGCGCGGGTTTCCATCAGGACGGTGCCGTTTTCGACCATGATCTCCTCGTAGGACAGGATCTCGGCATCGCGCGGGCGTCCTTCCTTGAGCAGAAGGTTTTTGGATTGCAGGGCGCGTTTGTAGCGCGACCACGCGCGGCGGTAGCGGGAGTCGATCTGCGCGCCGAGGAAATCCAGATAGCGCCGCCGCCCCTCGCCGGGGCCGCGGATGAGTTCGAGGTCCTCGTTTCCCATCCAGACGACGAGTCCGCCGTCCTCCAGATAGGCGTGTTTGCTGGCGCGGGATTCGTCGTCCACTTTGAGGAACAGTCCCTCGCGCGAGTGGCGCACCTGGCGTTCGTTTCCCCAAGGTTCTCCGGCGATGCCGAAACCCGGACTGCCGAAGCGGGCGAGCGCGCCCATGCGGTGGGTGCGCGGCGACTGCAGGCGGACCAGCACGCAGATGGCCTCGAGAATCGAGGTTTTTCCCTGCGCGTTGTATCCCAGCAAGATGGCTCCGGACTCCGGCGCCTCAATGTCGAGGGCTTGGAAGCAGCGGAAATCGATCAATCGCAGCGAACGCAGCACGGGTTTTGGTTTAGCGATCCGGAGGGGTTCTGGGAAGCGAACATGGGCGCAAATTCCGGTTGATTCCGAAAAGTGCATCAAAAATGTGCTTGAAAGATGCGGGGTGATGGTGCATCCAGGTGATGTGAGAACCACTGTGACCATTGATGATGAGCTGGTCTCCAAGGCCGCCGAGTTCAGCGGGATTTCAGACAAATCCAAGCTGATCAACTTCACCTTGGACGCCTACATCCGGAAAATGGCGGCCCGCCGCTTGATCGCGCTCGGCGGGACCATGCCGGATTTTGACATTCCGGGCCGGGGAGGCGTGGGAACGATCCGCCCGGAATGGATGGAAACCACCAAGGTCGCAGACGCACCGCAATGAGTCCGGTCGTGGTGGATACCTGCATCTGGGTGAAGCATTTCCGCGCCCGGAATTCCATGCTGGAACGCTTGCTGGAGGACGGCGAGGTTCTGAGTCATCCTCTGGTTGTCGGGGAACTGGCGATGGGGAGCCTGAAAGACCGGCAGCAGGCCTTGTGGAGTCTTTCGCGCCTGGGCCGCCCTCCTCTTGCGACCGAGGCGGAAACGATGCAGATGGTGGAAGCACGCAAGCTCTGGGGCCGCGGCATCCAGTGGAACGACGCCCAGATCCTCGCGTCCGTCGCCATCGGCGGGGTGAAACTCTGGACCGGCGATCTGCGGCTCTACGATATCGCCACGGAAATGGGCGTGGCTTGGAAATGGTGAGCGAAGTTCACCTAAGGGCCCGGATCCGTGTGAACCGTGATCGATGAGCCGCTGCCGGGTCGGAATCGCGGACTTCTAGCAGAAAGGCGGTGTTGGTGATGACGACGCCCGGCGTCCAGGTGACCATGTCCGAGGAAAACTCGACGATCACACTGGCATCCGACGGCGCGGGATAACGTGGGATGCTCAGGGTGAGGTATTGGGTCCCACTGATCGTTTTCAGGAAAGGCGTGGTGGATTGCGGGGAGGTGGGAAAATCCGGCGAGAGCCCGAGCGCATACTCGACGAGATCCGGCAGCGTGTCGTGGTCACGGTTGTTAGATGCCGCATCGGGGTTGCTGACGTTGACGGAAACGGTGCCGAGGTTCGAATCCGCGAAGCCATCGAACGCGGCGAAGGTGAATGAATCCGGTCCGTAAAAATCCTGTTCGGGAATGTAGGTGGCGGTGGAACCTGATAGAGAAACCGCTCCGTGCTGCGGCTGGCTCACGATGCGCATCGTGCGCGTACCGCCGTTCGCATCGGTGGAGGTGAGCGTGACGGACGCGGAGGTGTTGATCGAAGCGGCGAGATTCCGGTTGGAAACCACCGGCGGGATGTTGGAGTTGAAGACGCCGCCGATGCCGCCGTTGTTCTCGCGCTTGTGGCAGACGAAACAACTGACGTTCGCGCCGCGGAAGAGCTGGATGTTGCGGGTGACTCCGTCGTTGGAGACGGTGAGGGTCTGATCGGTGAACGAGCGTGAAAGCACCGTGCTCCGGCGGTCCGATCCGTGGCAGGCGAGGCAGGAGTTGCTCTTGCCGTAGTCCTTGTGTTTGCTCGCCCAGGAGCTGCCGGTGGGATGCATTCCGTGGGGACCTCCGCTGACGTTGTTGGGCATGGTTCCGTGGCAGGAGGTGCAGCTTGTTAGAACTCCGGCGTGGCCTTGGATTTCCATGCTCTGGATGTT
>DAISZP010000206.1:0-9670 GCA_036824745.1 Luteolibacter sp.
CCGCCAGAACCACCCGGCGAGCGCCAGGGCGGGAATCAGGAGGAAATACTCGGGTGAGATGAAATTCATGTTAGGGATCGTCTCAAGTTCCAGCCTCCAGTGGGGATGTTCTGCCGCCGGAATACTTCCACGCGACCAGCAGGGCTCCGCCTAACAGAAGGATCCAGGTCCGCCAGAGCGGATCCGGTTTGCTGTGTTGTTCGATGCGGGACTTGCCGAGAAACGTTTCGCCGGAGTTGGTTCCGCACTTCGAGAGGTCCGCCTCGCGCGGGTCACCGAAATGGACGGCGGCGCTTAGAAGAGGCTTGTCCTCCTGTTTGAATGTTTGAAACCCGGGCGTGCGGATGGCGTTGAGCGCCGCGCCATTTCCTGTTAGGGAAATCGATCCGCCTTTCGGATCCGTCGCCGTAACCACGACGGGCTTGCCCTTTTGGCTCGCGAACACCACAGACTGTCCGGTTTCGAGGTTCTCCGCCACCGCGGCGATCTTGCGCTGGCGGATGGACTCGGCGAATCGATGGAAGAGCACCACGAAGGCCGGTTGTTTCTCCGCATTGGACAGGCTGGGGTCGAAATTGATGAGCAGGCGGCGTGTTTCACCTTCCTCACGCAGCAGGATCAAGGGCCGCTTCTCCTGCCAAAGCAGAATCTGGTCCTCCGGCTTGCGTTCGAATTGGATCGTCTCGCGCACAAGCAGGGACTGCCAGTTCAACCCGTCCATCAAGGGGTGGCTTTCCGCGACGATGCCGCCTTTCAACCAGTTCCCGGTCCTCGTTTCATCCTCAACTAACAGAAACGCGCTGCCACCGGGCAGCACCGGATCAAGCGGGTTGTAGCTCGCCAGCGTGAGATCGGCCTCGGTGGCATCGGCGCTTGTTTCCACCGCTTCGAGGGACTGGATGAGCTTTCCGGAAAGCGCGGAGAAGTTGGCGGAAGTGGCATTCGCCAGATTCAAGGTTTTCGGCCGCGGCGCGACCATCGGCAGAACGTCGTCCAACACAAATGAATCGGGCGAGAGCTCGACCCGCACGTGGCTCGCGTCGATGGGAAACGCCGCTTGCAGCGTGATCATCGCTCCCGGTTCCAAATGCAGCGGCCGGGCGGGGGTGCTGACGGTGGAGGCGTGCAGCGCCCAGGTCCGGTCAGCGGCCTTGCTGCCGTGGTTTTTCACCATCGCCCTCCAGATCAATGTGTCATGGTCTTTCGTGAACGAGACTCCGGTGAACCCCACGTTCTCGATGGACCTGCCCACCGCCATCAAGTCCGCCTCGAACGGCAGATTTGCCGCCGGTGTGTCCGTTAGATAAACCACGCTTCCATCCCTGGAAACCAACGACCGCGCCAGACGCAATGCCTGGGTGGGATCGATCGGTCCCGCCGACGGCTCCCAGTTTCTCACGGCTTGTTCGAGATCGTCCACCGATGCTCCGGTGTAGATTCGCGGCCGGTTCGGCAGGGACTCCAGAACCGTGAGCTGCATCTCCGAAGCACCGCCGCGCAATGCGGGCAGGGAATCACGCAGCTTGCGGATCGCATCTTGTTTGAAAACACTCATCGAGGCGGACGAGTCCAGCACGACGGCGATCCTCTGGATGCTGCCGGATTTCCGGTAACGGGGTTCCACCAGGATCCACGTTAGAAGCAGCACCGCCAGCAACTGCATCCACAGCGGAATCGATGGGATCAGCCGCTCAAAGCGCCTGCCGCTCGCCGCCTCCCGCCGGGTGTGCTCGAGCAGGAAGAGGGTGGAAACCGGAAGTTCCTTCGCTTTCCGTTGCAGGAAATGAATGGCCAGCACCGCGGGGATTCCGAGCAGCGCGATCAGTCCGAGTGGATTCGCCAGGGTGGGCATGGTTCGTTTCCGATTCAGGTCATGCCGGAATCCTGCCAGAATCCGGACTTCTAACGGCGATGGATCGCGGCGAATCTGAATGCCGCCCGTTGCTGTTTCGAGCTTTTTGTCACCCGCCGCAGATGCCCGGTCGAGAGCCGGAAATGATCAGGCTGGACAGTGGAATGTCCCAGATTGGTAAATTGTTATTGATATTTTAGAAAATTTTGAGTTGTGTCGGCTCCGGGTTCTCCAAAAACACCACCAAAAGAGATGAAACTTCGAAAACTCACAGGCCTCGCGTTGCTCTCCATGCCATCCGGATTGATGGCGGCGGGTTATTATCTGCCGAACCAGGACACCTTCGCAACCGCGCGGGGCAATGCCTACGTGGCCACCGCGGATTCGGCATCCGCGGTGTTCTACAACCCGGCGGGCATGACCCAGTTGGAGCGCCCCGAACTGCAGGCGGGGGTTTACTCCATCCTTTTGGGCAATGAAACCAATGCCGGTGGCACGAATTCCGAGGCGGACAGCCAACTTCAGGCGGTTCCCCAGGTTTATTACGTTCAGCCGTTCAACGACCGGGTGAGTTTCGGATTCGGCCTCAACAGCCCCTTCGGTCTGGGCACAGATTGGGGAAGGGATACCCCCTTCAGCCCGGTGGTGACGGAAGTTCGCATGGCCTACCTGAGCGCGACCTCCGCGGTGGCTTACAAGGTGACGGACACCATCTCAGTGGGAGCTTCCGCCTCCCTCAACTACACGGATCTGATGCTCGAGCAAGGACTCGGCGCGCCGGGAACTTACCTCCGCTACGAAGGTGACGATTACGCGTTGTCCGGATCGTTGAGCGTCCGTTGGCAACCGCACGAACAACACGCGTTCGGCCTGGTTTACAGCACGGAGTCCTCGTTTGATCTGGATGGGAAAACCCAGAGCAACGTGCTCGTGGATGATGCCTCCGCCAGCATGGATTTCATGACTCCGGCGCGCATCGCCGGTGGTTACTCCTATCGCCCCGCGCCCGGCTGGAACATCGAAGCCAATGTCGAGTGGCTCAATTGGGATGAGCTCAACACCCTCACCCTGCAAACCTCTTCGGTGCCGGGAACTTCCGCGGTGCCGGTTCCCTTCGAGTGGCAATCGAATTTCATCTACGAAATCGGAGCCTCATACACGACCCCGGATGGATACATCTTCGCGGCGGGTTATGATTACAACATGAGCGCCCAGCCGGATACCTTCTACAATCCCGGCGTGGCGGATGCGGACCGTCATTGGTTCAACGTCGGCTTCGGCCGCAAGTGCGAGGACTTCCGCTGGATGCTCGCCTATCAGTTCGGATATTCCAACCGGACCGTGGATGGCGCGGCTGGCGTGAACGCGCTCGCCAATGGCAAATACGAGTCCCGTCACAACGCCTTGATGTTCACCTGGACCCAGGACTTCTGATCCTCCGTGGCGGCCGATCAAACCATCGTCGTCACAGGTGCCAGTTCGGGAATCGGCCGCGAACTGGCGCTCCAACTCGCCTCTCCGGGCCGCCGGATCTGGTTGATCGCGAGAAACCCGGAGCGCCTTGAGGAAGTCGCCACACTCGTCAGGCAGCGTGGAGCATCCGCCGAAGTGGTCAGTCTGGATCTCTCCGATCTGGAGGAATCGTCATCGTTTCTGGAGAAACATTTCCCTCCATCGGTCCGTGTGGATGAACTCTATCTGGTTTCCGCCATCACCGAGTTCGGTGAAGTGAAGGACACCCTGATCGAAGACTGGAACCTGATCTACCGCACCAATCTGCTCGCGCCCGTCCAGTGGATCCTCCACTTCTACCGGAACATGACCGAGATCCGCGCGGGACGGATCGTCATCGTCTCGTCGCTGGCCGCCTACACCGGATATCCCACGGCCACGGTTTACGCCACCATGAAGGCGGCGTTGTTAGGGGTTTACCGGAGCCTCGTGCATGAGGCGAATGTCTATCAGGTGAGACTGCATCTTTGTTCGCCGGGCTATGTGGACACCAACATTTACAAAACCGCCCTGTTCCGGAACACGAGCTACGAGAAAACGATGAAGATGATCGGTGGCATGGGTTTTCCCGTGCTTTCCGCACGGGATGCATCCGCCCGTATCATCCGCTCCACCCGGGCGGGCAGCAACGAGGGTGTGTTTCCCTTCTACGCTTCGGCGCTTGCCTGGCTGGCACCCCGCGTGCCGTGGCTGATCGGGTTCATCCACCGGAAAATCATTAGGGACTTCCACCGCATTCCATGAGCGATCCACAGGCACTCGAAACGTTCTTCCAAGGGAAGGTGGTCGTGCTCACCGGAGCCGCATCCGGCATCGGCCGTTCGCTGGCGCTCAAGCTGGCCAAGGCGGGGGCCGCGGTCCACGCCCTCGATTCCAATCGTGACGGACTCGAAACCTTGATCTCCGAGGACTGCCCGGAGGGGTCGATCATTCCCCATCTGCTGGATGTCCGGGATTTCCGGGCCTATCAGGATGTGGTCGGGCGTATCACTGCGTCCTCCCCACGGGTGGATTTCCTGTTCAACAACGCGGGAGTCACCCTGCTGGGCGAAATGCAGCGCATTCCCTTCGAGCGGCACAAGTGGCTTCTCGACATCAACCTGATGGGCGTGGTGCATGGAATCCACCTCATCTATCCGCACATGATCCGCCAGGGCGGGGGATGGATCATCAACACAGCATCCATCGCCGGTGCGACGGGATATGCGACCGCCTCCGCTTACACGGCATCGAAAGCGGCGGTTCTGGAACTTTCCCGATCCCTTGCCGTGGAAGCAGCCCACTGGGGCGTGAAGGTTTCAGTCGCTTGTCCCGGCTACATCGATAGCGGAATTTTCGCCCAGGACCGGATCATGGGAGCGGATCGCGATGAGGTCATCAAGGACATGCCGGTGAAGATGATGACGCCTGACGAAGCGGCCTCTCATCTCTTGAGTGGACTCATGAAAGGTGGAAAAACCATCGTCTTTCCTTGGACCGCCCGCTTGTTGTGGGTCGTCGCCCGCTGGATGCCGGCGGTGATGACGCCGCTTCACAAAAAGGTCATGAGGGTATTCCGCATGACCTGAATGCCGCACAAACACCGTTCAGGCGATGGCCTTGAAAATGTAGGCGGATTCCTTGCGTTGGAAATCCGTGGGACGCAGACCGTAAAAGATTTGGAAGTCCCTTGAGAACATCTTGGAAGTTGAAAAACCGAGATCGATGGCCACTTCCTTGATGGAGGATCCATGGCGGAGGAGGTTTCGCGCGGCGACCATTCGTTCCTGGCGCAACCATTCCTTGGGGCTGATGCCGAGTCCTTCCTCGAAAACCCGGCGGAGATGGCGCTCGGAAACGCCGATGCGGTCGCAGAGTTTCGACATCCGGTATTCGCCTTCGCGCGCAATTTGGCTTAGCGACAGGGGCATCGGCTCCCTGGCGAGAAACACGAGGATTCTCCCGTCCTTCTGGATGATTTCAACGTCTCGGCGTTTCACAATGGTTTTGGGGATATAGGGATGTCTTGCCCCGGGGAGGCGGCGCAGAGTAGAAATCAAAGAGCATGAATTGTCAATTCTTTTAAAAAATCACCGAATTCGTGAAATAAATTTTAGATTATTTGCGTGGGAGGGCATAAAAAACGCGGTGCCCGAGAGGACACCGCGTTGAAGCTGTAACTTGTTGACTTTCTTAGATCAAGCCAAGGGCTGCGGAAATCAGCAGGTCGTCATCAATCAACCATTTGGCGGTTTCGGTTCCCGGCGAGCTCTCTTTGGGCGGAGTGGTGAGTTGGGTGATTTCCAGCGTGATGCCCTCGCCCCGGATTCGGCGGATGACGCCGCCTGCATCGTAAACCGCCATGTAAGCGGCGAGTGTGTGGATCGCGGACTTGGTGAGAGAAGCGTCATCCAAGCGGCCGAGCAGGGTATCCACCAGAGAGGAAGTGGGGTCATTCGGGCTGGAAATCCGCGTGGAGGCATCGCCGGTGGTCAGGACGGCCGATGTGGCACCCGCTTCTTCCAGCGCCTCTTTCAAGGCCGCGGTTCTTGCGGTGAGATCACTTGCTGCGAGAGCCTGGGGGAGGCGGGTCTCCAAACCACTGGCGAGTGCGACCTGCCTCGCGTGGAGGTGGTTCCATTGCGGAGAACGGAAATCTTCGTTGTCATTCGATGCCCTGCGTTTTCCAGCCACTCCTGTCTGGATGAACGATGCCACGGCTTCGGCGGCGCGTTTGCTCGGAGTTCCCGAGCAGACGGGGGCGAGGGCGAATGCGGCGAGGCGGCAGGAGAGGAGTACGTTGCCCATGGCCTGCATTTTGGCTCCGAGGAGCGCGTCGCGCTCCCGTTTCACCGTGAAGAATTCCATGGCCCGGCGCAATGTGACTTCCAACTGCGGGATGTCCCATGGCTTGGTCATGTAACGGAAAATGCCGCCTTGGTTGACGGAGCCGATCGCCGCATCAATGTCCGAGTAGGCGGTGGAGAGGATCTTGATGATATCCGGATAGTCCTCGGCGATTTTTGATAGAAACCCGACACCGGTTTCATTCGGCATCCGTTGGTCGGTCACGATGATGCCGATCTCGTTGGCATGCTCGCGGAAGACCCTGAGAGCCTCAACACCATCCTCCGCTTCCAGAATGCGGAATTTCTCGCTGAAAAGACGCTTGAAGTACTTCCGGGTGTTGGCTTCGTCATCCACGAAAAGGATGGCGTAGCGCTGATAGTCGTAGTCGTCGATTTCGTTGCTCATGGTATCAGGTGCGGAGTGTGTGATGTATCAGTCTGTTGGGTGGGAGAGTGGAGGATTCAGGCGCTTTGGTCGAGAACGGATTCCGGATCGGGTTCCTCGCCATAACTGGGTTTTGGGAAAATGATGCGGAACCGGGTGAATTCGCCGGGCCGGCTGTCCACATCGATGCGGGCCTTGTGGGCTTGCAGGATCTGATGGGTGATGGAAAGCCCGAGTCCCATGCCCTTTCCGACGTCCTTGGAGGTGAAGAAGGGATCGAAGATCTTCGGCAGGTTTTCCGGCGGGATGCCGATGCCGTTGTCCTGGATGGTGATCTGCCAGCCTTCCCCGGCGGGTTCGATGTGGACTTCGACTTTTCCCGGCTCCCCGCCCATTTCGGCCTGCCGCATCTGGATGGCGTCGATGCTGTTCTGGAAGAAATTGATGAAAACCTGGACGAGTTGGTTGGGATTGCCGCGGATGAGCGCGACGTCGGGGATGGTCAGTTGGAAATCGAGATCCTTCACCTGATGGCTCACCATCCGGCGGGAGCGGGTGATGATTTCGACAAGGTCGGCATCGTCCGACGCGGATTTCTCCTCGCGGGTGAATTTCCGCAGGTCGATGACGATTTGAGAAACCCGTTCCACTCCTTCGCGGATGTCCTTCAGGATGTCCAGGAAATCGGTTTGCTCATCGGAAGGGAGGACTTTGGTGAACGTCGCGAGGGCGTGGATGCCGGCGCTGGCGTAATTGAGCGGATTGTTGATCTCGTGAATGATGCCCGCGCTCATCCGGCCGAGCGCGGAGAGCTTTTCGTTGCGGATCATCAGGACTTCATTTTCCTTGATCTGCTCGAGGGCGGCATGGAGTTCGGTATTGAGGTCCGCCATTTCCCGGCGGATGCGTGCCATGGCGATCTGGTTTTCCAAGCGCAGGGCGAGTTCCGCGGTGGAGAACGGCTTGGTGAGGAAATCATTGGCTCCGGCCTGGAGGGCGGAGAGCTTGGTTTGCTCGTCGGCGCGGGCGGTTAGAATGATCACGGCGATGCCGCGTGTGCTGTGGCCCTCGCGGATGTTTTTGCAAACTTCCACGCCGTCCATCTCCGGCATCATGTGGTCGAGCAACGCGAGCTGCGGGCGGCGGAGTTTTGCGAGTTCCAAGGCCTCCGCTCCATCGCTGGCTTCGATGACATCCACGTTTTCCATCTGCATGCGAAGGAAACGACGGATGTCCGGCTCGTCGTCCGCGATCAGGACCAAGGGACGGGCTCCACTGGGCCGCCCGATGAGCGGCGCGGGCAGGGGGCCTGCCATCTGGATCGGGTTCGGGCCGCGCGACGTGACTTTTCCGGGGATCGACATCGCGGCCTTGCGGTGGAGTTGGGCGATGTTTCCTCCGTCCTGCAGGGGATGCTCTGCGTCGGTTTTCTCGACTGGAAGGGAGGCATCCATGTCGGCGGCCTCGGCGGGAAGCTCGACGGTGAAGGTGGTTCCGTGGCCAAGCTGGCTGTCCACCTTGACCCGGCCGCCCATGGCTTCCGTGAGGCTGCGGACCAATGCCAGACCGATGCCCGCGCCTTGGAACTTGCGGGTGGACGAGGTGTCCACCTGCCAGAAACGTTCGAAGATCCGCGGCAACACGTCGGGCGGAATGCCGACTCCGGTGTCCTCCACCGTTAGTGTTAGATGGTTGTCCACGGCGTTCACCTTCACTTCGATCGAACCGCCCGAAGGGGTGAACTTGATGGCGTTGATGACCAGATTGAGCAGGATCTTGTCGAACTTGTCGCGATCCAGCATGATGGATTCCGACTCCGACTTGCAGTCCCAGAGCAATGCCACCCGGTCTTGTTCCGCCAGGTGGCGCAGCGAGCGCAGCAGGCCTTCGATGTGCGCGGAGATCGGCGTTTTCAGCCGGCTGATGTCGGCATGGCCCGTGTCGAAACGAACGAGGTCCAGCAAGTCATCGATCAGCTTGAGCAAGCGCAGGCCGTTTTGCTCGAGCATCGACGTCATTTCGTGGATGCCTGCATCGTGCGGCTGGCTGGAGAGCACGTTTTTGAGGCGCTCGGTGATGCCGAGCATGATGGTGAGCGGCGTGCGGAGTTCGTGGCTGATGTTTGCGAAGAAGCGGGTCTTCGCTTCGTCGAGCTCGCTGAGCTGGCGATTCTGGGATTCCAGCAGGCCGCGTGAGCGCTCCACTTCGGTGCGCAGGCTGAATTCCTGGAAACGCAGGCGTTCGTAGAAGAAATTCCCGACGATCACGAAAACACTCGTCACCAGCAGGAACCAGCTGTTGTTCACCAGCGCCGAGATCACCAGCGGGCCCGTGGCCAGAGCCACACTCAGATAATAGGCTCCCAGCGTGATCAATACCATCGCCAGAGAGTTCAGAAACGACCAGCGCCAGAGCAGCGAGAGCCCCACGAGGACGAGGTTCAGACCGGCGTAGTAGCTGGATTTCTCGCCTCCCGTGGCGGTGATCATGATGCAGATCGCGATGATCGGCGGCAGGGCGATCGCATACGAGAACAAGTTCATCTTGTTCGTGGTGGGCCACGCGCCCAGTGCCAGATAGACACCGATCAGGATCAAGGTGCAGACCGCGCGGATGAGCAGAAACGGCCAGATGAAATCCGGGAAGACCTGCCAATCCATCACCGTGCCGCCAAGCACGAAGGCGCCGACGATGAGCGTCGCGCGCCTCGCGGTGGGGATGCCCACCCGCTTTTCGTATTCCTGGAACGCCTGCCGCAGTTTGGCATCGTTCTGAATACTCAATGACTGGACGGGATCAGGCATCGGCCAGCTCGATTTCGAGGAACAGGTTCACTCCTGTGGCATCGGCCTTCACCTCGGAGCGTTTGATGGGGAGGCCCTGTGGGATCAAATCGTTCATTTCCTCCTCGCTGCGATGGATCAGGTTCCATTCCATCAGGTATTCCATGCACGCCTTGCGTGGATTGGAGGCGGCCACGTTGGTGACGATGACCAGTCCGCCGGGTTTCGCCATGCGGCAGAACAAGTCCACCAGTCGCTGGCAAACCCGCTGTGAGAGGTAGTCGAACAAGCCCGCGCAATAGACGATGTC